>NZ_JBOBRE010000020.1:0-74226 GCF_050586525.1 Massilia sp. BKSP1R2A-1 | reverse complement strand
ACCCAACAGGCAACGGTGACAGCGCCTTTTTTATGCCCCGAAATACGTTGGATCAGAGGTCTGAACCCATATCGTCGGTCATCCAGCGAACATAAGTGCCGGTCTGGTCCTTATTTTTCATCTTGTTACAGTTCTTACAGCCCGCACCCTTGGGCTCGACCGTGGCGGGATGCTATTGTGACTACAACGCGATTCGTTGTGAATTGCGACACAGTTCAAGCACTTTGAAAGGAATTCGTATGAAAAAGCTGATGATTGCACTGATCGCTACCGCCGCCGTCGCAGGCGCCGCTCAAGCCCAGGACACTGGCAAGGCCTATGTCGGCGCGGCCGCGGCGACCTCGAAGAACGCCACCCTGGATTCGAACAAGGCTGATGGCAAATTGTTCGGGGGCTACAAATTCAATGAGCAGCTCGGTGTTGAAGCAGGCTGGACCAACCACCACAAGACCGACGTCGGTCCGCGTGGCAGCACCGAAGGCTATGGCACGTATGTGGCCGCCAAGTACACCGTTCCGGTGAACGAGCAGGTCGGCGTGTATGGCAAGGTCGGCGTGTCGCATAACGAGCGCAAGATGACGAACAACATCGGCCAGCGCTTCAAGAACGACGACACCAGCGGCTATGGCGCACTGGGCGTTGAATACAAGCTGAACCAGAATACCGCTCTGGTGGCGGAATACGAGCGCTACGGCAAGACCAAGGACTTTGGCGCCAGCGCGAACGTGTGGAGCGCCGGTGTGAAGTACGGCTTCTGATCGTTTAAAAGCTGACAAAAAACCCTCCGGCGCCTGGCGCGGGAGGGTTTTTTTATCTGGAACAGATCAGCGCAGGCCGAGCAGCGCCTGCACCCGGTCGCGGCTGACGCCGACGAGCGCCGAGGTGATCGCCAGCAGCGACTGGTAGTCGTGGCTCGCGGCGGTGGCGGCGAAGTCGCCGGTGATGGCCTGCAGTTCGGCTTCCGGAATCGCCGGCTGCGCCGTGCGCGCCATGGCCGCACTGAGCGCCGCACTGGCGGCATCCTGCGAGCGGCGCACCCGCGCCAGGGCCTGCATCACTTCGCGCAGGCTCTCGCGCAGCGCATCCGGGTTACCGATATTCCATTCTTCAGGGGCGATGACGGGAGGCTCTTCGGCCGTGTCCACGCGGCCGCGGCCGGAAATCGCGATCGCATCCTTGATGCCGACCCATTCGCTTTCCGGTGCGCTGAACACCAGTTGCTGTTCGCTGTCGAGCAAGACCTGCACCTTGACCGGCATGAGCGTGCGGTTCAGGCGCCCCGCGATCTCTTCAGGGGTCATGCCCGGCTCGATGGTGGCGGTCAGGTTCGGGCCGCCGGCGCTGCCGACCGAGAAGGCATAGGTCTGCTGGCCGCCGTCCTGCAGCGTGGCGACGTCGAAGCCGCGGATGCGAAAGCGGGTGCGCGCCGGTTCGGCGCTGCGGAAATCGAGCTGGGCATCGATGCCGCCGCCGCCCTGCTTGCTGCGCGCGGCAAGGGCGCTGCTGAGCTGCTGGGCGCGCGCTTCGATCTGGCGCGCAGGGTCGCGGCGGCCGGCGATCTTGGCGCTCAGGTCGGCTTTCAGGGCTTCGAGCTGGGAGGCCACGCGCTGCAGGTAGTCGAGTGCCTGTTGTGCACGCGCGACATCGCCTTGCAGGCTGGTATCCCAGCGGATCCCTCGCTGCAGCGGCGCGCCCGAAGGGGCGACCGGGGTGACGACGCGGCTGTCGGGATCGGCGGGACGAACCGCCGTGGCGCGCGCCGCGGCGGCAGTCGCGCCGGCGGCGGCCGGGTTGCCGACCGGAGTGGCGGCGGGATTGCTGGGACGAAGGGCTGCTTCCATGGCGAACGATTACAGGACCGAGAACAGGGACATGGTGCCGATGCGGCTATACGCTTTATACGTTGCCTGCAGGGCCGTGGAATAGCCGTTGAGCGAGGTGGCGGCTTCGCCGACGTCGAGCGCGCCGATGTCGGCGACGGCCATCTTGTTCGACAGGCTGATGTTGGCGTGGTTGGCGTCGAGCGTCTTCATGATGTTCTGCGAACCGCCGATCGTCGCGACCTTGCTGCTGACCAGCTTGAGGGCTTCGTCGAAACCGTCCAGGTTGGCGGTCAGCACCGCGCGCACAACCGGGTCGTTGGGCGAAGCGCCCGGGACCTTGATCGCTTCGATGCTGGCGTCGAGCTGGTTGAGCAGCTTTTCGAGGCCTTTCAGGTCGGTGTTGCCGGCCTGGGTAATGCCGTCGCCGACCATCACTTCCTGCTTGTTGGTGTTACCGGCGTAAGTGTAGCGCGAACCGAGGGGAGCAGTCGGATCGTACACCATCGGCTTGGTCTTGGTGAGCGTGCCGGCGAAGATGTAATTGCCTTCGGGGTCGATCGTGTTGGCGGTGTAGAGCAGGCTGTCGCGCAGCGACTCGAGCGGGCTGACCATGGCTTTCAGGTCGTCCGGCGCATTGCCGCCGTCCGAGGCCCAGACGATGGTGTCGCGGCCGGCGATCATCTCCGTGCTCATATTGCTCAGGTAGCCTTCGGTCTTGCTCAGGCGGATCTCGATGGCGGCGATGTTGGCGCGGTATTGCTTCACCGCAGCTTCCTCGCGCGACAGGCGCGCCAGGCGCACGCTGTCGACCGGATCGTCCGAAGGCACGAGGATGCGCTTGTTGGTGGCCAGCTGCTGGGTGATGTAGCTGATGCGCTCCTGGTTGGTCTGGAGCGACTGGTTCATCGTCGACTGGTATTGGGTGGTGGCGATACGCATGGCTGTCCTTTAGCCCATCATGGCCAGGGTGGCGTCGAAGAGCTGGTTGGCGACCGAAATGACTTTCATGTTCGCCTGGTACATGTTCTGGTACTCGATGAGGTTGACGGCTTCCTCGTCCTGGTTCACGCCGCTGGTCGACTGCCAGTCGTCCACGGACTGGGTGCGCACGGTCTGCGAGGTCTTCAGGGCGGCCTTGTTGAGCTGGCTGTCCACGCCCAGCTTGCCGACCAGCTGGGTGTCGGCGTCGCTCAACAGCACGGTGCCGATCGAGCCGACCTTGATCGGCTGGGTCTTGATGGCGGCCAGCTTCTGCAGGTTGCCGGTATCGCCCGGGGTGCCGTCGCTCGAGAACGCCAGGTCGGCGTCCAGGAAGCCGGCGGTGACCTTCAGCATGTCGGCGTTGCTGCCCGGAGTGTAGACGAACAGCGGGGTGCCGGCGCTGCCGTCCGGCTTGAAGCCGGCGCCGAGCTGGGTGTTGACCTTGTCGGCGATCTGGCGCGCGATGTCGTCGATGTCCTTCTGCAGCGGCAGGAGCTGCTCGGTTTCGTATTTGGTCAGGCCACCCAGCTGGCCGCCCAGCTTGGCCGCGTCGAGCACATAGGTCGTGCTGGCGAAGGTGAGCGTGAATTCCTGCGGGTTGGTCGCGGTCGGCGCCGCCTTCAGGGTGCCATGCAGATTGCCCAGCACCAGTGCCTGGCCGGTCTTGAGCGAGACGTTACGGGTGCCGTCCGCGTTGTCCGAGACTTCCACCGCCATCTTGCTGGCCAGGTCGTCGATCGCCTGGTCGCGCGCGTCGATCATGGTCGAGGCGCTCTGGCCGGTGGCCTGGGTTTCGCTGATCTGCCGGTTCAGGCGCGCGATCGTGGCGATCTGGGCGTTGGCGGAATCGACGATCGCGCTGCGCTGGGTGCGCACCGACTGCAGCTGGGCGTTGAAGACATTGTTCAGGCCGTTGAAGCGCTCGGCCATCAGGCTGGCCGCATTCAGCACCTGCTGGCGCAGCGGAGTCGGACCAGGATCGCCACCCACCGCGTTCATGGCGCCGAAGAACTGGTCGATGCCGGCCGACAGGCTGGCGGTCTCGTCGCCCATCACGCTCTCGAGCTGGCTCAGGTAGGGCTGGATCTGCGAGCGCGCACCCAGGTCCGAGGCGGCGCGCCACATGGCCTGGCTCTTGTAACCGTCCGAGAAACGCAGGAGCGAGCTGACCTCCACGCCATTGCCGGCCGCGCGCGGATCGGTGCCCGGGCCGATGGCGGCGAGCAGGGCGGCCTGGCGGGTATATCCCTTGGTCTGCAGGTTGGCGACGTTCTGGCTGCTGACGCTCAGCGCCACCTGGGCAGCGAGGGCGCCCGACAGTGCGTTATTGATGATGGCCATGGTGTGGATTCTTCCTTGTGGCAGGGTTCACCATGTAAAGGCGACCGTTTATTGCTGCTTATTAAGTTTTGTTTCCTGGTTTCGCACCCGGGACGAGTTGACGCAGGATGGCGTCGGCGATGCCGAAGGCGCGGTTGCCGGCCATGTTCCCGGCGAGCAGGTCGTCGGCCATGCCCTGCATGTCCTGGTTGATGCGGTTGTTGAAGACGCTGTCCTCGGCGGCCATGGCGCGGGTCGAGGAGCGCATCTCCTTGAGCATGTTCGAGATGAAGAAGCGCTCGAATTCGACGGCCGCCTTGGTAGCTTTCGCCACGTAGGCCCGGTCCGTCGCTACGGGATCCGGCTGGTCGGCGGCAGCCGCGACCGGCGCATCGAGCCCGGGCTGCAGCGGCAGGGGCTGGTTCTGTTCGATTTTCATCAGATCACCACCAGTTCGCCTTCGATCGCGCCGGCCTGGTCCAGGGCCTGCAGGATCGCCATGATGTCGTCGGGCGAGGCGCCCAGGCTGTTGACCACGTCGATGATGGTCTGCAGCTTGGCGCCGGCCGGCCAGTTGAACATCTGGCCCGAGCCCTGGTCCACCGACAGCTTCGATTCCGGCGTCACCGCGGTCTGGCCGCGCGAGAAGGGGCCGGGCTGGGAGACGCGCGAGCTCTCCGAGATGATGACCTTCAGCGAGCCGTGGGTGACGGCCGCCGCCTTCACGCGCAGGCCGTCGGCGATGACCACCGTCCCGGTACGCGAGTTGAAGACGACTTTTGGCACCTCAAGGCCGGCATTGACCTGCAGGTTGTTCAGTTTCGCCATGAAGGCCACGCGCTCGGTCGGATTTTCCGGCGCGATGACTTCGACGCTGGTGCCGTCGGCGGTGGTGGCGATCGGGCCGTATTTCGCGTTGATCGCATTGACCACATTGGTGGCGGTCTCGAAATGCGGCTGGCGCAGGCGCAGCATCACTTGCGGACGGGTGGCGAAATCGGTGGGGATCTCGCGCTCGATCATGGCGCCGTTCGGGATGCGGCCGGTGGTCGGGGTGTTGACCGTGACCGAGGAACCGCTCTTGCCCGTGGCGTTCAGGCCGCCGACCACCAGGTTGCCCTGGGCCAGCGCATAGACGTCGTTGTCGGCCGCGCGCAGCTGCGTGAGCAGCAGGGTGCCGCCGCGCAGGCTCTTCGCGTCGCCCAGCGAGGACACGGTGACGTCGATCGCCTGGCCGCGGCGGTAGCCCGGCGGGAACACGGCCGAGACCATGACGGCGGCCACGTTCTTGTTCTTGGCGTCCTCGCCTTCCGGCAGGCGCACGCCGAACTGCTTGAGCATGTTGACGACCGACTGGCTGGCGTACTTCACCTGGGTCGAGTCGCCGCTGCCGTTCAGGCCGACGACCAGGCCGTAGCCCACCAGCGGGTTCTCGCGCACGCCTTCGACGCTGACGAGATTGCGCAGCGCCTGGGCGGCGGATGCGACGCCGGGCAGGGCGGTGGCCGCCATCACCAGCGCGCACACCACGGTGCGAAGGGCGCGCGATGCGCGTAGAGAATGGATCATCGTGTCCTCAGAACGGCATCAGGGGGCCGGTAAAGAAGCGGGTCAGCCAGCCGGGCTGGTTGCTCTCGGCCAGGGCGCCCTTGCCCGAGTAGGCGATGCGGGCATTGGCCACGCGCAGCGAGGACACCTGGTTGTCGTTGTCGATGTCCTGGGCGCGCACGAAACCCTTCAGGCGCACGAATTCCTCGCCCTGGTTCAGGGTCAGGTTCTTCTCGCCGGCCACGCGCAGCAGGCCATTGGGCAGCACTTCCTGCACGATCACGGTCAGCGCGCCCGACAGGGCGTTCTGCTGGGTGCTGGTGGCGTCGCCTTCGAAGCTGCGGTCGGCCGAGATGTCGATCGCGGTCTTGCCGAAGGTCTTGCCGAGGGCCGCGATCGGCGACACGCCGACCGAGGAGCCTTTCGAGAAGCTGGTGCCGGCGCGCTTGCTGGCCTGGGTGGTTTCTTGCAGGATTACGGTGACCGCGTCGCCCACGCGGTAGGCACGGCTGTCCGAGGTCAGCGACACGGTTTCACCCGTGAAGACGCCGCCCGAGACGCCGCGCGACGTGCTGCGCGCCATCGGCACGAAGTCGTCGTCGTTCGAGACCTGGCGCGGCGGCGCGGATGCGCAGCCAGCCAGGATGGAGGCGCAGAGCGCCGCGATCAGGAGTTTCATTCAGCGTGCAGCCTGTGCCAGGTACTGGAGCATATTGTCGGCCGCCGACAGCACCTTGGTGTTCATCTCGTAGGTGCGCTGGGCCGCGATCATGTCGACCATCTCTTCGACCACCTGCACGTTCGAGCCTTCCAGCGCGCCCTGCTTGAGCTTGCCGAGGGCGCCGTCGCCCGGACGGCCTTCGTTGGCGGTGCCGGAAGCGGCGGTTTCGCTGAACAGGTTCTCGCCCAGGGCCAGCAGGCCGGCCGGGTTGACGAAGCTGGTGAGCGTCAGCTGGCCCAGTTCGGTCGGGGTGGTGGAACCGGAAACGGTGGCCGAGACCATGCCGTTTTCGCCGATGGTAATGGCGGTGGCGTTCTGCGGCACGGTGATCTGCGGCACGATCGGCAGGCCCTGGGCATTGGTCAGGGTGCCGTTCGAATCGACCTGCAGCTGGCCGGCGCGGGTGAAGGCCGGTTCGCCGTTCGGGCGGCGCACCTGCAGGAAGCCGGCGCCGTTGATGGCGACGTCCAGCGCCTGGCTGGTGGTCTGCATATTGCCGTTGGTGAAGACCTTCTGGGTGCCGACCACGCGGGTGCCGTTACCGAGCTGGACGCCGTTCGAGACGACGTTGTCCGCGCTCTGGGCGCCCGGCTGGGCGTCGACCTGATAGAACAGGTCTTCGAAGACGACGCGGTCGCGCTTGAAGCCGACGGTGTTGACGTTGGCCAGGTTGTTGGCGATCGCCTGCAGCTTGGCATCCTGTGCCTGCACGCCGGTCTTGCTGATCCACATTGCTGGATTCATGATTATTCCTTAGGTATGTGGCGGCTTACGCGCCGATGAGACGGTTGCCCGCCTCGTTCATGCTGTCGCTGGCCTTGAACATCTTCATCTGCATCTCGAAGCTGCGGTTCAGGCTCATCACGGCGACCATCTCTTCGATCGCCGACACATTGCTGCCCTCCAGGGCGCGGCCGCGCACGGCGACGTTCGGATCCGCCTCGAGCGGGTTGCCGTCGCGCGAGACGATCAGGCCAGCCTCGTTCTTGGTCAGTTCCGCGCCTTCGGCATTCACCAGGCGCAGCTTGTCGACCGGCTGCATCAGGGTCGCGCCTTCGGTCAGCACGGAAATCGTGCCGTCGCTGCCGATCTCCACCGCCTGGTGCGGCGGCAGGACGATCGGGCCGCCTTCGCCCATCAGGGGATGGCCGTTCACCGACAGCGCGCCATTGGCGTCGATGTCGATCGCGCCGGCGCGGGTATAGGCCTCGGCCTCGCCGTACTGCACCGCCAGGTAGCCGGCGCCGCTGATGGCGACGTCGAGCGGACGGCCGGTCTCGCGCACCGCGCCGGCGCGGGTCGAGATGGTGTCGGCCTGGGTCTTGGCCAGGTGCATGCTGTCGTAGCCGTAGCCGTTCTGCATGGCCTGGGTGGCGGCCACCTCGAGGTTGGCGCGGAAGCCCGCGGTGTCGGCGTTGGCCAGGTTGTTGGCGTGCACCTGCTGCGAGCGCAGGGTGCGCTCGGCGCCGCTGACTGCCGTGAAGATCAGTTTATCCATGATGGTGGCTCAGGCCTTACAGGGCCTGCATCAGGGCCTGCATCATCTGGTTCTCGGTGGTGATGACCTTCGAGTTCGCCTGGTAGTTGCGCTGCGAGGTCATCAGGCCCACGAGTTCCGAGGTGATGTCGACGTTCGAGCCTTCCAGGGTGCCGGTCGACAGCTTGCCGGCCAGGCCGACGCCCGGGGCGCTGTACAGCGGCGCGCCGGAGGTGTTGTTGGCGACCCAGCTGGTGTCGCTGGTCGGGACCAGGCTGCCTTCGTCCGGGAAGGTGGCAATCGCCAGGGTGCCGACGACCTGGCGCTGTTCGTTGCTGTACTTGGCGACGACCGAGCCGTCCTGGGCCAGTTCCACGCCCACGAAGCTGCCCGAGGCATAGCCGTCGCTGCTGTTGGTGGTGTTGGTCGCTTCGCCGGCCACGTGGGTGGTGCCGTCGTAGGAGAGCGTGAAGCTGATCGGATCCACGCCGGTGGCCGGCGTGTAGTTCAGGGTCGTGCTGGTGCCTGCGGGCAGTTGGCCCTTGGTGTCGAAGGTCAGCGCCTTCGGGGTCGTGCTCGCGGCGCCGCCGTCGAGGGAATAGTAGACATTGACCGTGTTGGCCGGGGTGGCGGCCTTGACGAAGTACTGCGACAGGGTGTGCTGGGTGCCGACGGAATCGTAGACGACCGACTGCTTCACCATGTTGTAGCTCTTGTCGTCGGCCTTGTTGAAGGTGGCGACGCTCGGCGGGGTCCAGTCGTAGGACAGGTTGCCGACATAGGCGACCTTGGTGGTCGCGACGGCCGGGATCTGGCCGGTCGGGATCTTGATGTCGCCCATGACGCCCTGTGCGCCGCCCACGGTCGGGCCGTAGCCCTGCACGTTGCGACCGGCGGCGTCGACCAGGTAGCCGTCCTTGTTGGCCGAGAAGATGCCGACGCGGGTGTACTGCATCACGCCCTGGGCGTCGCGGCTGGTGAAGAAACCGCGGCCCTGGATCATGGCGTCCATGCTGCGGCCGGTGTTGATCAGGCCGCCGTTCTGGGCGATGTTCTGGGTCAGCGACGCCACTTCGACGCCGTTGGCGCTGTCGCCGGCGTAGACCGAGGCGAAGTTGGCGCGGCTGCTCTTGAAGCCGTAGGTGCCGGCGTTGGCGATGTTGTTCGAGACGGCTTCCAGCTGCTCGTTGATGGCCTGGATGCCCGACAGTGCGATATTGAAGCTCATGAATAGTCCTTTCAGTTAGCGGCCAGGGCGTTGGCCTTGCCGTTGAAGCCAGTCACGGCGAATGGGTCGACTTCGCCGATGCCTGCGACCTGCAGCACGACGCCGCCCGTCGCGGCCATGCGCACGCTTTCGAGGCGGGCCGTGACTTCGACCGCCGGTTTGCTGCCGTCCGATGCTTCGGCCTTGATGCTGTAGTTGCCCGGCGCCAGACCGAGCGTGGCCGGATCGATGGTGAAGGGCAGGGCGCCGGCGCCATGGGAGGGCAGGCTGATGCGGGTTTCCCTGCCGCCGGCATCGAGCAGGACCAGGCTGGTCGCGGTACTGCTGCCGGACAGCTGGATAGTGCCGGAGATCTTGTCGCCGCCCAGGCGCACGCGGCTGGTCTCGACCGAGACGTCGTTGCCGACCTGGGCGCCCATGGCCAGCACCTGGATGCTCTGCAGCACGCTGGCGCTGGCGCTGGTGGTCTTGGCCAGGTTCTCCAGCGCCTCGGTCTGCGAGAGCTGGGAGAGCTGGTTCACGAACTGGCTCGGGTCCGACGGGGCGAGCGGGTCCTGGTTGCGGATCTGGGCCACCAGCAGCTTGGTGAACATGTCCTTGTTGTCGCTGGTGGCGACGCCGGTGCCGTTGCCGGCGACCGCGTCGCTCGAAGCGTTCGAGGTCGGGAAGCCGAAGGCGTTGGTGGCGTTGGTCGTGGTAGCCATGGAATCAGCCCTCGCCCAGCTTCAGCAGGGACGCCTGCATGTTCTTGATGCGGCCCATCACCTCGACATTGGTCTCGAAAGCGCGCGAGGCGGCCATCATGTCCGCCATCTCGGCCACTTCATTGACGTTGGCGTAATAGACCATGCCGTCGGCGTCGGCCACGGGGTTGTCCGGTTCGTACATCTTGCGCAGCGGCTCGCTCGACTGGACCACGTCCAGCACCTGCACGCGCGCGCCGCCGTCCTCGCCCATCACCGAGGCGAACACCGGCTTGCGTGCGCGGTAGCCCTCGGTTTCCGAGCCGGCCACGGCATTGGCATTGGCCAGGTTGCTGGCGATCGTGTTCAGGCGCACGGTCTGCGCCGCCATCGCCGAGCCGGCGATATTTGAAATGTCCTTGAAGCCCATGCTCAGTTCCCGTTACTGCCCGTTGATTGCTTTGGCCAGGCCGCGCAGCTTCATATTGATGAAGGTGAGGCTGGTCTGGAAGTCGGAAGCGTTCTGCGAGAACGCGGCCTGCTCGACGCCGATTTCGACGGTGTTGCCGTCAGCGCTCGGGTGGAAGGGCACGCGGTAGAGCGGGCCGTCGCTGGAAATGGTCGGTTCACCCGCGTCAAGCGCGATCTGCTCCTGCAGTGCCGAAGCGAAGTCGATGTCGCGCGCGGTATAACCGGGCGTGCTCTCGTTGGCGATATTGGCAGCCAGTACGCGCGTGCGTTCCGCGCGCAGCTGCAGCGCGTCGGCGTGCACGCCCAGGGCGTCCTTGAAATTAATCGTCATTCTCGATCCTCTGTCGGTGAACTGCGGATGTTTCGATAAAATGGGTGCTTATCGACCCTCTATTTAACAATGATTGCTTTCCGTACGGCAACCTCTGCCATTGTAACCTGTCTTTTCTGTGCCACAAGCGAGGCCGCTCAACCTATTTCTTTGGCGATAGAACAAGCTGCTCGTGGACAAATCGACAAACAACTGCTAAGCAGCGGCTTGTCGGAACCGCAAGTCGAGCTGAACGTGCTCAGTGCGCGTCCCGCTCCGCCTTGCGGCGTGCCGGTCGAGGTCGAGGCCCTCGACACCCGCCAGTTGGCCCGCATGCGCTTCCTGGCGCGCTGTCCCGCGGCCAAGGGTGCGCAGGGCTGGCGCCAGGACTTCACGGTGCGCGCCCGCGTGTCGGCGGTGGTGGCCGTGGCCGCGGCGCCGATCCGGCCGAACGAAACGATCGGCGACGAACACGTCACCCTTGAGCGCCGCGACGTCACCCTGGTCGGCGATGCGATCGGTGCGCCGGAGCTGGCGCTGGGCCAGACCAGCCGGCGCAGCCTGCGCGCCGGCGAGATCCTGCGTTCCGGCCAGCTGACGGCGCCGCTGATGGTCAAGCGCGGCGACCAGGTGCAGATGGTGGCGCGCATCGAGGGCATCGAGGTCAGCATGGCCGGCGAGGCGCTGGACGCCGGCGCGAACGGCGCCGTGGTGCGGGTGCGCAACGCGACGAGCGGGCAGGTGGTGCGCATGCGCGTGGCCGGCGCCGGCACGGTCGAACCGCTCGACCTGCCGCAGCCGAACCGCCGCTGATGCTTGATTAATTGTCCGAACCCTGCAGCCTGGTGGCCAGCTTCGCCAGCTTGCTGGCGTAGGCCGGGTCGGTAGCGTAGCCGCCGCGCGCCAGGCCGCGGGCGAAGGCCTGGGCATCGCTGCCCACGTTCAGGGCGCCCTTGTAGCGCGGATTCTCGATCAGCATCTGGGCGTAGTCGCGGAAGGCCGCGCCCGCGTCCGGGTAGGAACGGAAGCGCTCGCGGGTCTTGATCGCAGCGCCGCCCACGTATTCGGTGGTCGCCGATTCGTTCACGGCGCCTTCCCAGTTGCTGCCGGCCTTGATGCCGAACAGGTTGTGGCTGCTGGCGCCGCTGCCGTTCTTCAGGGGTTGCTTTCCCCAGCCCGATTCCAGGGCCGCATGGGCGGATACCAGTTCCGGCGCCACGCCGAGCTGGTCGGCGGCTTCCCTGGCGAAAGGAGCAATGCTTTCCAGGAAAGCCTGCTGTTCCGGCGTGGAGGCGCCGCCGCCCCCAAGGGAAGCAGCTGCGTCGACCTCGGTCTCGCCGCTGATCAAGCCGTTGGCGCGGGCGCGCCACATGGCGCCTTCGGCCGTCAAGGCCGCGGCGCCGCTGCCGGCCTCACCGTCGCCGTTCTGGATATAGGCGGCGACTTCTCCCTGCACTTCGCTGAACATGCTGCCGAATCCGCTGCCGCCGCCGATGGCCGCGGTAGGGCGGGTGGCGGCGGTCGGCGCCGTCGGGCTCAGGGCCGGCGTCGTGAAATCAGCGTGGCGCATAGATGCCATCCTCTCCGTGCAGCACGCGCTGCATCACCGTGAATTGTTCGGCCAGCAGGCTGCCGTTGCGGGTGCTCGCTTCCTTGCAGGCCTGCACGGTGCGCTCCAGGTCGGACCAGGCGGCGCTGAACGCGGCCTCGGCCTGGGAGGGCAGGGTCGCGATGTAGCCGGCCATGGTGCCGTCCGGACCCAGCAGGGCGCGCACCAGCGAGACGCGTTGCTGGCGCCGCGCTTCCATGGCGTCCAGCAGGGGCGTGAGGGCTTCGGCCAGCTGGGTCAGCTCGCTGCTGCGGTGGCGCAGGGCGGCCTCGAACTGGCGCTCGAGCAGGGCCAGGACTTCGGCGCTGTCGCGCACGTCGGCCTGGACGCCATCGGCCAGCAGGGTCTGCGCCTGCTGGCGGGTCATGCGGCTCATCCCCGGCCTCCGTGGAAGCGCTCGATCAGGCCGGCCAGCCGGCCCGCGTCGAACGGCAGCTCGCCCTTGGCGAGCAGCTCGCGCAGCTCGGCCACGCGGGCCGCGTCGAAATCGGGCAGGGCAGCCAGGGCCTTGGCGGCCGGCTGCAGCACTTCCGACTGGAGGGCGGGCGCGGCCGCCGACGCCGCCGGGGCTGGCGCCGGCGCGGCCACGGTCTGGCTGCCGATGCTCACGGTGGACACTGGTGCGGATGCGCCGGAGATCTTCATGCGGGTACCTCGGGATTTCGATTGAACGGTCATGATTAGTTCGGCAATTGGCCGCGCAGCTTCTCGAGTTCTTCCGCGTCCGGCATGCCCACGGAGGCTTCCTTGCCGAGCGGGCTGGTGGCGCCGGGCTTGCCGAACATGCCGGCCACCGCGCGCGACTGCTTCGTCGTCAGGATCAGGAGTTCGATGCGGCGGTTCACCCCCGCCAGCGGCTCCTGCGCGTCGATCGGTGCGCGTTCCGCCATGCCGACCACCTGCAGCACGGTCTCGCCGCGCATGCCGCCGCCCAGCAGCTCGGCGCGGGCGGACAGCGCGCGGTCGGTCGACAGCGCCCAGTTCGAGTAGCCGCCCTTGTCGGAGCCGGCGAAGCGGGAGGAGTCGGTGTGGCCGACGATCAGCATCTGGTTTTCCATCTGGGCGAACAGCGGTCCCATCTTGCGCAGCAGTTTCACGAAGCGGCCGGTGGGCAGGGCGCTGCCGCGCATGAACATGCCCTGGCGCTCGGTATCGTGCAGCATCACGCGCAGGCCGTAGGGAGTGACCACGGTGTCCAGGTTGGCGGCAAGGCCGGCCTCCTGGCTCATCTCGCCCAGCGCTTTCGACAGCGCCGCCAGTTCGGACGGCGACTCGTAGGCGACCCGCGGCTGGCTCGGCGCGCCCGGATCGTTGTTGCCCTTGCTGCCGGCGGTCGGCAGCTGGAAGCGTTCGATCATGCTGCCGCTCGGCTCCGCGGCGACGGCCGGCTTGTGGCCCATACCCTCGAGCATACCGCTGTCGGTCGCGTCGCGCACGATTTTCTTGAGGTTCTGTTGTTCTCGTGAGGCAATCAGCCACAGAACGAGAAAGAGTGCCATCAGAGCGAGGCAGAAGTCGGCGAAGGCGACTTTCCAGGCGCCGCCGTGCTCGTCGTGCGCGTGCTTGCCGCCGCCGCGCTTGACGATGGTCGCTTCGTGGTGCTTGTCTTTGGTATTCGACACGATCAGCCCGCCATGCGGTCGCTACCGCGGCGCCGCTTGTTCTGCGATTCGTCTTCGCCGCCCATGGCATTGATCCATTGCTCCAGCTGGGCGAAGCTGGGCTTGGTGTTCAGCTGGATCAGGCGGCGGCCGGCGTCGATCGCCAGCAGGGCGGGTTTGCCGGCCACGTGGGTGCACAGCACCACCTTCACGGTTTCCATGGTCGAGGCTTCGGAATTAACCGACTGCTTCATCAGGTTGGCCAGCGGTTCCAGCAGGCCGTAGCAGAAGAAGATACCGATGAAGGTGCCGACCATGGCCGCGCCGATCTTCTCGGCGATCTCGCCCGAATCCGCGCCGCCCGAGACCGAGAACATGGCCATCACGATGCCCAGCACCGCGGCCAGGATGCCGAAGCCCGGCATCGCTTCCGCGATCTTCTGCAGCGACTTCGCCGGCTGGGTCAGTTCTTCATGGATGGCTTCCAGTTCCTGTTCCAGCACGCCTTCGAGTTCGTGGGCGTTGATCTTGCCCATGGCCATCAGACGGAAGTTGTCGACGATGAAAGCCAGCAGCTTCGGCTCTTCCAGGATGCGCGGGTAGCGCTGGAACATCGGGCTTTCCGACGGCGCCTCGACGTGGGCGTCCAGGGCCTTCAGGCCGCCGGCGGCGGTCTGCAGCAGTTCGTACATCAGGAGCAGCAGCTGGCGCTGGAATTCCGAGTCGTGTTTCTTGCGCGCGGCGACCTTCTTGAGCTGGTGGGCCATCTCGCCCAGCACGTGCTTCGGGTTGCCCAGCACCAGGGCCCCGACCGCGGCGCCGCCGATGATCAGGAGTTCGACCGGGTGGAAGATCGCGGAAAAGGTGCCGCCCATCAGGGTGAAGCCCCCGAAGACGCACCCGAGCACGATGGCGATACCGAGTAATTGCTGCATGACGTAAGCCTCTCTTCTTGATATTAGGTGCGCTGCAGCGCAGCCTTCATTTTTGCCAGCGCGCTTTTATTCAACTGGCAGACGCGCGCGTCGGACAGGTCGAGCACGGCGGCGATTTCCTTGTAGCTCAGTTCGAACTCGTAGATCATCTGGATCACGCGCTGCTCTTTTTCGTTCAGGCTGCCCAGCACCTGCTCCAGGCTGCGCCGCACCAGGTAGGATTCCTCCGGGCTCGGCGCGCTGTGCGCATGGTCGGTGGCTTCCTGCAGCACTTCGTCGAAGCTGAGCATCTCTTCGGCGCAGTCGTCCAGCACGTGCTGGCGGAATTCTTCCGCCGTCACGCCCAGGGCGGCGGCGGCCTCTTTCTCGGTCGGCTCGCGGCCCAGCTTGCGGGTGAGGGCGCGCAGCTCGTCGCGCACGCGGTGGCTGTCCTGGCGCACCGCGCGCGGACGCCAGTCCTGGCGGCGCAGCTCGTCGAGGATGGCGCCGCGCACCCGCAGGCTGGCGTAGCTGCCGAAGCCGTTGTCGGGCGTGCCGTAGCGGCGCAGCGCTTCCAGCAGGCCCATGAGGCCGATCTGCTCCATGTCCTCGCGCGACACGGCGCCCGACACCTGCGAGTTCAGCTGGCGCACGATGCGCTTGACCAGCGGCGCATAGGCCACCAGGTGGCGCTGCTCCTCGCCAGGCGTCATGCCCGCGTTGGCGGGCGCTTCCCCGTAGAGATGGCTGGCGCTGGAATCGGCGTAATCGGCTAGATAGGCCACGAAGGTCTCCGCGTGCGTGGGATTACTCGATGATCAGCTTGCCGATCATGACTTCGGAAAACGGCTTGATGTGGTTCTCCTTGGCATAGCTGGCGTCGAAGGTCTTGTTCAGCGTGGCGGCGTACTGGTCCACGGTCATCGCGTTCGCTTCCGAGAGCGTGAGCGGCGACAGCGAGGAGAGCACGATGCTGCGCAGCAGCGGCAGGTGTTCCTTGGCTTCCTTTTCCTGCTCGACCGTGGTGGCCAGCACCAGGTCGACCGACAGGTAATGGGCAGCAGCCTCGTTCGGCGCGCGGCGCAGCATCACGATCACCTTGTCGAGGGTGACGTACTTGGTCGGCTTCTTTTCCGCTTCGGCCTTTTTCGGCGCTTCGGCATCGGCCTTGCCGGCGCCATGCTGCGCAGGGGCGAGGTACCACATCGCGCCACCGGCGGCGCCGGCGGCGAGGATGGCGACGGCGGCAAAAGCGGCGAGGAGTTTGACTTTGCTGTTCATGGTCGACGGGTCATGCGCGTCCGCTCAGGGAGAACGCGGTATTGGGTTGATGGGCTTCAAGCAGCGCGGCGCCGGGCTGCCGGGCTTGCTGATCCTGCTGCTGCTCCTGCTGGCGTCCGCGGCCGCCCTGGGCATCGGCATTCAGGCCGGCGCCGGACTGTGCCATCGCCTGGGCGCGCGGCGCCTGGCTCACGTTCACCGAGACGTCGCTGTACTGGCGGCCGGCCAGGTCGTTGCGCAGGTTCTCGCTGACCGTGTTCAGCTGGCGCAGCACTTCGCCGTGGGTCGCGGTGATGTTCACTTCCAGGCTGCCGGCGGCGTGGCGGATCGAGATCTCGACCCGGCCCAGCATCGGCGGCTCGAGGCGGATCACGGCCTGCTCGGCGTTCTTGCCGATCTGGAGGTTCAGGCGCTCGCCCAGCGCTTCCTGCAGGGTCTGGCGCCATGCGGTCGGCGGACCGGACAGGGCCAGAGTGGAAGACTCGCGCGGCGCTGCGCCAGGCTGGGGAGCGGCGACGCCGAAGGCGCCCGTGTTCGCGGCCTGCACCTCGCTGCCTGCGCTCTCGCCCTGCGCTGGCGCCGGCTGGCTCGCAGCGGCGGCCATGGCGACCGGCGCCTGCGGGGCCGCGGCGCGCGCGGGCTGTGCGGCCTCGCCCGTCTGTGCCGGCACGGCGGCCTGCTGCAGCTGCTCGGCCGGGGCGGCCGGGCGGGCCAGCGCGGCCAGCGGCAGCTCGACCGGCGCGGCGGCCGCGGCGGCGAGCGGCGCAGCGTCGGACGCGCGCGACTGCTCCTGCATGCCGGCGCTGGCGCGCACGGCGGCGGGCAGGGCGGCCGGCATCGCCATCATCGACGGCATCAGCGGCATGCTCAATGCGGCGAGCAGGGTCTGGTCCACCACGGCTTCGGGCGCCGCCTCGGGTGCGACAGGCTCCTCGCCGGCGGCCGCGGCTTGCGGCTGCGCTTCGGCGACTTGCGGCGCCGCGGCATCGACTGCCGGCACAGCCGCATCCAGCTGCAGGAACTGGAGGAAGGCCAGCGGATTGGCGGCCGCCTGGGCGCCGGCCAGCGCCGGGTCCAGGGGCAGGCCGTCCGCGGGCGTGGCGTTATTCGCCGCCGGGTCGTTTGACGCGGGCAGGGTGACGCTCATCGCGCTATTCATGGTGATATTCATTGGGTGTTACCGGTTTCGGTTTCGCCTGCGAGGGCATAGGCCATCCAGCCTTCCTTGTTGCTGCGCATGTGCTCCATCTGGGCCTGCAGGCGCTCGCCCGCGGCCGCGACCTGCGCGGCGGCGCCGTCGTGCACGCCGCGCAGGCGGCCGAGGGCGGCGCGCTCGCCGGCGCTCCAGGCCCGGCCGGCGGCGAGGCGCTGCAGCTGGGGACCGAGCTCGCCCGCGGCGCGGCCGAGCAGCTCCCAGTCCGCGCGCTCGCCGGCATCCTTCAGCACGGCCGACAGGCGGTCGATGGCGGCGGTCCTATCCATTGCGCTCCTGGACGCCTTTCCAGCCGTCGCGGATGGTGCTCAGGATGCGGATGACCTCGTCGACCATGGCCGGTTCCATCTTGATCCCGGCGCCGTTCAGGTGCTGGGCGCAGAAGTCGTAGATGCGCGCCAGGTTGGCGACCGTCTCGCCGCCCTGGTCGAGGTCCAGGGAGCTCGACAGGCCGTTGATGATCTCGACGCATTTGTCGATGCTGGCCGCCTTGGCTTCGAAGCGGCGGGCAACGATGTGGGCGCGGGCGCGCGCCAGCTCGTCGAGCAGGCCGTCGGTGAGCAGCAGGACCAGCTCGACCGGCGAGGCGCGCGAGGTCTGCGCGTCCAGGTTCACGGCGTGGTAGCTGCCGTAGGCTTCTTGGTAGGACATCGTGGGTTCTCTTAGTCTTTGTCGCTGGCGAAGAGCGCATCGAACATCGAGCTGTTGCTCGACATCTGGCTCTGCATCGCCTGCAGCTGGGTGAATTGCAGCAGGTAGCGCTGGTAGGCCGTGTCGTACTGCTTGTCGAGCAGGCTCTGGCGCGAGGTGAGTTCTACCTGGGTTTTATCGACCGCTTCGCGGCGGCTCTTGATTTGTCCGGTGCTGGCATTGGTCCACGTCTTCAGGTAGGCGTCGAGCTTGCCCGCCAGGCCGGTGGGCGTGGAACCGGCCGAGGTGCCGATGATGGCGTCCAGGCCGGCCGGCTTGGTGGCCAGCGCCTTGGTCAGGCGGGTCGCGTCGACCGACAGCGTGCCCTGGCGGTTGGCGGTGATGCCGTAGTTGGCCAGGCTGTCGGCGCCGACCGGACGCAGGATGCTGATCAATCGGTCGCGCAGCGCGACGATGCCGCTGTCGCCCGAGAGCGAGCCGGCCGCCACGCCCTTGGCCGCGTCGCCCGGGGCGATCATGGTATCGAGCGCGGTCTTGAGCTTGTTGTAGGCGTCGACGAAGGACTGCACGTTCGCGGTGGTCGCGCCGCTGTCCGCGGCGACGGTGAGCGTGACGGGCGTCGTGGTGGTCTTCGTGAAGGTCATCTTGACGCCGTCGATGACGTTGAAGGTGTTGGTCGCCTGCTCGATCCTGGTGCCGGTGGTCTGGGCGCCGAGCCAGACGACGGCATCCTGCGCCGCGCTCACGGTCTTCACGTTGGCGGGCGTGGTCAAGGCGGTCTTCAGGGCGGCGTCGCCGACCAGCGAGGCGTCGAGCGTCACGGCGTTGGCGACGCCGGTGTTCTTCGAGGTCAGCATCAGCTGCTGGACGCCGCCGACGGTCACGACCGAAGCCGAGGCCAGCGAGTTGCTGCTCGCGCCATTGATGGCGGCGGCCAGTTCGCGCACCGTCACCGTATTGTCATGGTCGGCGTCCGCGCCGGTGATGTCGATCTCGAACGATGCGGAGCTGGAGCGCACGACCAGCTTGCCGCCGGCCGCGGCCGGGCTGCTTGGCAGGTTGCTATAGGACACCTGGTTGGCGGTCGCGAGCTTCTCGACGAAGAAGGAATAGCTGCCCGCTGCCGCCGCGGCGGTGGCGGTGGCGGTGCCGACGCTGGTGTCGCTGAACGCGGCCGACTGGGCGAACATGGTCTTGTTCAGGCCGGTCAGGCTGCTCAGCGCGCTCTGGTAGGCGCTGAGCGCCGAGCTCAGGTCGCGCAGCCCTTTGCTGGTGGCGTCGGCCCGGTCGGTACGGGCGTCGAGGACCTGGCGCGCGCCGGAAATGTACTTGTCCGCGAGGGCGGCAGCCGTGCTGGCCGGATCGTAGGTAGGACTGTTGATTGCCATGTTCTTCTCCTCTGTCTGCCCGGTTCACACCGGCCGGTTCGCCATCCACGACTGGGTGGCGATATCGTCTTCGCGCTTGCGCACGATGCGGTCCTGCTCCTTCGAATGCAGGCTTTCCTGCTGCTCGAGTACCTTGCCCAGCAGTTCGCGGCGGGTCCAGGCGTCGCTCAGCGTGCGCTGGGCCACCGCCATGTTCGCTTCGTGCAGCGCCAGGTCGGTGCGGTGCAGGTCGGCCATCGCCATCACGTTCTGCTTGTAGGCGCCGCAGTTCAGCGCCAGCGCCGGGGGGAGGGCGCCGGTGGCGCCGCTGCCGGTCGCCAGCGCGTCCAGGCGCGCCAGGTTGTTCTGGTAGCGCACGCGGGTCGCTTCCTGGCCCGCCAGGTCGGCCTGCAGGCGGTCGACGTCGAGCGAGCGCAGTTGCACCAGGGTGCCGAGGCTGGCGATGGTTTGCGCGCGTTTCGCAGCACTCATGCCATCATCGCTTTCAGCTGTTCGACGCAGCCGTCCATCGGCGCTTCTTCTCGCGTGCCCTGGCACAGGAAGGCTTCGATGTGCGGATGCAGGCGTACCGCTTTGTCGGTCTCCGGATCCGCGCCCGGCACGTAGGCGCCCAGCGGGATCAGGTCGCGCACGCGGGCGTGTTTCGCCAGCGCCGCCTTGAGCTTGCGCGCGGCGAGGGCGTGTTCCTGCGGCACCACCTGGGCCATGCAGCGCGAGATCGACTGGGCCACGTCGATGGCCGGGTAGTGGCCGCGTTCGGCCAGCTCGCGGGTCAGGACGATGTGGCCGTCCAGGATCGCCCGCGCCGAATCGACCACCGGGTCCTGCTGGTCGTCGCCTTCGGCCAGCACGGTGTAGATCGCGCTCATGCTGCCCTTGGCGTTCTCGCCGTTGCCGGCCGATTCCACCAGCTGCGGCAGGTTCGAGAACACCGAGGGCGGATAGCCGCGGGTGGCCGGCGGCTCGCCCAGCGACAGTGCGACTTCGCGCAGCGCCATCGCGTAGCGGGTCAGCGAGTCGCACAGCAGCAGCACGTTCTGGCCGCGGTCGCGGAAGTGGGCCGCGATCGAGTGGCACAGCTCCGTCGCCATCACGCGCATCAGGGGCGATTCGTCGGCCGGCGCCACCACCAGCACGGATCGACGCAAACCCTCCACGCCGAGCGACTTCTCGACGAATTCGCGCACCTCGCGGTTACGTTCGCCGATCAGGCCAACCACGATCACGTCGGCCACGGTCTGGCGCGTGATCAGGCCGAGCAGCACCGACTTGCCGACGCCGGAGCCGGCCATCAGGCCGACCCGCTGGCCCTTGCCGATGGTGAGCATCGAATTGATCGCGCGCACGCCCACGTCCAGCGGCTCTTCCACCGGGGCCTTGCGCAGCGGATTGACTTTCGGCGGCGTGGTCGACAGCGGCTGGTCGCCACCGAGCTTGCCCAAGCCGTCGATCGGCTCGCCCATGCCGTTGATCATGCGGCCCATCCAGGAGGCGCCGATCATCAGCTCGGTCTTTTCCTTCACCGGCAGCACGCGTGCGCCGGTCACCAGGCCGGTCGCCTTCTTGAACGGCATCAGGTAGGAGATCTTTTCCTTGAAGCCGACCACCTGCGCGTCCAACCAGCCGCCATCGACGGTCTCGATGCGGCAGCGCTGGCCCGTGTGCAGGCGGCAGCCGATCGACTCCAGCAGCAGGCCCTGGGCGCCGACCAGGCGCCCGGTGGGCAGGGCCACCGGCACCGCGCCGAGTTCGACGGCGCGCAGGCGCTGGGCGAGCGCGGTCACTCTTCTTCCTCCTCGTCGCCAAGCAGCTGGTCGCGGACCTGGTCCATCACCGCCGTCAGGCGGCCCTGGCAGCCGGCATCGACTTCATGGTCGCCCGAGCGCACGCGGCATTCGCCCGGTTCGAGCGCCGGGTCGGGCAGCAGGGTCCACTTCTTGGCGCGCTTCGGATCGAGTTCGAGCACGCGGCGCAGTTCTTCCGGATTCAGGAAGACCTCGACCTGCTCGCGCGAGGGCGGCATCACGGCGAGGGCTTCCTCGACGAGGGCCAGCAGCTGCACCGGCTGCAGCGCGAGTTCGGCGCGGATCACCTGGCGGGCGATCTTGCCGACCAGGTCCACGACTTCCTTGCGCTGGGCGGCGCGCATGTCGGTCTTCAGTTTCTTCAGGCTTTTCAGCATGGCGTCGACCGGCTTGGCCAGCTGCTCCAAACCTTCCATGGCCATCGCGCGGCCTTCCTCGACGCCGCGCTGCAGGCCTTCGGACTGGCCCACCGGGAAGCCGTCGGCGCGGCCCTGGTCGAGGCCCGCCTCGTAGCCTTCGCGCTGGCCCTGGCGGTAGCCGTCGGCCAGCGCGGCCTGCCATTCCTCGGGCGAGCCGGCGCCGCCGCCAGTGCCGGCGCCCTTCGGCAGGGCGCTGGTGAACTGGTGCAGCGGAGGGAAGTGATAGGGCCGGAACTGCTTCATTCGGCGGTCGCCTCGGCGAACAGGGCGACGTCGATCTCGCCGGCGTCGGCCAGTTCCTTGACGGTGGCCATGATCTCGCGGCGGGTCTGCTCGATGCGCGACATCGGCACCGGGCCGGAACGGCGCATGAGGTCTTCAAAGCTCTGGGCCTGGCGTTTCGGCATGGCGGCCAGGATCGCATCGCGCAGCGCAGGCTCGGCGCCCTTGAGCGCGATCGCCCACTGCTCCATCGGCACTTCGTCGAGCAGGCGGGTGATGACCTGTTCGGTCTGGCGCGACAGGATGAAGAAGTCGTACATCGACATCTCGATCTGCGACACGACTTCCGGATCGTGGGCGCGCAGCAGCTCGACCATGCCGGCGCGGTTGTCCTGCAGGCGGTTGAGGATCTCGGCGACCTGGCGCACGCCTTCCACGCTGGCGCTCTGGGTATCCAGGGCGGCCAGGCAGCGGTTGACCAGCTCCTCCAGCTCGTGCAGCACGTCGCGGTCGATCTCGTCCAGGCGCGCCATGTTCAGCAGCACCAGTTCACGGCCGTCTTCCGGCAGCGCTTCCAGGATCTGCGAAGCCAGGGCGGGCGGCAGGAAGGCCAGGAACACGGCCTGCATCTGCACGTGCTCGTTCGAGATGAACTCGGCCAGCCACTTGGGCGAGGCGTACTGCAGGCGCGCCATCATCGGGCGGATCGCGTCGCCGTAGATCGTGTTCAGCACGCTGTTGGCGATGTCGCTGCCCAGCGCCAGGTCGAGCGAGCGCTTGAGGTAGCTGCGCGAGGCGGCGTGCAGGCCGCTTTGCTGGCGATAATCGTCGAAGAAGTTCTGGACGGCCGACTTGACCGAATCGACCTTGATGCCGCTCATGCGCGACATCACCTGGGTCAGTTCCAGCAACTCTTCGCGCTCGAGGCAGCGCAGCACGGCGGCCGCGCCTTCCTCGCCGATCGAGAGCAGGACGATGGCGGCCTGCTCGACCGGGGTGAGGACGGCCTCAAGGTTGTCCGCGTTATTCAGTTCGGCCATGTTTTTTCTGTACCCATTGTTTGACGACTTCGGCAACGCGCTCAGGCTCTTTGCCGGCCAGGACTTTCAGGTGGTCGACCATCACGTCCACGGCCGAACCGGCCGGTGGGAGGTCGTAGTTTTCGAGCAGCGGGACAACCGGCATCGGATCCGCGGCGCCGGCGGCGCGCGGGGCGCCCAGGGCGGCGGCGCTGCCTGCCGGGAGTGCGGCAGGCGAACCGGCCGGCAGGGCTGCGGCGGCAGTAGCGGCTGCAGCGCCCGGCGCGCCCGGCAGGGCCGGTGCGGCAGGCATCAGCGGCGGCTGCGGCGCCAGGCGCGTGGTCAGCGCGCGCAGCAGCGGGCGGGCCAGCAGGAAGTAGGCGAGCAGCGCACCGAGAGCGTAAATGCCCCAGCTCGTCATGTCGACCACGTTGTCGCGTTCCTGCCACCATTCCTGGGCCACCGGAGCGGCCGGGAAGCTCAGGCTGGAAACGGTCAGCACGTCGCCGCGGGTGGCGTCGATGCCCAGGCCGCCCTTCAGGATCTTCTCGATATTGGCCAGTTCGGCCGGGGTATAGCCGACCTTCGGGTTGGCGGCCACGGCATTGTTCAGCACCACCGCCACCGACAGCTTCTTCAGGCGGCCGCGCGAGCGCTTGATCTGGGTGATCGCGCGGTCGTAGGCGTACTGGCGGGTGGTGGCGTTCTTGCGCGCGCTGCCGTCGTCCGGCTTGGCGGCGGCAGCGGCCGGATCGGCGCCCGGGGCTGCGGCGGCGGCCGGGTCGGCTGCCTGCGGAGGACGGTTCGACAGGGTGCCCGGCACGCCCAGGGCCATGCGGTTGCGCTCCATCTCTTCGCGCATCGCTTCGCTGGTGACCTTCGGGGCTTCGCCGTACTTTTCCTGGGTTTCTTCGACCTTGTCGTTGTCGACGTCGGCGGTCACCGAGAGCTTGAAGTTGTTCGCGCCCAGCACCGGACCGAGGAGTTCGTTGACGTTCTTGCGCACCTCGTCGGTGTAGCGCTTCGATGCGGTGTCGCCCTGGACCTGGCCGTCGAAACCGTCGGAGAGGTCGACGCGCGAGGACAGGTAGTTGCCGGCCTGGTCGACCAGCGAGACACGGGCGGGCGCCAGGTTGGCGACGCTGCTCGAGACCATGTTGACGATCGCAGCGATCTGCTCGTTCGACAGCGTACGGCCCGGCTTGACCGCGACCACGACCGAGGCCGAGGACTGGTCGCCGGCGCCGGCAACAAAAGAGCTCGACTTGGCGATGGCCAGGTGCACGCGCGCCGAGGCGATCGCGTCCATGGTCAGGATGCTTTGCGCCAGTTCGCCTTCCAGGCCGCGGCGGAAGCGCACGTCCTGCACGAAGGTCGACACGCCCAGCGGATCGTTGCGGTCCATCAGTTCCAGGCCGGCCGGCAGCTGGGCGGTCACGCCCTTGGCGGCCAGCAGCATGCGCACCTTGCCCAGGTCGCCGGCCGGGACCATCACCTGGCCGCTTTCCGGATGGACGCGGTAGGGGATGGCTTCGGCTTCCAGCACGTTCATCATGTCGCTGGCGGCAACCTTTTCGCGCGCGCCGAACACCGGCTTGTAGCTGGACTGGTCCTGCCACAGGTAGAGCATGACCGCGGCCGTGATGGCGACGGCCAGGCCGAGGAGCAGGCTGATGTTATTACGCAACGCCGGGGGCAGGCTTGGTACGGCCAGTTTGTTGCCAACGGCGTTCTTGAGGGTTGAAATCACAGGTTGGTCTCTAGGAAAAGCGTCTCTGCGTGAACGAAGAGCCGGGTCACCAATTAGAAAGAGGAATCGTTACACCGGAAGCTTGAGCAGATCGTCGACCGCGCCCATGACTTTGTTGCGAACCTGCATCAGCATGGAAAAGGACAGGCTGGCCTGCTGGGAGGCCAGCATGGCGCCGACCAGGTCGTCGCTCTTGCCGGCATCGACCGCGGCCATGCGCTCGCCGGCGGCGCGGTCTTCGTTGTCCACGCTGGCGATGGCGTCTTTCATGGACTGGGTGAACGAGAAGGCGCCTTGCGAATTGTTAAATGCACCCTGGGCCGAATGGTTGGCGGCGGGCGCGATGGCGAGGCGGTTGGCTTCGTTTGTCAGTGCTGCAAGGTCGGCTTTGATCAGACCGGCAAGTTCGGTTCCCATGCTCATTCCAATGCTGTGTGGTCGTGAATCCGCTGTTGCGCGGGGGCGACAAAATGTGTCTTTTCTTGTCGACGGAAAGCCCCTTCAGGGGCTTCGAATGTTAAATCCTGTTCAACGAACGGCCGTTTTATTCTTGAGCCTTTCATTGGGTTGTCCCCTTGTACGTACTGGGAGGAGGCCGGTTGCTGCAATGCGATAACCATGATATTACCGTACGGCAAGTAGGAAATCAAAGGCGAATGTCAAAGTCTCCGCAGCAAATCTCCATGTATAATAGTTTCCTTGAGGAATGAAAAAAAGTCATTCGCCGTTTCCCAGTGACCAATAAACAATCCCGATGAATCCACTCGATCGCAAAAGCGCTGCCGATTACCAGGTGCTCGATCCCAGCCTGCTGGGACGCCCGGTACATTTGCTGCCGAAATTCGCGCGCCGTTTTGCCGAAGCCCTGGGGTCGGCGATGGGCGGGCCGGGCGGGCGCCGCTACTGGGGCGCCTGGCGCCTGGCGCACCTGGCCTTCGAGCGCGCGCCTGAAGAAGACAGCCTGCGCTGGCAGGCAGTGAGCGGCCCGCTGGGCGCCGCCGCCGTCGCCTTCGAGCGCGGCCTGCTGCTTGGCCTGCTGGACAGCCGTTATGGCCGCAAGAAGAACCCGGGCGCCGCCCAGGCGCGCGACCCGGCCCTGGAACGTATTACCGCCACCGAGGAACGCCTGGCCGCGACCCTGACCGGCCAGCTGGTCGACCAGCTCTACCAGCGCGTGCTGGAAGGCCTGCACGGCGCCGGCGTGGAAGAAACCCCGCAGGCCGCGCTGGAAGCCGCGGTCCCCGCGAGCGCGCCGGGCAAGGCGGGCTGGGTGATCCGCCTCGACCTGCAGGTGGCGCCGGGCGAACCGATGAGCCACGCCTGGATCGCGCTCGACCAGGGCCTGATGTCGCACGTGCTGCAGGGCCTGAAGGAAGAACGCAGCAGCGTGCGCACCCAGCGCGCCAGCGAACCCCTTGCCACCGGCCTGACGGTAAAGCTGGAAGGGCGCCTGGCGAGCAAGGAGATGACGCTCGAAGCGCTGTTCGCGCTGAAGCTGGGCGACATCATTCCCGTGTCGGTCGGGCGCGCCGACGTGCTGCTGGACGAATCGCGCCTGTTCACCGCCAATGTGGCCGAACACAAAGGCAAGCTCTGTTTAACCTCTTTCGAAGACGCTGAATAAATGGACATGAACCTGAACGAGCAACTGGGCGACGTGATCATCGACGACCTCGATGGCGTGGATGCCGCGGCAGCAAGCGCGGGCAAGCCCGCGGGCAGGACGCTGCCGGCCATGATGCGCCGCATCCCGGTGACCCTGACGCTGGAAGTGGGTTCGGCCCGCATCTCGCTGCAGGAACTGATGGCGATCGGCCCGTCCTCGGTGGTGCCGCTCGACGCCCTGGCCGGCGAGCCGCTGGTCATCAAGGTCAACGGCGCCCCGATCGGCCGCGCCGAAGTCGTCGTCGCCGGCGAACAGTACGGCCTGAAGGTCATCGACCTCGATGGCCTGAACCTGGACGCACTGGCCAAATGATGTGGTTCACCCGCGGCGCGGGGGCAGGAGCCCGCCGCGCCGCCGTGCTGGCCCTGCCTGCGCTGATGCTGTCGCTTCTCCTGCTGCCTTTGCCCGCGGCGGCCCAGGAGGGCGCAAGCGTGCTGCCCGGCGTGATCCCCGGCTCGACCCAGGGGATGACCGTCAAGTCGCAGATCCTGGTCCTGATGACCCTGCTCGGGCTGCTGCCCGTGATGGTCATGATGATGACCAGCTTTACCCGCTTCGTGATCGTGCTGTCGCTGCTGCGCCAGGCCCTCGGCCTGCAGCAGGGCCTGCCGAACCGGATCATCACCGGCATCGCCCTGATCCTCACCATCCTGGTCATGCGCCCGGTGGGCGAGGCCGTGTGGCGCGATGCCTTCCTGCCTTACGACCGCGACAAGATCGGCCTGGAGCAGGCCTTGAGAATCGCCGAGGTGCCGGTGTCGCGCTTCATGCTGGCCCAGACCAGCAAGACCGCGCTGGCCCAGGTCGGCCACCTGGCGGGCGAGCCGGCCAACCTGGCCCCGGAGCAGCGCGGCTTCACCGTCAAGCTGGCGGCCTTCGTGCTGTCCGAGCTGAAGACCGCTTTCCAGATCGGGGCGATGCTGTTCATCCCATTTCTCATCATCGACCTGGTGGTGTCCTCGGTCCTGATGGCGATGGGGATGATGATGCTCTCGCCGCTGGTGATCTCCTTGCCCTTCAAGCTGCTGCTGTTCGTGCTGGTGGACGGCTGGACCCTGACCGTGAACACCCTGGTCGGCAGCATCCACGGCTTCTAGAATAGAGATAACGGATAACGACATGAGTCCCGACGTCGCTGTCGACCTGGTGGTCGAAGCCCTGCAGATCGTGATGCTGCTGGTCCTGGTGCTGGTGGTGCCGGGCCTGATCATGGGCCTGATCGTGGCGCTGTTCCAGGCCGCCACCCAGATCAACGAACAGACCCTGAGCTTCCTGCCGCGCCTCGTGGTGACCCTGGTGGCGGTGATCGTCGCCGGCCACTGGATGACGACCACGCTGATGGATTACTGCGTGTCGGTGTTCCAGCGGGCGGCCACGCTCGCGACCTAGGGCGCGGCGCGAACCGATGGAGCTGGTCAGCTTCCTGCTGCCCCTGATGAATGCGCTGTGGTGGCCCTTCTGCCGCATCATGGCGCTGCTCACCACCGCCCCGGTGCTGGGCGAGGGTTCGGTGCCGATGCCGCTGCGCGCACTGCTTGCGGTGGCGCTCAGCTTCGTGATGCTGCCCATGACCCAGGCGACCGGCGGCGCCATGCCCGACGCGTTCTCGCTGGCGGGCGTCGTGGCGATGATGGAGCAGGCCGTGATCGGCGGCGTGCTCGGCCTGGCCCTGCAGTTCACCATGGCCGTCATCGGCATGCTGGGCTTCCTGGCCTCGAGCCAGGTCGGCTTTTCGATGGCGCAGATGAACGACCCGGTGAACGGCCAGATGTCGGACGTGGTCTCGAGCCTGCTGTCGCTGCTGGCGATCCTGGTGTTCTTCGGGATCGACGGGCACCTGGTGCTGATGGGTGTGGTGGGGCAGAGCTTCAAGGCCTGGCCGGTGGGGGCGGGCTTCGCGCCGATGCTGCTGGAAGCCATCGCGCTGAACCTGGCCTGGGTGTTTTCCGCGGCGGTGCTGCTGGCGCTGCCGATCGTGTTTTCGACAATGGTGGTGCAGATCGGGTTCGGTTTCCTGAACCGGGTCGCGCCGAGTTTGAACCTGTTTTCGCTGGGCTTCTCCCTGGTGACGGTGTTCGGTCTCTTGATGCTGGTGCAGGTGGTGCGCTTCGTGCCGGACCACTACATCGCGATGACCAACCAGATCCTGGAGATGCTGCAAGAGCAGATGAGGATGGCGCATGGCCGATAGCGGCACCGGTGGCGACAAGACAGAAAAGCCCTCAGCGCAGAAACTGAAAAAGGCGCGCGACGAGGGACAGGTCGCGCGTTCGCGCGACCTGTCGACGGCGGTGGGCATCCTGGTCAGCCTCAAGCTGTTCGCCATGCTCCTGCCGGGCTACCTGGAATCCTTCCGCACCCTGTTCCGCATGGTGTTCGTGCCGCTGGGCGAGGCGGGGGCGATGGAACATGCGATGTCGACGGTGTTCATGGCGGCGCTGCTGCTGATGGCGAAGATGCTGCTGCCGCTGGCGGTGGTGCCGGTGGCGATCATCGTGGCCGGCGTCTTCCCGGGCGGCCTGGTGGCCTCGAGCAAGAACCTGGCGCCGAAGTTCAGCCGCCTGAGCCCCGTCAGCAACCTGGGCAAGTTGTTCGGACAGCAGCACTGGGTCGGTTTCGCGACCAGCACCGCCAAGGCCATCATGCTCGGCCTGGTGCTCTACCACGTGTGCACGTCGAGCTACAAGGCCTACCTCGAGCTGCAGCGCCTGCCGCTGAGCGATGCGCTGGCGGGCGGCGCGAGCCTGATGCTGGACGGCCTGATGGCCATGGTGGCGGTGTTCATCGCCTTTGCCCTGATCGACGTGCCGGTGCAGTCCTTCATGTTCAACAAGAACCAGAAGATGAGCAAGCAGGAAGTCAAGGAAGAACACAAGAGCAGCGAAGGCCGGCCGGAGGTGAAGCAGCGCATCCGCCAGCTGCAGAACCAGCTGGCCCAGCGCAGCGTGAGAAAGAGCGTGCCGGGGGCCGACGTGGTGATCGTCAACCCCGAGCACTACGCGGTGGCGCTGAAGTACGACACCAAGCGCGCCGAGGCGCCTTTCGTGGTGGCCAAGGGCGTGGACGAGATGGCCCTGTACATCAAGCGCGTGGCGCTCGAGAACAAGGTCGAGACATTGACGCTGCCGCCGCTGGCGCGCGCGATCTACAACACCAGCCAGGTCCAGCAGCAGATCCCGGCCCAGCTCTACCAGGCCGTATCGCAGGTACTGAACTATGTCCTGCAACTGAACGCTTTCCGTGCCGGCCGGCGCAACGCGCCCCCGCGGTTCCCCAATGAAGTCGTCGTTCCATCGCATTTGAGTGAGGTTTCTGCATGAATCCCTTTGCCAATTTCAACGCTTTCATCGCGGAGCTGAAACGCCAGAAGTTCGCGGCGCCGATCTTCCTGATCGCGCTCCTGGCCATGATCATGCTGCCGCTGCCGCCGGTGCTGCTGGACGTGCTGTTCACGTTCAACATCGTGCTGGCGCTGATCGTGATCCTGGTCTCGGTCTCGGCCAAGCGGCCGCTCGACTTTTCGGTCTTCCCGACCGTGATCCTCGGCACCACCCTGATGCGCCTGGCGCTGAACGTGGCCTCGACCCGCGTGGTGCTGCTCAACGGCCATAACGGTCCGGACGCGGCCGGCCACGTGATCGAGTCCTTCGCCAACGTCGTCATCGGCGGGAATTTCGTGGTCGGCCTGGTGGTGTTCGTGATCCTCATGATCATCAACTTCATCGTGGTGACCAAGGGCGCGGAACGTATCTCGGAAGTGTCGGCGCGCTTCACCCTGGATGCGCTGCCCGGCAAGCAGATGGCGATCGACGCCGACCTGAACGCGGGCCTGATCAACCAGGACAAGGCCACCCAGCGCCGCAAGGATGTGGCGGCCGAAGCCGACTTCTATGGCGCCATGGACGGCGCCTCGAAGTTCGTGCGCGGCGACGCCATCGCCTCGATCCTGATCCTCATCATCAACCTGGTGGGCGGCGTCGCGATCGGCGCCCTGATGCACGGCCTGCCGCTGGGCGAAGCCTTCAAGGTCTATGCGCTGCTGACCATCGGTGACGGCCTGGTGGCCCAGATCCCGGCGCTGCTGCTGTCGGCCGCCGCCGCGATCCTGGTGACCCGCATCGGCGAGTCGGGCGACCTCGAACAGCAGGTCGGCGGCCAGCTGCTGGCCCAGCCGACCGTGCTGTTCGCGGCCGCGGGCGTGATGGTCATCCTCGGCCTGGTGCCGGGCATGCCGACCCTGACCTTCTTCATCTTCGCGGGCGTGGTCGGCTACGTCGGCTGGAAGCTCACCAAGCGCGTCAAGGCCCCCGACAATGCCGGCGTGGCCGCGATCGAAGCGGCGCTGCGCGACGAGCGCGCGCCGGAACTCGACTGGCAGGCGCTCCCGGTGGTGCAGCCGGTCACGGTGGCGGTGGGCTACCGCCTGGTGGGCATGCTGGACAAGGCCGAGGGCGAACCGCTGGCCAAGCGCATCAAGGGCGTGCGCCAGAGCCTGTCCGAACAGATGGGCATGCTGCTGCCGGCTATCTCCGTGCGCGACGACCTGGCCCTGCGCCCGGCCCAGTATGCGATCAGCCTGTCGGGCACCGTCGTGGCCGAGGCCGAGGTGATGCCGGACCACCTGATGGCGATCCCGTCGCCCAACGTCTACGGCGAACTCGATGGCATCCCGGGCATCGAGCCGGCCTACGGCATGGCGATCACCTGGATCACCCCGGACCAGAAGGGCCACGCCCTCGGCCTGGGCTACCAGGTGGTCGAGGTGCCGAGCGCGATCGCGACCCATACCTCGAAGGTGGTGCGCGAATATCTGCACGAGCTGTTCCGCCACGAGGACGTGCCGGCCATCATCGAGCGCCTCACGGCCCTGTCGCCGAAACTGGCGGGCGCGCTGGAAAAGGCCCTGTCCCACACCCAACTGCTGCGCGTGTTCCGCGTGCTGCTGCAGGAGGGCGTGTCGCTCAAGGACATCGTGGTGATCGCCACCACCTTGCTGGACAGCTCCGAGACCACCAAGGATCCGATCCTGCTGGCGGCCGAGGTGCGCTGTGCGCTGCGGCGCCAGATCGTGTCCGGCCTGTTCGGCAAGAAAAAGGACATGCCGGCCTTTAACCTGTCGGCCGAACTCGAGAACATGCTGCTCGGGTCCCTGAACCAGGCGCGCCAGAACGGCGGCGGCAAGGTGGCGCTCGATAACTACCCGATCGACCCGCAGCTGCTGTCCCAGCTGCAGATCAATATGCCGGTCGCGCGCGAGCAAATGAAGGGCCAGCACACGCCGCCGCTGCTGCTCGTGCTGCCGCAGGTGCGCCCGCTGCTGGCGCGTTACGCGCGCCTGTTCGCGCCGGGCCTGAACGTGCTCTCGTATAACGAGATTCCCGAGAACCGCGACGTCTCGATCGTCGGCACGGTCGGGTAACAGCCCGCCGGAATAGAAAAAGCCCCGCTGAAAGAATATTTCAGCGGGGCTTTGTTTTTGAAATATTATTTCATCCCAGCATCGTCTTTCGCGCCTTCGCAAGGCAAGGCCAGCGCCAGCTCGGCCACCGCGCGGAACACCGGCAGGGTCAGGACCTGCACCACGTCGCCCGCCTGCAGGCGCGCATGCGAGGGCGCCAGCGGCAGCCGGTCGCGGTAGCGCCAGCGCAGCACCTTGAGGCCGGCGCGCTGCACCGCATCTTCCAGCACCGGCTGCAGCGCCTTCAGGCGCGCGAGCGCGGGCGCATCGGGCGCGCACAGTTCCAGCGCCAGCCCGCCGGGGATCGGCTCGACCTGCAGCACCACCATCGTGCCATCGTCCAGTTCCAGCTCCAGGCGCAGGGCCGCGCGCGCATGGCGGCGCCGTCCGGACGGGCCGTCGGCCTCGTCCTGGATCACGTCCAGGTGCTGGTCGCGGGCGCCGCCCGCGTGCACGGTGAAGCGCCAGGCATCCGGCGGCAGCGCGCCGTCCGGCTGGCGCAGGATGCGCCCTTCCTGGCTGGCCGCCAGCACCGCGGGCGGCAGCTGCCCCGCATGCAGGCGCAGCGCGCGGTCGGCCAGCTGGTCGCCATAGGTGCGCACCATCGAGCGCCAGGATGCCGCCAGGCGCTGGCCGTCGGCCACCGGATAGCTCATCTGGCGCGCCAGGAAGACCTGGTCCGGCCGCATGGCGGCGCTTTCCCCGCTCGACTCCGGGGTGACGCCGGCGGGCGCCTGGGGCAGCAGCTGGGAACTCGGAAGCGGCGGGTCGCCCGCGTCGAAGGGCGCCAGCGCCACCGGCGCGGCGGCGGCCACCGCGCCGACGTTCAGCGGCGGCGTGGCCGGCGGGAGGAGGGGAACGATGGACGGAATGCTGGCCATGGCGGTCTACCAAAAGAATAAGGGGCCGGCCGTTGCCGGCCGGCCCCTCGATACTACCTGAGCTTGTGCCCAGGAGGAAAGATTACTGCAGGAGCGACATGACCATCGACGACATGCTGTTGGTCTGCTTCAGCATCGCGGTCGATGCCTGCATCAGCATCTGCTTGGAGGTCATGTTCGACGATTCGGTCGCGAAGTCGACGTCCATGATGCGGCCGGTTGCGTTGGCGGTGTTGGTGCTCACGTTCGACAGGTTGTTGTAGACGTGGTCCAGACGGTTTGCAACAGCACCCAGCTTCGAGCGCAGTGCGCTGACGCTGTTGATGGCGGTGCTCAGCTTGCCGATGGTGCCGTTGGCGTTGGTCGCGTTGATTTCGGTGCCGGCGGTGGCGGCAGCGGTACCGGCCGAGCCGCTGTACTGGGTGGCGGCGGCGACGATGTTGGTGTGAGCGGCGGTCAGTTCGGTAGCGAAGTTGCCGACCATCTTCTCGGCCGAGTCGGCGCCGATCTGGAAGGTCACGCCGGCGGTGGCGCCCAGCTTGCTGGTGGTGGCGTTCTGGAGCAGCGAGCTGCCGCCGAACTTGGTGTTCGCCATGATGTTGCTCAGTTCGCTGGTCAGCTGGTCGAATTCGCCCTGCATCGCGTCCTGGTCGGCGGTCGACGAGGAGCCGTCGGCGGACTGGGTGGCCAGGTCTTTCATGCGGACCAGGATGTTGCCGACTTCGTTCAGCGCGCCTTCGGCGGTCTGCAGCATCGAGATCGAGTTCTGGGTGTTGCGCATGGCGACGGCCATACCGCTGCTCTGTGCCTTCAGGCGGGTAGCGATCTGCAGGCCGGCGGCGTCGTCCATTGCCGAGTTGATGCGGTAGCCGGTCGACAGGCGGGTCATCGAGGTCGACAGGGATTTCTGGGTGGTGCTGATCGAATTTTGTGCGGACAGCGAGGCGGCGTTGGTGTGAAGGCTCAGCATGGTCAAAGCTCCTGAATTGAGTGGTGTTCGTAACTGGAGCAGCGGTTCGTCGCGCTCTCACAAGTACAAGACGACCAATTTCACGTGGGCATTAAGTGCCGTGTGGAAATTTTTTTGAAAAAGTTTTTTATTGATCTTTTTAACAATGTCCGAACGTCTTCCGATGACAGTCCTGCCAGCTATGTCACATGCCCACCACGACAAGGTTAAACATCGCCTCTTATGTTTTGCCCTGTGGCAAGCACCCATCTATAATCCTTGGACGTCCCGGCAGGGCTCCGCCCCATGGATCCGCCGCCCGCTACTTCTTTCCAGACTTCTATCATGGCAAAAAATCCTTCGATACCATCGCACGGGCGCGCCGCCGCTGTCGAAGCGCAGGCGAACCACTTGTATAACGAAGGCCTGCACTTCCATCACCAGGGCGACCTGGCGAAGGCGGCGGCTGCCTATGAGCAGGTGTTGCAATTGGTGCCGAAGCATGCCGAAGCGCTGCACCACGTCGGCATCATCGCCTTCCAGGAAGGGAACCATGATCTTGCGGCCGGCTTCTTCCGCGCCGCGCTGGCGCAGAACCCGAACATGGCGGGCGTGCATTGCGATCTCGGGAACGTCTGCAAGGAGCAGAAGCGCTTCGACGAGGCCCTGCAGTGCTACGACAGGGCGCTCGCGCTGGCGCCGAACGATGCCGATGCCTACTATAACCGCGGCGTCGCCTTGCAGGCCATGGGCCGGCACGAGGAGGCGGTGCAGAGCTACGATCGTGCGCTGGCCCTGAGCCCGGAAGACGCGCAAGCCCATAACAACCGTGGCGTGGCCCTGAATGAGCTCGAGCAGTACGACGCCGCGCTGGCCAGCTATGAACGCGCGCTCGCCCTGTTCCCCGACTACTTCGAAGCCTATAACAACCGCGGTAATGCCTACCGCGGCAAGAGCGAGTTCGAGGAAGCGCTCGCCAGCTTCGACCGGGCGATCGAACTCAATCCCAGGTTTGCCGACGCCCACTGCAACCGCGGCATCGCCCTGCAGGGGCTCGGGCGTACCCAGGAGGCGATCGACAGCTACGGCCGTGCGCTGCGCTGGAACCCGGAGTCGGCCGAGGCCTATCACAACAGGGCGATCAGCTATTTCGAGCTGAAGCGCTGGGAACTCGCGCTGAAGAATTCGCAGCAGGCCATCCAGCTGCGTCCGGACTATGCGCAAGCCTATGTCTGGCTGGGCGAAACGCTGCGGAAAATGAACGAATTCGAGGCGGCGATCAAGGGCTACGAGGTGGCGCTGCGCCTGGGCCACGAATCCGCCGAACTGCACGAGTACCGCGCCAAGAGCCTGCAGGCGGTGAAGCGCTTCGATGCGGCGCTGGAAGCCTTCGACAAGGCGCTCGCCCTGAAGTCGTATCCGATCGGGCTCTGCGACCGTGGCAACCTCTTGCTGGAAATGGGGCGCTACGAGGAGGCCCTGCAAACCTATGACGACGTCATCGCCTGGGAACCCGCATTGTCCGAGGCGCACCATAACCGCGCCATCGTGCTCGCCGACCTCAACCGGATCGACGAGGCGCTCGACAGCTATGACAAGGCGCTGGCGCTCAATCCCGATTTCGGCCTGATCCACTGGAACCGTGGCTTGATGAACCTGCGCCGCGGCGAGCTTCTCGCAGGCTGGCGCGACTACGAGTGGCGCTGGGACACGCCGACCATCGGCGTCTACCAGGAGAAGCGCGACTTCGCCCAGCCGCGCTGGACCGGCAGCGAAGCGCTGGAAGGCAAGACCATCCTGCTGTTTGCCGAGCAGGGGCTGGGGGATACCCTGCAAATGGTCCGCTACGTGGAAAAGGTCGCCGCGCTGGGCGCACGCGTGATCCTGGAAGTCCAGCCGGGATTGTCGCGCCTGCTGGGCGACCTGCCGGGCGTGGCGCAGGTGATCGAGCGCAGCCCTTCGCTGCCGTCCTTCGATTTCCAGTGCCCGCTGATGAGCCTCCCGGGCGCATTCCAGACCACCCTCGCGTCGATTCCATCGGCCGACCGTTACCTGAAGGCCGATCCCGCCCGGGTCGCCCAGTGGCAGGAAACGCTGGGCCCGAAGACCAGGCCGCGCATCGGCCTCGTCTGGAGCGGCAGCACGATCCACAAGGGTGACCGCCACCGCAGCATCGCCTTGTCCGACTTCGGCGCGCTGCTCTCGGAGCACTGCGAATTCATCTCCCTGCAGAAGGAAGTCCGCGCGGCCGACCAGGCCGTGCTCGACACCCTGCCGCAGCTGCGCCATTTCGGCGCCCAGCTGGGCGACATGGCCGATACCGCGGCCCTGTGCGAGCTGATGGACCTGGTGATCTGCGTGGATACGAGCGTCGCCCACCTGGCGGCTGCGCTGGGCAAGCCGGTCTGGATCCTGCTGCCGCCGATCCCGGACTGGCGCTGGATGCTCGAGCGCAGCGACAGCCCTTGGTACCCGAGCGTCACGCTGTACCGCCAGCCGGCGGGCGCCAGCTGGCAGGCAGTGCTGGAGAAGGTGGGCGCGGACCTGCATAAGTTGGCGGCGAACTAAGCTCGCCGCGAACTGAGCCTTCTCTCTCAGGCGAAGAAGGCCTTCACCTGGGCCGCCACGTACGCCACCTCGTCCGCACCCAGGATCGGCGACATCGGCAGGCTCAGGATCTCCGCCTGCAGCCGCTCGGTGACGGGCAGGGCGGGCCAGGCCTCGCGGGCGAACGCTTCCTGGCGGTGGCAGGGCACCGGATAGTGGATCTGGGTGCCGACGCCGCGCTCGGCCAGGAAGTCGCGCAGGGCGTCGCGCCGGGGCGCACGGACGACGAACAGGTGCCAGACCGACTCGGCGCCATCGGGCAGCCCGATCAGCTCGACCGGCGTCCCGGCCAGCGCTTCCCGATAACGGGCCGCGGCCGCCGCGCGCGCTGCATTGTCCGCATCCAGGTGCGCCAGTTTCACGCGCAGCACGGCCGACTGGATTTCGTCCAGGCGCGAATTCATGCCCTCCATATCGTGCTGGTACTTGACCGACGAGCCGTAGTTGCGCAGCTTGCGCAGGCGCTCGGCGAGCTCGTCGTCGTCCGTCGTGATGGCGCCGCCGTCACCCAGCGCGCCCAGGTTCTTGCCGGGGTAAAAACTGAAGCCCGCCGCGTCGCCGAGGCTGCCGGCGCGGCGTCCCCGATACAGTGCGCCGTGGGCCTGGGCCGCGTCTTCGATCACGCGAAGGCCGTGCCGCCGCGCGATCTCCCTGATCGCATCCATGTCCGCCGGCATGCCGTAGAGGTGGACAGGCATGATCGCACGGGTGCGCGGCGTGATCGCTTCCTCGATCCGCTTCGGGTCGATATTCCAGCGCGCGTCGTCGGGTTCGACCGGCACGATGCGCGCACCGACGAGGCTGACGGCGAGCCAGGTGGCGATGAAGGTATTGGCCGGCACGATGACTTCGTCGCCGGCGCCGATGCCGTAGCCCCGCAGGATCAGGTGCAGCGCATCCAGGCCGTTGGCCACGCCGATGCAGTGCCGCACGCCGCAGTAGCGCGCGAACTCCTGTTCGAATGCCAGGGTTTCCTGGCCCAGGATGTAGTAGCCCGAGCGCAGCACCCGGTCGATCGCCTCGCGAAACGCCGCCGCGTAGGGGGCGTTGACGCGGCCGAGATGGAGAAAGTCTATCTGCATGGTATCGGTAGGGCAGTTCATGCACCGGCAAGCTTGATTTGCCGGGCGCGGGCGAGGAATTCGTCGTGGTCCCGGATGTAGTCGTCCGGGGTATACACTTCCGACGCCAGCACCATGCAGACGCCGCCCGAGGAGAAGTTGTCCAGGGTACGCCACATCATCGGGCAGATGTACAGCCCGTAGTAGGAGCGGTTCAGGTGGAAGCGCCGCTGGCGGTCGCCGTCGTCGAGCACGATGTCGAAGCTGCCCGACATGGCCACGACAAACTGGTGCAGGTTCTTGTGCGCATGCGCGCCGCGGTCGGAACCGCCCGGGACGTCGTACAGGTAGTAGACGCGCTTGATGTCGAAGGGGATGTGGTTCCCGCCTTCGACGAAGGTCAGGTTGCCGCGGGGGTCGGAAATCTTCGGCAGTTCAATCAGGCGGCAATCATTCAGAGGCATGCCCGGCTCCTTTCAGGTTCAATTCGTAAAACTCGTGGACCACTCCGCCGGCGCCGAACTCGTTCTTGAACTGGGCCAGGCCTGCGTTGAGGGTCCGTCCCGCGTCTTCGGTGCTGATGCCGAAATCGAAATAGCGCTTGCCGGAACGGGAGGCCTGCATGATCGCTTCCTCGAACAGCAGGTCGAGGGCGTTGACCGAATAGGCGCGCGCGCTCGCCGCGATGTACTGGGCGTGCGCAACCGTCTGCCCCAGAAACAGGACGATGCCCGCCTCGACGGCGCCGTCCACCTGCGCGGCCATCACCTGGATATGCTCGGGAAAGCGGTCCATGAGCAGGGTGATCTCGTCGAGCGTATGCACCGGGGCGACGCCATGCTTGCGCATGAGGTTATCGGCCAGCACCGGCCACAGGGCCGCAAGATGGGCTCTGCCCTGGACCACCTGCACGCCTGCCCCCTGCGCCTTCCTGCAGGCGCGCCGGCGGCGTTCGCTGACGGGGAGGCGATACTGCAGGTCGATGCAGCTGGAGAGGTCGGCGCGATAGCGCAAGGCCCCGGCGCGGAACAGCGCGTACAGGTCTTCCTGGGCGGGACCCGCGTGGTAGATGTGCGGAACGGCCTTGTATTGCAGGCGCGCGTAGCCGGCGGAGGCCCAGCGCGCGCATGCGGCGTCGAGGGCATGCAGCATCTGCTCACCCCGGAGACGCCCCTGGTGCACGATCCCGCCGTAGCTCGCGCCCGGATGGGAAACGACGATGGACGGGTCGGCGGGATGCTCGGCAGCCGGGATGACCCCCAGCCACTGGCCATCGCGCTCGATCACGATGGAGCGGTCCAGGAAGCGGGAGCCGTGATAGGAGAGGAAGGCGCGCGAATGCAGGAAGGTGGCGCCGTGCGCGCCGCGGCAGAAGGCATCCCAGCGGCCGGCGTCGTCGGCCTCGCCGGCATCGAAAAAACGCGCCTGCATCATGGCTGCAGGCGCTCCGCGATGCCGAATCCCGTGCCGCCGAAATCGTTGCCGTTATAGAGCAACCAGGTCTTGCCGCCGGCTTCGATGTCGATGGCGTAGGAGATGGCCTCGCCATCCCATGCGCCCTCGGTGACGTCCAGGCCCATGTCGGCATCGCGCCGTTCCCAGCGCAGCCCGTCGCGCGACTGCGCATAGCCCAGGCCATACCGGGTCGGGTTGCGCTGGCGGATGGAATAGAACATCCGGTAGCCCTCAGGACCGATCCGGACGACCGGGCGTCCGAAGCCGTGCTCCTTCTCCATCTCGATCGGCAGTACGACTTGCCCCTGGTCCGGCCAGTGCACGCCGTCATTCGACTGCGCATACCGGATGTCGTAGATCGGCATCGGCTTGCCATCGATGGTTTCCCAGTCGCTGCCGGCCACGTACCACATGCGAAAGTGCTGGCCGTCATGTTCGACCCAGGGACCGCAGCGAAACAGCTGTTCGTCCGGGCTGCGCTCCAGCACAGGTGTCGCTTGAAGGCGGTGGAAGGTGTTTCCATTGTCCATGCTGACGGCGAGGCCCGTCAGGAGACGGTAGCGGATCCGGTGGCAAAGCTCGAAGCCGACGTAATACATGTAGAGGCGGCCATCGGGCGCTCGGATGACGCATGTCTGAAACACGCCGTTGTCATCGAACGAGCCGGGCGAGCCAATGTCCAGCACGGGTTCCAGGCTTTCACGAATCACCTTGCGCGGATCGAGCGGATCGAGGTCGACAAAACCGATGCGCCCGACGTTGTGCTCGTCCCGGCATTGCAGGTACACCCGCAGTGTATGCTCGTCGATGCGGATCGGTGTCGGGCAGGTCGCATGGCTGCGCGCCCACCATTGCGCGCCCGACGGTTTCCACACCACGCCGTGCTTGCGCCACTTCATGGGTCCACCTTGAAGAAGCGTGTCGCCGGCACTTTGGCGGGCTCGGCATGCGTGGCCTTGAACAGGGTATTCGGCTCGGTATCGCGCATCAGGGTCATGCCGGGGCTGACCCAGTTGTCGCGGCCGATCGTCACGTTGTTGGCGATGGTCGCATTCACGCCGAGAAAGACGTTGTCGCCGATATCGCAGAAGCCGGAAATGACCACATGCGAGGAGACGAAGATGTTGTCGCGCAGCTTGCTGTGATGGCCGATATGGTTCCCGCTCCACAGCACGACGTTATTGCCGATCTCGACAAATGGCTGGACGGTATTGTCCTCGAAGATGAATACGTGCTCGCCCAGCGTCACGTTGCGCCACACGAAGGCGCGCGGGCTGACATAGGATGCGAGCCGGTAGCCCCTGGCCTTCGCTTCGCCGGCAAGCCGTGTCCTCAGGCGGTTCAGCTGCGTGTAGACGACGGCGACGAAGACCTCGTGCTCCTGCGGCGGATACAGCGTGTGCAGCTGCTCGAAGGCCACGACGGGCAGGCCCTGCAATTGCTCATGCTTCAGCCAGGCCTGTTCCACGGCGAATGCCACCACCTGATAGTCGGTGTCGACGTCGAAGTATTCGCGGGCGATTTCGGCAAACGCCGAATCGCCGACGATGACGAGTTTTTTCTTGTTCATGCAGGCTCCTCGCTATGGCTTGACGATGAGCACGTCTTCACGCCGGTTGGCCATCGGCAGCGCTTCGCCCTGGGGCAGCCAGTAGGCGTCGCACCCTTGCGCGCGGGCGCGCATGATCACGCCGAGAATCGCGGCGTCATCGATCTTGTTCGTTTCCACCGCACGGAAATCGACCTGGGGCACCTCGGTCGTCTGCATGAAGTTCTGGTGGAACTTGACCCCGGTATCGCTCGCGAAGAAGCGCTTGCGCTTGGAGACGTTCGGAATGTCTCCGATCAGCATCTGGCCGCCCGGCGCCAGCAGCTGGATGGACAGGTCCAGGAACTTCCAGAAACTGGCTTCGACGAAGATGTACTGGAAGACGCTGTAGCAAAGAATGGCGTCGAAACGGCCGATCCAGGGCTGCAAGGCCTCGTCGCAATTCGGGTAGAAGCCCGGCAGCTTGGTCACGCCGGACGCATCGGGCAGGTGGGCCAGCATTTCGGGCGAATCGATCAGCACGAGCGAATGGTCCTGCTGCCGGCACAGGTCGATCAGCAGGCGCGGCAGCCCCGCGCATCCGGGACCGATATCGAGCACGTTGCGGGAACGGTCCGCCAGCCTGGTCAGCTTCGACTGGATGTCGGCGAAGATGGCCGCTTCATGGGCTTCCCGGTAGGCGTCCGGGAAGCCGATCTTTTCATGGGCGCTCAGGCTGTCGTCCGTCGCCATCCGGCGAAAATCGTCATAGCCAATGTCGTCGAATACAGCCATTTACTCCCCTTTTCTTGCTGTTCAGGCTCGCCGCAGCGCTAAGCCAAGGCCCGTGCTTTGACCGTCCCGCTCATTTCTTCAAGGTATTTGATGAAGCTGAAAAGCGAGAACTGCTGCTGGTGTTGCCGTGCAAAGTCCGCACACCGTGCCCGGTGGGCCTCGGGAGACTGCATGACCAGCTCCGCACGATCCCGCAAGCCGCCTGCCGCGCCGTCGAAAAACAGTTTGGCGTAGTCGCCGCCCAAGTAAGTCTCGTACGGCCAGTTGGCACCCATCAGGAACCCGGAGCGGTTGCTCATCGCACGAAGGGTACGGTCGTGGAGGCCATCGTGAATGGGCGCCGCATCGATAATGCCGTACTGGGAGGCGAACTGGAAAGCATTGTCCGACATCGCATCAAACGTCAGGAACTCGTGATGGCGATTTTGCCGGAGCTTGAATCGGTCCCAGCCCCGTCCGTAGACCTTGAGCGGCACATCTTGCAGATCTTCAACGACATGCTCGGCGACCACATTGCGATGGATCTTGTCCAGCAGCATATGGAGATGCACGCGCACCGGCAACTCCGGGTGTTGGAATTCCTTGCATAGCGCCGCCATGCGTTCCGCATTCAGCAGGCCATCGATGATGTCGTGGTGACTTGTGCGGTTGCCATTCCTGAATTCGCCGATGATGGCGTCCGCGGCCTCGAGCAGGAAGCTGGAGAGCTGCTGCGGCGACGTGTCGCGCCACTCCTTCAGGGTCGCGTCGAGGTCGTCGAGATTCTTCGGGAAGACGAAAAAGTTTCCTTCGAATCGGCCTTTGACGCCATCGGTGAACCAGACCGGCGTCGGAAAGAACGTGGCGCTGCTCTCGCGCGCGAAGTAGGTATTCGCGAACATCGCAAACGACGCCGTGCCATAGATGTGCTGCACCCACGGAGACGCGGCGTTGTGGTTGTCGGGCATGTGGCAGGGATGGTCGCCGTGGTAGCACAGGACCGGGACCCGCATCTGGTCCCAGATGTTGGCGGAGCCGATGTTCGCGGCGCCGAGCTGCAGGCCGATGCCCTGCCACAGGATGACGAAGTCGATGCCCTGGTTGCTGAGCACGGCCAGCTTGTCCATCACCGAATCGTCGAGGTCGACGATGTGCGCCGGGCGCCCCATGCGCTCGAACGCCTGCTGCATGCACCTGCTGAAATAGGTGAAGGGGTCGTTTTCGCCCCCCCGCCAGTTAATAATGACAATGCTCATTTTTGCAAGATAGAGTGGGGGAGTCGCCGGCAAGCTGCTGTGTTGGCTGTCCGGGAAAGTCAGCCGCTTTCGGTTTCGACCATCAGACAAGAAAATTTTACCTTGTTGACGCAAGACAATATCATGAAGGTAGGAGGGCGAACAAGCCGCCGCAGGCCCATCCGCAACACGGGCAGACAGGTCCGCCGGGCGCTGCGCCAGGCCATCAGTCACATTCGTACAGCCGGTTTGCGGTAAAATCGACCCCTTTTTTTCGCATCGCATCCCGTATGGAAGTCCCAAGCAAACTGCCCAGCCGCCGTCTTTCGGTTGCCCCCATGATGGACTGGACCGACCGCCATTGCCGTGTCTTCCACCGCCACATCACCCGGCACACCTGGTTGTATACAGAGATGGTGACGACCGGCGCCCTGGTCTACGGCGACGTCGAGCGCCACCTGCGCTACGCCGAGAGCGAGCATCCGGTCGCGCTGCAGCTGGGCGGCAGCGACCCGGCCGACCTGGCGAAAAGCGCCAGGCTGGGCGAGCAGTGGGGCTACGACGAGATCAACCTCAATTGCGGCTGCCCCTCGGAGCGGGTACAGAAGGGCGCCTTCGGGGCCTGCCTGATGCAGGAGCCGGCCCTGGTGGCCGACTGCGTCAAGGCGATGCGCGACGCGGTCTCGGTCGATGTCACGGTGAAGCACCGCATCGGCATCGACTACAACGAGGAATATGCGTTTGTCCGCGACTTCATCGGCACCATCGCGGACGCCGGCTGCCGGACCTTCATCGTCCATGCCCGCAATGCGGTGCTCAAGGGCCTGTCGCCGAAGGAGAACCGCGAGATCCCGCCGCTGCGCTATGAAGTGGCCTACCAGCTCAAGCGCGATTTCCCCGAGCTCGAGATCATCATCAACGGCGGCGTGAAGAACGACGACGAGATCGCCCTGCACCTGCAACACGTCGATGGCGTGATGCTGGGCCGCGAGGCCTACCACAACCCCTGGGTGATGGCGGACTGGGACCGCCGTTTCTACGGTGACGCGAATGCGCCCCTGAAAACCCGGGTGCAGGTGCTGGAGGCGATGATTCCCTATATCGCGGAACAGCTGCGCCTGTACGGTGGACACGGCCTGAAACTCAACAGCATCACCCGCCACATGCTGGGCATCATGACCGGCCTGCCGGGGGCGCGCGCCTTTCGGCAAATGCTGTCCGATCCCAAGCGGCTTGCCAGCGGCGACCCGGCCCTGCTGCTCGAAGCGGCCTCGCGCATGCCGATCGCTGCGTAAGTTAGATTCCTGGCAACTTTGTTTCCCGCAAAAGGCGTACTTCGGTACGCCTTTTTTGTTTCTTGTCGGCAAATAGATACAAACTATTGCAATCCATATACCGATGCTGCGCATCAAGCTTGCCCTATGGAAAGACCACAAGCATAATTTGCCTTGTTGAACATCAACACTGTTGTTGAGCTGAAACAGTTCGGATGCTGCAGTCGATTTCCGACTTTCCGGTCAGAATTTTTGATTTATCCTGTCGGAAATAGTCGTAGATCACAAACAATTACGGCATACGCGTCGCACGGCGCCAGAATCCGGGCGAATTTCGATCAATAGATACAGGAAGAACACGAGCATGGCTTTTTTGAATAACTTGAAGGTCGGTACCCGCCTCGCACTCGGCTTTGCACTGGTGCTGGTATTGCTGGTTGCAGTGACGGTGGTGGGCATCGTGCGCATGTCGCAGATCCAGGACCGCCTTGACCGCGTGGTCAGTGTCAGCAATGTCTCGACCGGTCTCGTGATCGATATGCGCAACAACGTCAACGAACGCGTCGCTTCGCTGCGCGTCCTGACCCTGATGACCGACCCGGCCGACATGGAACCGGAAATGGTCAAGTTCAAGGAACAGACCAAGAAGTACGACGACGCGCAGAAGAAGCTGTCGACGATCTTCGCGGCCCACGCCAGCGACAAGGAAAAAGCGCTGCTGGCCCAGATCAAGGAAGCCGAAGGCGCGACCATGCCGGCCATCGCCAAGGCATCGGAGCTGTACCTGGCGAATAACGCCATGGACGCCACCCGCGTGATGATCCGCGAAGTGCGCCCGGCACAGAAGAAGTGGATGGAAGCGCTGGACCAGCTGGCCACCACCGAAGAAAAGCAGAACGCCCAGAGCAAGGCCGACGCCGAGACCGCCTTCCAGAACGCCCGTAACTTCATGATCGTCCTGCTGCTGGCAGCGGTGGCCATGGGTGTCGTGATGGCCTGGCTGATTGCCCGCAGCCTGCGCAAGCAGCTGGGTGGCGAGCCGGCGTACACCGCCCAGATCGCCGGCAGCATCGCCCACGGCGACCTGTCGATCGCCATCGAGACCGACTCGTCGGACCGTGGCAGCCTGCTGGTCGAAATGAAAGAAATGCGCAACAGCCTGGTCGGCATCGTCGAGCAAGTGCGCCGCGGCACCGAAACCATCGGCACCGCCTCGCGTGAAATCGCCGCCGGCAACATCGACCTGTCCTCGCGTACCGAACTGCAGGCCAGCTCGCTGGAAAAGACCGCCTCGGCGATGGAAGAACTGACCTCGACCGTGAAGCAGAATGCCGACAACGCCCGTGAAGCGAACGCCCTGGCGGCGACCGCGTCGGACGTGGCCCGCAAGGGCGGCGAAGTGGTGTCGCAAGTGGTCGGCACCATGGGCGAGATCAACAGCTCGGCCAGCAAGATTTCGGACATCATCGGCGTCATCGACGGCATCGCCTTCCAGACCAACATCCTGGCGCTGAACGCCGCGGTGGAAGCGGCGCGTGCCGGTGAACAGGGCCGCGGCTTCGCGGTGGTGGCGTCGGAAGTGCGTAACCTGGCCCAGCGTTCGGCTGCGGCAGCGAAAGAAATCAAGACCCTGATCGGCGACTCCGTCGAGAAGGTCGAGCGTGGCAGCAAGCTCGTCGGCCAGGCCGGCGTGACGATGGACGAAGTGGTGGCCAGCGTGCGCCGCGTGACGGACATCATGAGCGAGATCGCCAACGCCAGCGCTGAACAGAGCGCAGGTATCGAACAGGTCAACATGTCGATCATCGAGATGGACAGCATGACCCAGCAGAATGCCGCCCTGGTGGAAGAGGCCGCTGCCGCAGCGCAGAGCCTGCAAGACCAGGCGAGCGAACTGGCCCGCGTCGTCAGCATCTTCAAGCTGAGCGAGGGCGAGCAGTACCAGGCCGAGACCTCGGCGCCTGCAGCGACCAGCACCGCCGTGGTGGTGCGTCCGGCAGCTGTCAAACGTCCGGCCCCGGCCCTGAAGAAGCCGGCCGCGAAGAAGCCAGCCGCAGCAGCACCGGCAGCTCCTGCCCAGGAAGACGCAGCACCGGCTTCCAAGCCGAAGAAGGCCGCCACCGTCGCCAGCGACGAGTGGGAAGAATTCTAAGAGAGAAATAGCCGGCCCCCGGGCCGGCATGCAGTGAGACTGCCAACCTTTATCAAAACCTTATTGGGGAAATCATGAAAAACCTGACCGTGAAACTGATCGCAGCAATGACCCTCGCCACCGCAGCCGGCGCCACCTTCGCCGCCGAAGTGCCGGCCACTTTCGATCCGAAGAAGTGCGCGGTCGAGTACCCGAAAGCGTCGCTGATGAATGAAGAGCAGGGCACCACCTCGGCATCGTTCCTGGTGAGCGCCGACGGCACCGTGACCGAGTCGAAGCTGGAAAAGTCGAGCGGTTTCAAGAACCTGGACCGTGCAGCCCTGAAAGGCCTGTCGGCATGCAAGTTCAAGCCGGGCACCAAGGACGGCGCACCGGCCCAGACCTGGGCCAAGGTCGACTACGCCTGGAAACTGGATTAATCGGTTTTCTCCCCTTGAAACAGCCGGCCGCGTGCCGGCTGTTTTGCTTTCTGGAATGCTTCAGTTACATTTCCAATGCGGAATGTATCGCTTGTAAGCGAGTTTTTCATTTCTCCCGTGCGCGGTTGTGGCTGGCTATAGTGTGTCCAACACCAATCGAAAGGAGAAACACCATGAAAAGCATTCTTGCCGCTACCGCAGCCGTCCTGATCAGTACTGCCGCTTTCGCGCCGGTCCAGGCGCAGGCCCAGGGCCGCACCGAAGTGATCGTGGTGCACAAGGCGCCGCCGCCGCTGCGTCATGAATCGATCCCCGCCGCCCGCCGCGGCCACGAATGGGTGCCTGGCTACTGGAGCTGGAACGGCCGCCGCTATGTGTGGGAACGCGGCCACTATGAGCGAGTTCGCGCCGGCTACGTCTACCACCGTCCGGAATGGCGCCAGGACCGCAACGGCTGGTACCTGGAGCGCGGCGGCTGGGTCCGTCAAGACCACCGCATGGCGCGCCGCGACCGTGACGGCGACGGCGTCCCGAACCGCCATGACGCCCGCCCGAACAATCCGAACCGTTACTAAGACGGGTTGAGGGGCAAGAAGAACCGCCTGCATCGCAGGCGGTTTTTTTATACCGCGAACGACACCGGCGCCGGATCGATATTGTCGAGGTCGCCGCACACGCGGTTGCGCCCCCCCGCCTTGGCCTGGTAGAGCAGCGCATCGGCCTGGTTGACGAACTCTCCGGGCTCGCCGATGTCGCCCGAGCCAGGATGGAAGGTGCGCACACCGGCGCTGATCGTGACCAGGCCCCCCTGGTTGTCCGCATGGGGCAGCGCGAGGTCGAGGATGGCCAGCCGCAGGCGCTCGGCCACGTAACGGGCTCCCACAGCGCCCGTGCCGGGCAGGATCACGGCGAACTCCTCGCCGCCGTAGCGCGCGGCCAGGTCGCTCGGGCGGCCGAGACTCTTGCGCAGCGTATGGGCCACCTGGCGCAGGCAGTCGTCGCCGGCCACGTGGCCGTAGCGGTCGTTATACTTCTTGAAGAAATCCACGTCCATCAGCACCAGCGATACCGGCACCCCGGTGCGCGTTGCGCGGTTCATCTCGCGCGCCAGCGTGTCGTCGAAATGGCGGCGGTTGGCGATGCCGGTCAGGCCGTCATTGGTCGCCAGCACGGTCAGTTCCTGGTTGCGCTCCTGCAGGTGTTCTTCGGCGATGCGCAACTCGGCTTCCAGCTGGTCGCGGATCACGATCTGGCGTACCAGGCGCGAGCCGACGCCGCCCAGCAGTACCACGATCAGCAAGGTGCCGGAGGCCAGCAGCAGGGTCGACTGCTGCCATTCCTCGAGGATTTCATGCTTGGAGCGCGCGGTCGCCACGATCAGCGGCAGGTCGTCCAGGTGGCGATAGCTGTACAGGCGCACCACGCCGTCCACCTTGGAGCGCAGGATGGCCGAGCCGACCGGGCCCTGCGACCTGTACATCTGGAAGATGGGGCCGCCCGCCAGGCTGGTGCCGATCAGTTTTTCAACGAAGGGCCGGCGGTACACCATGGTCGCATCGTCGAGCAGGAGCAGGATCACGCCTTCGCGGCCGACGTCGAAGCGGTCGTACAGATCGGCGAAGAAATCGATGCGGATCGTTCCGAGGGCGACGCCGGCGAAGCTGCCGTCGGGGTTGTCGATGCGGCGCGAAATCGGCAGGATCCAGACGCCGGTCGAACGGCTGCGGATCGGCTTGCCGATGTGCAGGCCGCGGTCCTTGTGCTTCAGGTGGTACTGGAAATACTCGCGGTCGGCATTGTTTCCGACCATCGGACGGTCCAGCGAAGACACCAGCCAGGTGCCGTCGGTACCGTAGATGAAGAGACCATGCAGCTCCTTGACTTCGCCAACCATATTGCGCAGGTGCAGGCGCAGGCGGTCGGCGGAGGAGGGCGCCACGCCGTCGTGCTCGACCCGCTCCACCACGCCCGCCAGCACCGTATCGACGATGCGCACCGTGCTTTCGGCTTGCGCGGCGAGCGCACTGGACATGTTCGATGTCGAGGCGGCGTTCTCGGCCAGGCGCGTCTCGCGCGCCGTCCAGATGCTCCAGGCCTGGGCGCCGATCAACAGGACGCAAAAGAGGACAAGGACCCTGATCGCGAGGCGAACCGCAGGGCGTTTGGCCGCCGTGAGGCGGTTGATCGGAGTAGGGGCGTTTTGCTTGTCGGGCATCAGTAAGGCCGCCGGGGCGCCGCGGTTGCGTGAGCTTCGAGCATATCCACGCTGGATGAAAAAGTCGAGCAACTCACTCCGGGATGGACTTTGTTTACTTGCGCCACGACCTTGCTTACAATCGGTTAAACGTTTTCCAAAAACAAGGAGTTCCGATGCCATACCTCATCCGTCCGGCGCTGACCGCCCTGATCCTGTCCACGCTGGCCCAGGGTGCGGCATCCGCCTGCGAGGCCCCGCCGCCCGTGGTGCGCGACATCGACGCGAACCGCTACTACAGCGACAAGCACAATTCCATCGTCGACCCGGTGCTCAAGGCGCGCAACGAGGCCGCGGTCAAGCCCGTCAACGATTACCTGGACGGCGTCGCGCGCTCGGCCAACGCCTGGCAGCGTGGACGCAAGCCGGCGGATGCGCAGTGCGCCCTCGGCTGGCTGCAGGCCTGGGCCGATGGCGGCGGCATGCTCGGCGCCATGACGACGAACCAGTCCTGGTACACACGCAAATGGACTTTGTCCGGCCTCGCCCTGAGCTATGCGCGCGTGCAGGCCGCAGCCACGCCCGCCCAGCGCCAGGCGGTCGAAGCCTGGCTGCGCCGGCTCGCCGACCTGACCATCGCCCACTCGGATGCGCACAAGGGCGTGCGCAACAACCACTATTACTGGGAGGGCCTGGCCATCACCGCCACCGGCGCGGTCACGGGCGAGGCGCGCTACCTGGCCTGGGGACGCAAGATGTTCGATCACGCGATGGACCAGATCCAGGCGGACGGCTCGCTGCCGCTCGAGGTGGCGCGCGCCGGCAAGGCGCTCAGCTACCACCTGTATGCGGCCGCGCCGCTCGTGATGGTGGCCTCGATCCTCGACCTGCAGCACCCGCAGCTGGATCGCCTGGTGCGCTTCTCGAGCGCCAACGTGGCCGATCCGTCGACGCTTCGGCGGATGACCGGCTTCGAGCAGGAGAAGCCGCCGCGCATGCCGGGCTGGATCGCGATCTACGACCGCCATGCCGCGCAGCCGCTGTCGACGGAGCCGCCGCCCGCGAACAACTGGGATGCGCGCATGGGTGGGGACCGGAGTTTGCCGAATCCCCTGGAGCACGTCCGCGGCTCGTAGGGGTGCGCCGGTCCAGTGGACCGGTGCACGGCTCCGCCGTGCGCGCGTTCAACTACACGGTGCAATGAGGCGCATCGTCCATCTCCAGGCCGGTTGAACGCGCGTTCGGCGAAGCCGAACACCCTACAAAAAAGCCCGACGCAGCATTCCTGCCGGTCGGGCGTGAACGCGGGTCCAGCCCCGCAGGAGAGTGCCCCTGTAACGCTTATTGCTGCTTGTCCCCATAACGGATGGTCCAGCTCACCACCAGCGGCTCGCGCATGCTGAAGGCGCCGCTGGCGCAGCTGACCACCGTCTGCATCTGGCCGTAAGGCGCGCGCCACTCAAGGCTGCCGTTCGCCGGCTCGGCCTTGCATGACGCCAGCCCTGCAAGCTCGAAGGCCTGCACCGCGCCCTCCTTGAAGCGTACCGTGTTTCCATTCACGGTGGCGCCTCCCGAGAAGGAGCCGAATTCCAGCGTCAGCGCCTTGACGTCCAGCGGCGACGCCGGCGTGTAGCGGTCGGTGCGCGTGATCGCGCCCGGCTGCAGGCTGTAGCTCGTCTCGACCTTGATGCGCGGATCGCGTACCGGGACGTTCTTGCCGAGGCGGGTGAGGGCGTCCTGGCGATACGTCAGCAGCTGGCCCGCGCCCTGCGGTTTCGTTTCGATATCCTTCATCCACGCGGTCGCAATCAGTTCGCTGCCATCGGCCAGCGTGAACTTCGGCATCAGCTGCGGATGCGCATAGCCGCTGTCGGCCACGCCCGCCACGACATCGTGCGCGAAGGGCAGCGGGTAATAGGGGCTGTTGGCATGCTGGCTCTGGCCGCCATTGATGATCGAGAGGCTGAACACATGGCCCTTGTCGCGCCAGATGCCCAGCGCCCGGTCGTGCTCGCCGCGCGCGAAGCGGGTGAGCGAGAACTTGGGGCGGCTGCGTTCGAGCCAGGCGGCCAGGTCCTGGCGCGGCGCCACGTCCTTCATGCCGGCCTTGTTCCACATCTCGTTGGTGGCGATGAGCTGGTGCAGCAGCGAGAAGTTCTCGCCCAGGATGCGGTGCTTGCCGCGGTAGGTGTCGGTGCGGCGCCCGCCGTTCCACATGTCCACCGAATGCATGGCCGGCTGGTACCAGAAGCGCATATAGCGCTCGGCGATGCGCGCCGAATAAGCGTAGGCGTATTCCTTTTCCTCGGGCGAGAGCACGCCGAGATAGGCGGCGGTCGACAGGATCTCGAGCATCGCGGTCTCGCCGTACGGCCCCAGGCTGCGGCCCATGGTGAAGCCGGTGCCGTCACTCGTCGCGCTGTTCAGGGCCACCTCGGCCGATTTGCGCAGCAGGGCCTTGAGTTCCGGCGTGACCGCCAATCCGGTCTCGATGAAGCGCTCGCAGATCTCGGCGGCGAGCAGGATGCTGTAGCGGTCGAAGCGTCCCTGGCCGTCGGTCTCGTCGCTGAAGCCGTATTTGCCCGAATAGGTGGCGTAGTGCTTGAGCATCTTGTCCAGCAGGATCTCGCCCGATTTGCCGTCTTCCCAGCCCATCAGCATGCGCAGGCGCGCGATGCTGAAGGCCACGCCATAGTAGTTGGTCGGCAGGTCGATCAGTTCATAGTCCGGCAGCCGTACGAAAGTGCGCCAGTCGAGGCGCTTGCGCAGAGTCTCCAGCGTGGCGGGACGCACCGCGCGTTCCAGCAGGCCGGCCTGCTTCAGGCGGTGCAGGGCGCCGATATAGTAGTAGATGCCCCAGGTGTCGTTCGCCATGCCGATGGTGAGGTCGGCCAGGTCGGCGTAGTCGCGCAGCATGCCGGGCAGGCGCGGATCATTGGCGGGCAGGTGGACCAGCAGGTCCGCGAGGCCCGTGGCGATTTTCCCGGGCAGGAATTTGTCTTTGCTCTTGAGGGCGGCCTGGCCGTCCATCGCGATGCCATCCCTTTCCTTTGCCAGCTTCTGGAACAGATAGTCGAGCTGGGGATAGGCCTGCTCGACGCTCTTCTGCAAGGGCGGCGTAGCTTGCGCGGGCGCGGCGTGGACGATGGCAGGGGCGGCCAGCAAGGCGGCCGCCAGGAGGGGCAAGGCGTGGCGCATCAATCGTGTCTCCGGTGTTGTTAAACGTTTTCCTAAATATAGGCGAACGATGCCGGAAAGTAAAGCGATGCGCGTGAGATCAGGCCTGGCGGGCGATGGTCGAGGAGCGCAGCACCAGCTGGGGCGCGACCTTGGTGAGCTTCTCGACCTGCTCGCCGCGGATCACCGAGAGCAGCTTGCCCATGGCGGTGGCGCCCATGCGCTCGCTCTGCAGGTCGACCGTGGTGAGCGCCGGCGTGACGTACTTCCCATAAGGGATGTTGTCGAAGCCGACCACCGACAGGTCGCGTGGGATCGACAGGCCGAGGCTGGCCGCTTCCTTCATGAAGCCGAGCGCCATCAGGTCGTTGTAGCAGATCACCGCGTCGGGACGGCTGGCGCCCAGCACGATGTTCGAGCACATGCGCTCGCCTTCAAGCATGGAGGGGCCTTCGGCATCGAAGACGGTGAGCGGCAGGCCGGCAGCGTCGAGGCACTCGCGGATGCCGCCCAGGCGCTCCTCGTCGCGGCGCGACTTGGAAAAGCCGAGGTAGGCGATCCGCTTGTGCCCGAGCATGCGCAGGTGCTGGGCCAGCATGAAAGCGCCGCCGTGGTCGTCGCTGGCCACGGTGGGGAGGGGGAGTTCGTTCAGCGCACCGAAGAACACCAGCGGCTTGTCGATCTCGGCCATCCAGGCCATCTCGTGCTCACGCAGGCGCGAGGACACAATCAGCCCGTCCACGCGCCGGCTCAGGTCTTCCAGCGTGCGGCGCTCGCGGCTCGGGGTTTCCTCGGTATCGACCAGCACCACCGAATATTCGTGGTCGTGGGCGACGCGGTTGGCGCCCTTCAGGATGCTGGAGAAATGGGGGTTGGTCACGTCCAGCACCGACAGTCCGATGGTGTTGGTGCGCCCCGTGATCATGGATTTCGCCAGCGGATTGGACTTGTAGCCCAGGCTGGCGATGGCGGCATCCAGCGCCGCTTCGACCTTGGGCGAAAAGCGCTGCGCACCGTTGATGTACTTGGACACCGTGGCGGTGGACACCTGGGCGGCTGCGGCGACGTCGCGGATGGTCGGGGCGGAGCTTTTCATTGGGGCGGGTAATCGTTATTTGACCCGGCATCTTATCACGCAGCGGCCGCGGTAAACGGGCATTTTCCCTAGCTGCAAAGCGGTCCAGCCACTTTGCCAACACCCCGTCCGGCATTGACGCGGGAAGCCGTTCCGCTATACTTGAGTTAAACGTTTAACTCTCTGTTATTACACCACTGGAGACCCCATGACTGAAGAGACACCGCGCAAGCCCTTCCACCGCCTGTTGTTGACCGGGGCGGGCGGCGGCCTCGGCACCCTGCTGCGCGAGCGCATCAAGCCCTGGGCCGACATCGTCCGCCTCAGCGACGTGAAGGTGATCGCCCCGGCCGGTCCGAACGAGGAGGTGGTCCAGTGCGACCTGGCCGACCGCGAGGCGGTGCTGTCCCTGCTCGACGGCGTCGACGCTGTGCTGCACTTCGGTGGCGTCTCGGTCGAGGAGCAGGTCGACAAGATCGTCCAGGCCAACATCGTCGGACTGCACCACCTGTACGAAGCCGTGCACAAGAAGGGCATCAAGCGCGTGATCTATGCCAGCTCCAGCCACGTGGTCGGCTTCTACCCGACCACGCAGGTGATCGACGCCGGCGCGCCGCTGCGGCCGGACTGCATCTACGGCGTCTCGAAGTGCTTCGGCGAAGCCCTGTCGCGCTACTACTACGACCGCTTCGGCATCGAGACCGTCTGCCTGCGCATCGGCTCTTCCTTCGACGAACCGCGCAACGCGCGCATGATGACCACCTTCCTCGCCTACGACGACCTGGTCGAGCTGGTGCGCTGCGCCCTGTTCACGCCGCGCGTCGGCCACACCATTACCTTCGGCGTCTCGGACAACAAGACCAAGTGGTGGGACAACCGCCTGGCGGCCCACCTGGGTTACGAAGCCCAGCGCAGCTCGCGCGAATTCGCGGAGCGCTTCCCGCAAAGCGGAGAGTGGCCGGCGAAGGAAGACGTCACGGCAACGTACCAGGGTGGCCCTTTCGTGTTGGCCGGCCCGATCTACAAGGACTGATCTCGTAGGGTGGGCGGTCCTCCGCCCACGCGTTCAACGAACGGATTCGAGCCACGGAGCGGGCCGAGACACGTGATTTGAACGCGTGGGCGGAATCCGCCCACCCTACAAAAAGCGCGGCGCCTCATCATCCATGAGGCGCCGCGTTTTTCTTGGGGGGACGGTGTCGCCACCGCCCCGGAACAGCACTTAGAACTTCACGTCCAGCTTCACGCTGTAGTAGCGGAACACGTCACGCGGCGGCACCCAGCTGTCCACCGTGATCGCCGGCGAGGTCGAGGTGGGACCCGCACGGAAGCTCGGGCCGCTCGCGTTCGCGTTCGGGATGTAGAACTTGTCGAACAGGTTCTTGATCTGGAAGCTCAGGCGCCAGCGGTCCGAGTTCTGGCGCAGCCCGAAGCCGAGGTCGGCGATCGTGTAGGCGTCATTGACGGCGCGCGGGTCGTTGCTGATCGCGGTCTGGTAGTCGCTCTGGTAGCGCACATTGCCGTTCACGAAAGCGCGGAAGGGCATCGAGGAGAAGCGCAGGTCGTAGTTGCTGCCGATGTTGACCTTGATCTTCGGCGTGCCGGGGAAGATCCCGCCGGTCAGGTCCTGGATGCCGGTGGTGGCGCCTTCGCGGATCGCGAAGCAGTTGCGGTTCCAGCCCGCCAGTGAGCCATTCTCTCCCTTGCCCGTGGTGCCGATCGCCGGGTTGGTGTTGTCCTGGTAGCAGGGACCGTTCTTCCAGTCGTTGATGGTCGGACGGGTGTAGGCCAGCGAGGCGTTCAGCGACCAGCCAGGGCTGAGCAGCATATTGGCGTCGAGTTCGAAGCCCTTGGTGCCGATCTCCGGGATCGAGTTCAGCTGGGTGTAGATGGTCGGATCGTTCGGCAGCACGAAGGAGGTGTTCTGCTGGTAGTTCCGGAAGTCCGTCTTGTAGATGACGGCCGCCACCGACATGCGGTTGTTGAAGAGGTTGGCCTTGGTGCCGATCTCGAAGGTGCGGCTCTTCTCCGGATCGACCGGGAAGGCCGCCGAGGCGCGCAGGCCGCTGGTCACGTCGTAGGCCTTGCCCTTGTGACCGGTGGCCGTCATGGCGTAGACCATCACTTCGGGCGTGATCTGCTTCTGGATACTCAGCTTGCCGGTAGTGGCCCAGTCTTCGTTGCCGCTGCTCGAGAACACGTCCACGCCCACCGGGCCCGGCACGAAGCTCGCGCGGTCCAGCTGGTCGGTGTAGAAGTTGCGTGCGTAGTTGAAGCCCGATTCCTCGAGGTTGCGGCGCAGGCCGGCGACCAGGGTCCAGGTCGGGGCGAAGTCCCAGGTCGCCTGGCCGAACACCGCCTTGTTCACGTTGTAGATGTCGGTGTAGTAGTTGGTCGGGCTCGAGGGCGAATTCGCCGCGCATTTGGTCGGCGCGACGCAGAAGCCGCGGATGAAGTGGCGCTCGATCTCGTTGCGCGCCCACCAGAGGCCGGCCACGTAGCGCAGGTTGCCGGCATCCGGCGAGACCAGTCGGATCTCCTGGGTGCGGGACGTGATGTCGTAGGTGCCGAACTGGTTGTTGCCGACCGTGGGCTTGTTTTCGCCCGGACGGGTGAGCGTCGGCACGTCGGTGAAGTCCTGGTCGCGCGAGTCGTTCGCCTTGTAGCGCTGGTAGGAGGAGATCGACATCAGGGTCGCATTGCTCGGCAGCGTGTACGACAGCTTGAGGCCGGTGCCGGTGGTGCGCGAGGCGATTCCCGTGGGGAAGTCGCGGCGCACCAGGCGGTTGCGCGGATTGGTCGGGTCGATCCCGGCCAGCACCTGCGATGCCGGCAGGTTCGGGTTGCCGTTCATGTAGGCGGTATTGATGTCGACCGGCACGCGCGTCAGGTTGCCGGCGGCGGCCGAGCCGGTGGTGCGGTAGAAGCCGTTCACCGCCGTCACGCCGCGGGTGTTTTCCTGCTCGTTATACTGCGGCATCAAGTCGATGTCGAGGTTGCGGATCGGGGTCCAGCTGAACTTCGCCATGAAGGTCTTGCCCGACGAGCCGTTGACCTTCTTGCCGTCGGTGAGGTTGGTGAAGTTGCCCGGCATATCGCTCTTGTTCGCGGCGATGCGCATGGCGAAGGTGTCGGTGAAGCGTCCGCCCATCGAGGCGGCCAGGCGCCATTCGTGGTCGTTGGTGTAGTAGGCGCTGCCGCGGTAGGTGACCGGGCCGCTGATCGGCTTGGTCACGATATTGATCGCGCCGGCCACCGCCGACTTGCCGAACAGGGTGCTCTGCGGGCCTTTCAGCACCTCGACGCGCGCCACGTCGGCCAGGTCGCGGAAGGCCTGGAACTGCACCGCGATCGGGATGTCGTCCAGGATCACCGAGACGTCCGACTCCACGCCGATACCGACCGAGACGGTGCCGATGCCGCGCATGAACAGCGCGTTGTTGGCGGCAGTCGTGCCCGAGGCCTGCGTCAGGGAAGGGGTGAGGGCGATGATGTCCTCCATCTCGCGCACGTTATTGCGCTGCAGTTCCTCTTCCGAGATGACCGAGATCGCCATCGGCACGCTCTCCAGCTTCTCGACACGCTTGTTGGCGGTGACGACCACCGACTGCAGCTGGTTCGGGTTCGGCTGCGCTTCCTGGGCTTCCTGTGCGTAGACAGGGGCGGCCCATTGTGCGACCGCGATGGCGACGACCGCTGCAACCGGTTTCACCGCGAAGTAATCGTTTCTGTTCTTGTCCAACGTTGTCTCCTTAATTCAAGAAAAGGTGCCAGGCCCGGGTGACGATCGGTGTGGGGATCGATCCCGGTGCTCCGGATGCGTCAATGTGTTGCGCTGGCGGCCTTCAGGCGCAGCAATGCTTCGAGAAAGTAGTAGTCGGCGTAGTTGAGCGGGACGTCGATTTCCTTGCCGGCCGGTTTGTGGCCGGTCGCGTGCTTGAGCAGGAAGCCGCCGTTTTCGCCCGTTGCTGCGAGGTAGGCGGGGGAGGCGAGGCTGCGCAGCTGGGCAGTGGCGAAGTCGCGGTACTTTTGTGCGGTGGCCTTGTCGGAGAAGCCGGCGAGTTCCAGCAGGGCGGACGCGGTGATGGCGGCGGCCGAGCTGTCGCGCGGGGCGTTCGGAATGGCGGCGTCGTCGAAGTCCCAGTACGGGACCTTATCTTGAGGGAGGCGCGGATGGTTCATGAAGAAGGCCGCGATCTTATGCGCCTGCTGCAGGTACTCGGGCTTCTTCGTCTCGCGGAACATCATGGTATAGCCATACAGGCCCCAGGCCTGGCCGCGCGCCCAGCTCGACGAATCCGCATTGCCCTGCACCGTGACCTTGCCGCGGATGGCGCCGGTCTGGGGATCGTAGTCGACCAGGTGCACGCTCGAGCCGTCGGGGCGGAAGTGGTTCTTGATCGTGGTGTCGGCGTGGGTGAGGGCGACGTCGCGGTAGTACGGTTCCCTGGCTTCGCGGGCGGACCAGGTCAGGAGCTCCAGGTTCATCATGTTGTCGATGATGACGGGGAAGGCCCAGGTGCTGTTCTTCCACAGGTCCCAGGACTGGATGCTGCCGACCTTGGGGTTGTAGCGGGTGACCAGCGTGGTGGCGCCGGCCAGCAGGGCGTCCCGGTAGCTCGGGTCCTTGGTGAGGCGGTAGCCGTTGCCGTAGCTGGCGCCGAGCATGAAGCCAAGGTCGTGCTGGGTCTTGTCGAACTTGGCCGGGGCCATGCGCGCGGTGTAGTCCTGGGCGGCGGCGCGCCATTTCTTGTCGCCGGTGGCTTCGAACAGGTACCACAGGGAGCCGGGGAAGAAGCCCGAGGTCCAGTCGCGTACGCCGACCAGTTTGACGTCACCGTTTTCGACGGTGCGGGGGACGCCTTCCTTCGATTGCACCTTGGGGAGCAGGGTCGCGTACTGCTTCGCGGCGGCGTCGATGCCGCGCTTGACCAGGGCGGCATTCGATTCATTGGCGGACTGGGCAAATGCAGGTGCTGCGGCGAGCAGGGCGATGCCTGCAAGCAGTGCGCGCGAGCTTGTTCGCGTCATTGATGTCTCCTGTTTGTTCTTCTGCTTGCATAAATCGTAATCACATCAAACAGCGAAGTCAACAGAATTAGGAAAACGCTTAACTAAAGATTTGTCGGGGGCGACTGACTGTTAAAAGACGGGGTTTTGGAAGACGTTTTTTCGGAATTTTGAGAAAACGTTTTTGCTCGCCTTTTCTCTCTGACGAAGGTGGCTTCAGGATGCCAACGCGGGGTGAAAACAAGGAGTGTTCACGTAACACTGGAAACGTTGCCAAATCACCACAGTCCGCGGATGATATAAGGCAAAATGGGGCAGACTTATTGCTAAAGGAAGATGGGGGAGCGCAAGCTGGGCCGTGCCGAAGGGGGGGAGCTCAGCCTGCTGTCAGCGAACGGTGGGCAATGTCCATCGCAGCTGCAGTGGATGCGGCGATAGCTTCCAGCTGTCCGTTCTTCTGCGTCCAGAACGACGCTAGCCTGCTGTCGTTCCTGAATGGGCCGTTGCCGACCAGTTGCTCGCTCGCGGATTCCACCGACACAAGAAGCGCGTGCATGTCGATGACCGGCTTGATCAGCTCTGCGAACAAGGGTTCCGCAGCCAGGGTCCGGATCATGATCTGCGCCGCCTGGATTCTCGAGCGTTCATGGAAGACATATCCTGCGCCGTCATCCGGCCAGGCGTCCTGCGCCCGCTGAGTCGCCCTGACTGCGTCGATGGCTTCGCCGATGACCGACTGGGCAAAGCTGGCGATCCGAAGATCATTCTTCGCATCGCGCGTTTTCTCCGCCTCCTGCTGCCTGCTGATCTGATGCTGGACCAGGGCCAGCGAAATCCAGATGGCGGACACCGAGCCGACGGCCTGGACCCAGGTCGCCCACTGTTCCGAGCTGAAGCGGTGTTTGATGCCGTAGAAGAGCAGCACGCCGATGACGAAGCCGGCAATGCCGAAGGCCGACAGGAGGGGATCGGTAAAGAGCTTCTTGGGTGAGGTGTGCCTGGCCATACGGCAATGTTAGCACCAGAGCCACGACCGCGAATATTTTAGGCAACAAAAAAGCCACCGCATGGGTGGCTTCCTGCTGAATTCTTGGGGTGGCTGATGGGACTCGAACCCACGACAACAGGAATCACAATCCTGGACTCTACCAACTGAGCTACAGCCACCACTGTCTTGCTTCTCTGTCTCGCTGTTTCCGAGACAGAACAAGATTATACAAAGGTCTGAGCGAACTGGCAAATCTAAATGTGTTGTGCGGTCGAGCCAGGCTGCGGAAGGCTGATTTCGACCTCGTGCACGGTCGGATCCTGCCCCAGCAGGGTGTTGAAGGATGCCCGCAGCGCCTCCCCGCTGGCAGTGGTGAAGCCGGTAAGGCCGGACGGCTGGCCGCCGGCTCCGCGCAGCAGCTTCGAGGCTTCCAGCAGCCGCGCCAGCTGGCGAGCGACGGCGTCGCCGGTGTCGATCAGCGCTACCTGCGCATCCGTATGCCTCCGGACCACGTCTTCGATCGATGCCTGTACCAGCGGATAATGGGTGCAGCCGAGCACCAGGGTGTCCGCGCCCTCGGCCAGCAGTGGCGCGATGTAGCGTTCCAGCATGGCCTCCAATGCAGGCGCGCCGGGTTCGCCGAATTCGATCTGGTCGGCCAGGCCCACGCAGGGCTGCAGCAGGAAGCGGGCGCCGGTCGCGGCGACGATCTGGTCGCGCAGCAGCAGGAATTTTTCGCCGGCGAGGGTGCGCTCGGTGGCCAGCACGCCCACCAGGCCGTTGCGGGTCGCGGCTGCGCCCGGCTTCAGGCCCGGCTCGACGCCGACGATCGGCATGTCGGGATAGTGTTCGCGCAGGATGCGCACGGCGGCGATGGTGGCGGTGTTGCAGGCCACGACCAGCGCCTTGGCGCCGCGTGACACCAGGAAGGCGCCGATGCCCAGCACGCGCTCGATGAGGACGTTCTCCGGCTTGCCGCCGTAGGGGGCGAAGGCGGTGTCGGCGAAGTACAGGAGATGCTCGTCCGGCAGCTGCGCCTGGATGTGGCGCAGCACCGAGAAGCCGCCGACGCCCGAGTCGAATATGCCGATCGGGGCGTCGTTGTGGATGGATGAAATGGCCATGTGGCGGCGCAGAGGGGAGTTGAACGCGTGGGCGGGAGACCCGCCCACCCTACGTTAAACCGATGCTACCGGAATGCCCTTCAGCGACTCGATCTTCGCCGACCATTCCTTCGGACCGGTGTTGTGGACCGAGGTGCCGGTGGCGTCGACGGCGACGGTGACCGGCATGTCGGTCACGTCGAACTCGTAGATCGCTTCCATGCCCAGGTCTTCGAAGCCGACCACCTTGGCCGACTTGATCGCCTTCGAGACCAGGTAGGCCGAGCCGCCCACCGCCATCAGGTAGGCCGACTTGTGCTTCTGGATCGATTCGATCGCCGCCGGGCCGCGCTCGGCCTTGCCGATCATCGAGATCAGGCCGGTCTTCTCCAGCATCATGTCGGTGAACTTGTCCATGCGGGTCGCGGTGGTCGGGCCTGCCGGACCAACGACTTCATCGCCCACCGGGTCGACCGGGCCGACGTAATAGATCACGCGGTTGGTGAAGTCCACCGGCAGCTGCTCGCCCTTGGCCAGCATGTCCTGGATGCGCTTGTGCGCGGCGTCGCGGCCGGTCAGCATCTTGCCGTTCAGGAGCAGGGTCTGGCCCGGCTTCCACGAAGCGACTTCCTCTTTGGTGAGGGTGTTCAGGTCGACGCGCTTGGATTTTTCAGTATCCGGGGTCCAGTGCACTTCCGGCCAGGTGGAGAGCGCCGGCGGTTCGATGTAGGCCGGGCCCGAGCCGTCCAGCACGAAGTGGGCGTGGCGGGTGGCGGCGCAGTTCGGGATCATCGCCACGGGCTTGGAGGCCGCGTGGGTCGGGTACATATTGATCTTCACGTCCAGCACGGTGGTGAGGCCGCCCAGGCCCTGGGCGCCGATGCCCAGCGCGTTGATCTTGTCGCACAGTTCGATACGCAGTTCTTCCAGCTTGTTCTGCGGGCCGCGCTGCTTCAGTTCGTACATGTCGATGTCTTCCATCAGCGACTCTTTCGCCATCAGCATCGCCTTTTCGGCGGTGCCGCCGATGCCGATGCCGAGCATGCCCGGCGGGCACCAGCCCGCGCCCATCAGGGGCACGGTCTTGATGACCCAGTCCACCAGCGAGTCGGACGGGTTCAGCATGACGAACTTGGTCTTGTTCTCCGAGCCGCCGCCCTTGGCAGCCAGTTTCACGTCGACGGTGTCGCCTTCGACCAGTTCCATGTGGACCACGGCCGGGGTGTTGTCCTTGGTGTTCTTGCGCTCGAAGTGCGGGTCGGCCACGATCGAGGCGCGCAGCTTGTTGTCGGCGAAGCCGTAGGCGCGGCGCACGCCTTCGTTGACGGCGTCGGTGACCGAACCGGTGAAGCCTTCGAAGCGGACGTTCATGCCGATCTTGAGGAACACGTTGACGATGCCGGTGTCCTGGCAGATCGGACGCTTGCCCTCGGCGCACATGCGCGAGTTGGTCAGGATCTGCGCGATGGCGTCCTTCGCCGCCGCACTTTGCTCGGTCTCATACGCGCGCGCCAGGTGCTGGATATAGTCGGCCGGGTGGTAGTAGCTGATGTACTGGAGGGCTGCCGCGACCGATTCGATGAGGTCGCTCTGGGTGATAACGGTTGCCATGGAAGTTCTCGATCAGGAGGTTATTTAATGTTTCGAATGCGTGGTCATGACGATGCGGTCGGTATAGGCGATGGCCATGGCCGACAGCAGGAAAGCCAGGTGGATGATGGTTTGCCACATCATGGTTTCCGGCTTGTAGTTCGCCGCATTGATGAAGGTCTTCAGCAGGTGGATCGACGAGATGCCGATGATCGCCATCGCCAGTTTCGTCTTGAGTACCGAAGCGTTCACATGCGACAGCCATTCGGGCTGGTCCGGGTGTCCTTCGAGGTGCATGCGCGAGACGAAGGTCTCGTAGCCGCCCACGATGACCATGATCAAAAGGTTCGAGATCATGACCACGTCGATCAGGCCCAGCACCACCAGCATGATGGTCGTCTCGGTCAGCTTGGTCGGGCGTACTGCGCCAGGCACCGTCACGACGTCCAGGATGTGCTGCAGCGAGGCGACATTGCCCATCGCCGCGCCGATCAGGTCCTTCAGCTCGACCCAGAAATGGAACACGTAAACGCACTGCGCCAGGATCAGGCCGAGGTAGAGCGGCAGCTGCAGCCAGCGGCTGGCGAAGATCAGGTTGTTCAGGGGGCTGAGTTTCTTTGCTTCGTTCGGGGGAATTAACTGCGCCATCGGGATGCGGACTCCTGGATGCTGGATAAATTACAGCCGAGCATTCTACACCCGTCCGCCCGTCCTTTGCCGGTTCTTCGCCGCTTTGCAGCAAGGTTGGTAGAATGCTATTCGACCAGCGGGCGTAGGAAAAAAGCCATGTAAGGGCTCAGTAAGCGAGCGCCCCTAAGGTGTCCGGTAAAAGCAAAACTTACTACTATGGAGACTAGTATGGCCGAGAACGAGAGCAATCAAGAATTCACGCTGCAGGAAAATCGCGTGTTCCCACCGTCGGCCGAATTCGCCGGCAAGGCCGCGATCTCCGGCATGGAAGCCTACGAAAAATTGTGCGCCGAAGCAGCCAGCGACTACGAAGGTTTCTGGGCACGCCTGGCGCGTGAAAACATCGACTGGCACAAGCCCTTCACCACCACCCTCGACGAATCGGACGCCCCGTTCTACAAATGGTTCGCCGACGGCCAGCTGAACGCGTCGTACAACAGCCTCGACCGCAATCTCACGAACGGTAACGCGGACAAGACCGCCATCATCTTCGAGGCGGACGACGGCGCCGTCACCAAGGCCAGCTACCGTGAGCTCCACGCCCGCGTCTGCCAGTTCGCCAACGGCCTGAAATCGCGCGGCATCAAGAAGGGCGACCGCGTCATCATCTACATGTCGATGTCGATCGAAGGCATCGCCGCGATGCAGGCCTGCGCCCGCATCGGCGCCACCCATTCGGTGGTGTTCGGCGGCTTCTCGGCGAAATCGCTGCAGGAACGCATCATCGACGCCGGCGCCGTGGCCGTCATCACGGCCGATGAGCAAAAGCGTGGCGGCAAGGCGTTGCCCCTGAAGACCATCGTCGACGAGGCGCTGGCGCTGGGCGGCTGCGACAGCATCCGCGACGTGATCATCTACCAGCGCACCGGCGGCCAGATCAACTTCACGGAAGGCCGCGACATCTGGCTGCACGAGCTCATCGACGATCAGCCGAAGGAGTGCGAACCGGAATGGGTCGACGCCGAACACCCGCTCTTCATCCTCTACACCTCGGGCTCGACCGGCACCCCGAAGGGCGTCCAGCACTCGACCGGCGGCTACCTGCTGTGGGCCGCGCTGACGATGAAATGGACCTTCGACCTCAAGCCGGACGACGTGTTCTGGTGCACGGCCGACATCGGCTGGGTCACCGGCCACACCTACATCTGCTACGGCCCGACCGCCGTCGGCGCCACGCAGCTCGTGTTCGAAGGCGTGCCGACCTTCCCGCACGCCGGCCGCTTCTGGGAAACCATCGCCAAGCACAAGGTCTCGATCTTCTACACCGCGCCGACCGCGATCCGTTCGCTGATCAAGGCGTCCGACGTCGACGAGAAAGTGCACCCGAAGAACTTCGACCTGTCGAGCCTGCGCCTGCTGGGTTCGGTCGGAGAGCCGATCAATCCGGAAGCCTGGATGTGGTATTACAAGAACGTCGGCCAGGCACGTTGCCCGATCGTCGATACCTTCTGGCAGACCGAGACCGGCGGCCACATGATCACCCCGTTGCCGGGCGCGACCCCGCTGGTCCCGGGTTCCTGCACCTTGCCGCTTCCGGGCATCATGACCGCCATCGTGGACGAATCCGGCGCCGACGTGCCGAACGGGCAGGGCGGCATCCTGGTGGTGAAACGTCCGTGGCCGTCGATGATCCGCACCATCTGGAACAATCCGGACCGCTTCCGCACCAGCTACTTCCCTGAAGAACTGGGCGGCAAATACTACCTGGCGGGCGACGGTGCGATCCGCAACAAGGACACCGGCTACTTCACCATCACCGGCCGCATCGACGACGTGCTGAACGTGTCGGGCCACCGCATGGGCACGATGGAAATCGAATCGGCCCTGGTGGCGCACCCGATGGTCGCGGAAGCGGCGGTGGTCGGCAAGCCGGACGACACCACCGGCGAGGCGATCTGCGCCTTCGTGGTGCTGAAACAGGCGCGTCCGAGCGGCGAAGACGCCAAGAAACTGGCGACCGAGCTGCGCAACTGGGTGGCGAAGGAAATCGGCCCGATCGCCAAGCCGAAGGAAATCCGCTTCGGCGACAACCTGCCGAAGACCCGCTCCGGCAAGATCATGCGCCGCCTGCTGCGCGTGCTGGCCAAGGGCGAGAACATCACCCAGGACGTGTCGACGCTGGAGAATCCGGCGATCCTGGATCAGCTCAAAGAGTCCGCTTAACGGCCCGATTCATGGCTGAGACGATGCCGCGCCGTGCAAACGGCGCGGCATTTTTTATTCCTCGCCGGGCCGCTTGAAGAGCTCGTCGAGAGGATTCGGCTTTTTCGGCGCAGGATCGGCGCCGAACAGCGCGTCCAGCTCAGCGCGCTGACTGGCGACCGCCGCGCGCCCGCGCTTGCCCGCGAATTCCTCTTCGATATTGTCGCGGTAAAAACTCCACGCAGCACCCGAGGTCGAGAAGCGCTTCCATACGTCGCTGCCGACGCCGGCGTAGTCGATGGCGGTGCCATCGTCGAACTCCACCCGCAGGATGCGCTCTTTCGAATCGTAGCCGATGGCGCGCAGTTTCCCGGCATTGATGCGTTTCATTTCCATGATGTAACTTTTTTAATTGCCATGCATGAATTATTGAGACAATTGGCTGCTTCGGCAAGCCATGGCATGTCGTGCGGCGATGTTTTCTTGTTGAATTTATAATTTTTGCGCGCGCTAACTCAGCCGTACGGACACGCAATGAATTCGACCACTCAGGAGACATATGAAGAAGACCTTCGCCAGATGGGCAGGCATGCTGTTGCTCGCCTTGTCCCTCGTCCCGGTATCCGCATCCGCCGCCGGCTATACCCAGACCAAGTATCCGATCGTCCTCGTGCACGGCATGCTTGGCTGGAATTCCATCGGCCCGTATGAATACTGGTTCGGCATCCCCGCCGCATTGCGGCGCGACGGCGCCCAGGTCTACGTGGCCCAGGTGTCGGCTGCCAACAGTACCGAAGTGCGGGGCGAGCAACTGCTCACCTACGTGAAGCAGGTCATGGCCGCCACCGGCGCGAAGAAGGTCAATCTGATCGGCCATAGCCATGGCGCGCCGACCGCGCGCTACGTGGCGTCGGTGGCGCCAATGCTGGTGGCGTCCGTGACCAGCGTCGGCGGCGCCAACAAGGGCGTACCGACCGCCGACATCATGCGCGGTGCGGCCCCGCCGGGATCGTATTCCGAGACGCTGCTGGTCTCGATCGTCGACGGCATCGCCAAGACCATCGCCTTCCTGTCCGGCGACCGCAATGCCCAGATGTCGGCAGCGGCGCTGGATTCGATGACCACGCTTGGCGCCGCCAAATTCAATGCCGCGCATCCCCAGGGCGTGCCGCTCACCGCCTGCGGCGAGGGCGATTACCAGGTCAACGGCGTCTACTATTTCTCCTGGAGCGGCGCGCGGCCGCTGACCAACTTGCTCGATCCGGTCGACAGCCCGTTGGCGCTGGCATCGCTGGCCTTCCGCGGCGAAAAGAACGACGGCCTGGTGGGAAGCTGCTCCAGCCGTCTCGGGCGCGTGATCCGCGACGACTACGGCATGAATCACTTCGATGAAATCAACCAGGTGGCGGGCCTGGTCAATCTGTTCGAAACCAATCCGCTCACGGTCTACCGCCAGCACGCCAACCGCCTGCGCGAGATGGGCCTGTGAGCCTGCGCGCCACCTTCATCGGCGGCGCGGCAGCCACGGCCGCGGTCGCGGCCTTGCTGTGGATCGCGGCGTTCGGGCAGGACGCCGCTCCGCCCGAGCCTGGCGCGGTTCCGGTCGCCGTGGCGCCGGCCGCCAGGGCGTTCGCGCCCTCGCTGGAGGGCACGCGGCCGGATGGCGCGGTCCGCGTTGCGCCAGATGACGGCATCGTCGTCGATGCGCAGCTGATCGCCCTGTTCGAGTATTACCTGAGCACGGTCGGGGAGAAGTCGCCAAGCGAGGTGAGGGTCGGGATCGAACGCGAACTGGATCGTACCCTGAGGCCGGCCGCAGCCGACGCGGCCAAGCGCGTGCTGGCGCGCTACCTGGCCTACAAGCGGGCGCTGGCTACATTGGAAGCCGGGCCGGAGCTGGCGGGCCCGGACGCGGCCTCGCTCGTGCGCCGGCTGGATGCGCTGGCACGGGTGCGTACGCAGTTCTTTACCAAAGCCGAGATCGCCGCGATCTTTGGTGAGGAAGACGCCGCGAACGCCGATGCCCTCGCGCGCTTGCGGATCAGCGAAGACCGTTCCCTGACGGCGCAGCAAAGGCAGGAACGCCTCGCTGCCCTGGACGCCAGCCTGCCGGCCGCCCTGCGCGAGGAGCGCGAGGCCCCCTTGAAGATCGCGCGCCTGCAGCAGGAGGCCGAGCGGATGCGCGCGGCGGGCGCAGCGGAAGAAGAGATCTTCCGCATGCGTGCCGAGGCCTTCGGTTCCGATGCGGCCGGCCGGCTGGTCGAGGTCGACCGGGAAGAAGCTGCCTGGCGGCAGCGGATCGGGGTCTATCTCGTCCAGCGCAAGGGCTTGAACGACGAAGCGGTGAAAGCGTTGCGCAGCCGCATGTTCAGCGAAGCGGAGCAGCGGCGCTTGCCGGTGTATGAGTCGGGACAGATGTGAGCTACAGCTTCTCCATCTGTTGCCGCGCATACCCTGCAGTCGGACTTTTCGGCGCAAGCTCCAGATACGTCTTGTACGCCCCCTTGGCCTTGTCGCCCTGGCCTGCGCGGGCGTACGCGTCCCCGAGGTTCATGTAGGCGATTGCCCGTGAAGGATCCATCCGGATCGCGTTCTCGAACCAGCGCGCCGCCTCCGCAAACTTCTCCTGTTTATAAAACACGAAGCCCAGGTTGTTGGCCGCGAGCGCAAAATCAGGCCGCAGCTTGAGCGCCTCGGTGAACTGGGCCTCCGCCTGCGCATACTGCTTTTCCTTGTAGAGCAGCAGCCCCTGGTCATTCGCGCGCTGCGCCTTCTGGCGCGCGGACACCGGCACCGCCGCCGGCGCAACCAGCTTGGTCTCGCCGCCCTGCAGGTCCTTCACGACCACCGCCGCGGCTGGCGCCGAGGCCTGGGCGTCGAGCTTGGTGTTGAGGGCAATCGCATCGTTCGACAGCTGCGCCGTGGACGTGTTCAGGAATTCGCTTTCTTCCGGCAGCTCGAACACGAATTCGCCACCCTCCGATCCCGGCAGGCTGCCGAAGGCCGGCGTCTGCTGCGACACGCTCGACACCGCCGGGGCCACATAGGCCGCGAGTTCCGTGCCGGTGATCAGGCTGTCGCCGTTCAGGTCGGCCTTGCCGCCCAGGCCTTGCAGCAGCGTCCAGGTGAAGACGGAATGACCGTTCGGCCCGCCGTCCGACACCAGCTGATCGCTGCCGCCCGCTGTCAGCATCTGGCGGCCCAGGCGCTTCGCGTTATCGCGCAGGAAGGAGGCATTCGCCGCACCGCGCGTGAGGCCCAGGCCGCTGTAGCAGGCGTCCATCACGAACAGTGCGTGCTTGGCCGGCAGGCTTTCCGCGATGTTCTGGATCTCGGTCATCGGAATCGCATCCGTGGCCAGCTTGTTCGGGTCGGCATCGACCGGCACGATGTAGCCGAGGTCGCGCCCCGAGCTCAGTTTGCGCGTCGCGCCATGGCCGGCGAAGAAGACGAAGATGCGGTCGTTCGGCTGCAGCCCGCCATGCGCCAGGCGGTCGTGGAAGGCGGACAGGATGCCGTTGCGGGTCGCGGCTTCGTTCTTGAGCGTGATCACGCGTTCCGGCGCGAAGCCGAATTTCTGCACCAGCATCTGTCCAACACCTTCGGCGTCGCGCACGGCATATTGAAGCTGCGGCCATTTCTGGTACTTGTCGATGCCGACCACGATGGCCCAGGAATTGGCATAACCCGTTGCCGCCGAACGCTGCACCGGCGCCGGTGCGCTGGCGCCAGAGACCTTGAACGATTCGCCATCCCAGCCGGCGAACTGGTAGCCCTCGGCCACCAGGCGGTCGAGAATGGCGGGCAGCGCCTTGACGGTGCGCTCGTGGATGTCGTGGAACAGGATGATGCCGCGGCCTTCCTTGTCGACGGTGCGCAACACGCGGTCGGCGATGGAGGAGGGCACCGGATCGGCCCAGTCGAGCGAATCGATATTCCACATCACCGAACGCAGGTGCGCATCCTCGAGCATCTGCATGCCTTCGCGGTTGCGCGCGCCGTAGGGAAAGCGGAACAATGGCGAACGCTGCGGATCGACGGCCTTGAGCAGGGCATCGGTATTCAGGATCTCGGCCTTCAGGTTGTCGCCGGTCTGTTTCGACAGCTGGGCGTGCGAGAAGCTGTGGTTGGCCAGCACATAACCCGACCGCTTCAGGCGGCGCATCACGTCCGCCCCGCCGTTCAGCTTGGCCTTGCCCTGGGCGTCGAGCGAACCGATGTTGCGGCCGACGCTGAAGAAGATCGCCGGCGCGTTGTACTGCTTGAGGATGGCCGCGATTTCTTCGCTGTAGCGGCGATGCGGGCCGTCGTCGAAGGTCAGCACCACGGTTTTCTTCGGCAGGGCCTTGCCGAAGATTTCGCCGTCTTCCGTGCTCGCCTGCGACGGGCCGGATGGCGCGGGCGCTTCCGGCCTGGCCGGGTAGGGGGCGATGACGCCGTAGTCCTTCAGGATGGCTTCGCGCTTGTACAGGGTTTTCAGGTAAGCGACGTAGCCGTCCCACTTCTCGCGCTTGAGCTGGATCGAGCGCGATTCGAAACGGCCGAACACCGCGCGGATTTCCTTCTCATAGTTACGTTCGATCTCCGCAAGCGCGTCGAGGTCTTCCGAAATGCGCTTGTGCAGCTTGATCGCCGGCAGCGAGGAATCCTTGGCGACCTGCGCCAGCAGCGACTGCATCAGCTCGCGGAAAGCGAGGCGGTCGGCATCGTAGAGGCCCTCGCCGGATTCGACATAGTCGATCAGGGTGCCGAGGGCGTCGAAGCGGGCGGGGTTGTTCGAGGTGAGGAGCTGGGCGAGGGCAGCATCGACCCTGTTGATGCGTTCCTGGTTCTCGTGGAAGAGCTGCTGGCCGACGCGGTTGGCCTGGGCCCGCTCGTCCGTCGAGAGCTTCGCTTCATCCTGCGTCAGCACAATGATCTTGCGGTAGGACGCCAGCATGGTTTTCATGTCGGCCGAGATGGCGCTGACATCCATGGCCGCCGGGTTGGCGGGCGCGGTGGCTACGGGGGCGGAAGAGGGAGACTTGAGACTGACGATCCAGCTGCCGGCCGCGGCGCCGGCCGCGGCGACAGTGAAGACGACGTAATACAGGACTTTGCGTTTCACAGCGTATTGATACCAAAGAGTTAAATTCGGGCAACGATATCACTGCCTTGCGGGCGCTGCTTGAGGAAAACGGCGTATCTGGTGGGCAAAAGCGACATTGCCGCCATGGTGGCGGCAATTTTATGCGGGGTGCGTAGCTCAGGAGGAAGAGAGCACGAAGGTATTGCCGTCCGGGTCGCGGAACTTGGCGAATGAGCCCCAGGGCTGCACGGTCGGCGGTTCGATGAACTCGACGCCGCGCTGGCTCAGCTGGCGATAGGTCGCTTCGACATTGTCGCAGGCGAAAGAGCCATTGAAGAACGTGCCGATGCGGTCTTCCTGGCCGTCCATCGTGAACAGCACCACGCGCGTACCGGCGCTGCCGATGCGCAGCTCGATCCAGCGCTTGCCCGGGCCCATCGGCTGGTCGGTGGAGATGTCGAAGCCGAGCTTTTCGGTGTAGAAGGCGAGGGCGCGGTCCTGGTCCGAGACAGGGATGCTGACGAATTTCAGTTGGGTGATCATGGTGGCTCATGCCGTGGTTGTCATGCCCGCCATTATCGTGGCAGACTCGACTTCCGCATGCTTTTTAATACTATAGTTTCCATGACTACCCGCCAGTCTTCGCTCGACGCCTACGTGTTCGAGGTCCTGATGCCCGACCTGGTCGGCCACGACCGCCGTCCGGCTGCCTTCGTCGTCTACCTTTACCTGCTGCACAGTGCGCAGGCCTTAGGGCGCGACCAGGTGCCGGCCAGTCTGCAGACAATCGCCGTCAAGACCGGGCTGTCGAAGTCGGCGGTGCAGGTGGCGCTGCGCCACCTGAAGCGGCGCGGGCTGGTAGGAGAGGACGAAGTCGGCACGCAGGTGAACCCGGTGCGGCAGGTGCTGCGCCCCTGGCGGAGGCGCTGGACCGAGGCAGCGGCGTGACGCTTGCGAGAACGGTCTTGTACAGAAGAGAATACTTGCTATAATAGGCGGCTTCGTGGACACACGAGACCCCATCAGGAGAGATGGATGAGTGGTTTAAGTCGCACGCCTGGAAAGCGTGTATAGGTTCATAGCCTATCGGGGGTTCGAATCCCCCTCTCTCCGCCACAGAATATCTAAGTGATTGAAAATTAAAAACTTCAATCACTTCAGTACCTTACAAAGACTTGACTGATACACGCACCTGATACACATTATCAGGATGGTCAAGTTGAAAAATCAAACCAATCTAGTCAAACGCAACCCAGCGGGGTCTACTACTTTCGCGCAAGGGTTCCCCAAGAGCTCGTCTCCGCCTTTGGCAAGGACGTCATTTTTGACAGCCTAAAAACCAAAGACCCGAAGGAGGCGACTGCACGGGCCGCTGCCCGAAGGAACGAGATTCAGCAAGCACTTGTGCAGGCGCGAGCAAGCACTGTTACGGCGAGTGGCCCGCTGCGCCGGCTCGTGCTGACCGACGAAGAAATTCAGCAAATTTGCGCGTCGTACAAGGCGAAATGGTTGGCGCAGGATGAGGAGATGCGGAGAGCTGGTTTGTCCGGCTCTGATGGCGAGCTGTACTCGGACATTATCAACGCCCACCATCAAGTGGTGACCATGGCCGCTGCTCGTGGGGATGTGTCCCAGATTGGCGGCGAGTTGAGGCGCCACCTGCGCGAACTTGGCTTGGATATCGACGAGGGTACCGAGTCGTACAGCAGATTGGCATACGCTGTGCTGGTAGCTGAAGCGGAAGTCAGTCATGCGCGGATGGAGCGGGAGGCCGGGCGTGCGGTGGCAACGCCGAAAGTCACGCATTAAGGCATGACCCTCGACAAAATAGTTGACTACTGGGCGAGCCATACGAGCGCATTGCCTCGCACAAAACGCGCCGTCCAAAGCGTGTTCAACGAACTGAAAATTCTCCATCCGGGCGTATCTGCAGGTGCGCTTCGCAAAACGCATCTGGTTCGGTTCCGAGATGCGTTGCATGAGCAAGGCCAGTCGCCCAAGACCATCTACAAGAAACTTTCATTCATCCACGCTGCATTTGCGGTCGCGTTGGACAGCGAACTGGTCGAGCGGAATCCTGTGGCTGGGGTGAAGTCTCCGAAAGACAAGCGGGTAGAGAAGTCCCGTATCCCGTTCAGTCTGGACGATTTGCAGAGCTTATTCGCGGCTCCGGTTCATGCCGCAGGCGCAAGGCCCAAGGGCGGCGGTGGCGAGGCGTCTTACTGGCTCCCCCTTATTGCTTTGTTCTCCGGCGCGCGATTGGAGGAGCTTGCGCAATTGAGGGTTGGCGATGTGAGGCAAGACGATGGATTCGGCTTCTACTTCAACATCACGACCGAGGGCGAAGGCAACCAACTGAAAAGCAAGAGCGCACGTAGGCGTGTCCCTGTCCATTCAGAGCTGGCCAATCTTGGCTTCTTTGAGTATATGGAAGCGTGCAAAAACACGAAGCAGGAATTCCTGTTCCCTGATTTGAAGCCTGATGTGCAGGGGAAGAGAAGCGGCAATTGGTCGAAGTGGTTTGGGCGATACAAGCGGCAACTCGGCCTCATAGACAAGCGCAAAGTGTTTCACTCATTCCGCCACGGCTTCATTGATGCATGCCGTGCTGCCGGGATTCAAACCGAAGTGCGTGATGTCTTGGTTGGACATGCGAACGACTCGGTAGCCGCTGAGTACGGCGAGGGACGGTATCCGATAGCGTCATTGTTCGATGCTATCCAGCGGGTGAAGTATGCCGGATTGGTCCTTCCGAGGCATTTAGATCGCCGCTAGGCGATCTAAATGCAGTCCTTTCCCTTCAATTCCGCTTTAAATTCAATTTCTTCGACGCCGGTGACCAAGGCGGGAGCCAGCGCGTAGCGATGGGACAAGCGCCCGGCGGCGCGCTGTCCCCTGTGAAGCTCGTGCCCCAGCACGACGAACAGGGCCGGGGGAGCCGGTGGACGAATAGCGGCGTCCAGCCGCGTTGCAGCGCCTACGCTGCAATGGCCATCCGGGGGCGTAGCCCCGCCCCCGAACGCAGCGCGGCCGGGCAAGGCATTCAGCAGTCGCAGACATACGCGTCCAGCGTATCCTGTAGCGCAGGTGGCCAGTTCTCGGCCAGCTTGTGATGTTAGCGGAAGGTGTGGAATGCCTTGCCCGGCCGCGAAGCGGCAGGAGGGGCGCAAGGTTTGCGACGTGGCGGGGCCCTAGCCCCGCAGCAAGCGGTCCCGCGTCCAGCGGGGGAAAGCGAGCGTTAGTCGATGGGCTTTTCTCGTCAAGCCACATGCGTGCGATTGCAGTTGCTACACATGGAAGTGCACATGGGTGCGCAACTATTGGAGCGAAGATGACGCGAACAAATTTCCCCGAAAATGTCCTGCCGACCGGTAAAGCGATGGATATGTCCGAGCCGCAAACGTTGGACAAGCGCCTTGTGCAAGAGCGCAATCGAACGGCAGTCCTGCACTGGCTATGGCGCTTTGGTTGGCTCACCAGCCGCATGATTTCCGCGCTCGTGTGGCCAGATGCCACCTACTCAGTAGCGATGACACGACGTACCCTACAACAACTGGTGGACGAAAAACTGATTATCGCCAGAGCCATGACAAAGGGAGGCACAGCTTACTTGTTAGCCGCCGAGGGGGCACGCCTGCTCAGCGAGCAGTGTGGTGTTGACGCAAGTAGCGGCAACTCGCTAACAATTGGCAACGCCGTGCACCGCGCTTGCAGCAACTGGTACTTGATTCGCGCAGTTCAGCGCGGCCTTGATATCGTCACCGAACACGAGATTGTGACCGAGCGAGGCCCGTATCGCGTCTTGCATGGCAAGCAGGCGGACGGCATTGTAATTGCGGAGGGTGGAGCGTGCGTCTGGGTTGAATGCGAGAACGCCAAGAAAGGTCGGACAGAACGCCATAAGACCTGCGCTTTAGTACAGAGCTGCCTTGGTCAAGTTCCGTCAGTTGAGCTGGCGCCGGGACTGTGGCTGGCGCGCGTCGCAGTGGTGGCAACGAACGAACAGGCACTGAGGTGGATGGCGGCATCATTCCAGCAGTTTCATCGCGACGGACTTTTGAGTGATGGACAAGTTGGGGATGTGGATGCTTGTTTGCTTCCGCTGACCGAGAGCATGGTCCCAGGTGAGTCAGTTGAAGGAAATATGTACTGGGATATCTTGCTTCCGGCTGCTGCATAGTCGGTCGCAGGTGCATTACAACAAGGGCCCCGCAAGTGGGGCCTTTTCACGATATTTTTATGCCCTTGCCTGCCTCCTACTCGTCTAGCTTCGGAGTGCAAGCAATTTGCGATGCTAGGTGAGATTTGGTGTATTTTTTAAATGAGCTAGATGCTATTCTCGGCGGCGCAGGTCGGATATTGCCAATCCTTTAAATTGATGGAATACATAATGAGAAAAATTGTTGGCGCGCTTTTGTTTGGCGTTGCGCCTCTAGTATTTTGCGCACCGCTGAAACCTGCTGAATCGGCGGCAGTACAGGTGGTTGACCAGTTCGTGCAAGGCTGTTTCATGAGCTTTCCATACCCGGAAAAATTTGCGGAATGGTTAGCCCAGCCAGGCTTTCAAAAGCTGTCAGGAACGGAGGCTTCCCAATATTTGGCAGGCAACTATGGGAACGCTTGGAATGTCCAACTCGACAAATCGCGGTTCGTCTTGACTAGTGTAGGAGCGAGTACGTGCAATGTCTTTGCAAATGACTTAGACGAGGCGATGACCAAGAATTTGGTGGTCGGCTTCTTGGACTACCTCAAGACACAAGGAGCTACATATCAGGCGAAGAATGTCACACCAGATGGTGCAGCGTCTGTTCTGTCCAGCACGAGCTACTCAGTTTCGATGGATGGTCAAGTCATTGTGAATCTAGTAGTGACGGTTGCGCCTCAAGGCGGTGGGAAATTCCAAATTGCGCTTTCCGCATCTAAAGCGGGCGCTTAATTCTTGTATTCGTCTTTGGCGAACGCTGTAAGGTATGCCCGGTAGGATAGTTGTAGATAGCATTAAATATAAGAAGGCGACAGGATGCACTACTCAAGAATCGTAAGTTGCTACGATAGCCCGGCGCAGCTTGCTGGCCGAACTGTAAAAGCCGTTCACTCAGAGTACAGCGTTGCAGCTTTTCGTCTCGACACTGACGAGGTGATTGCCTTCGCCGTAGAGGAGGTTTCGGTTGGGAGGTGGTTTGAAGTGTTTCCTCTTTGCCTGCACGAGCTGAATCGCCACGACTATCGTAGACACTCCTGAGCCATAATGTCGGGCACAAGGAGAAGATATGAGCGGTAAACGGTACACAGAAGA
>NZ_JBOBRE010000019.1:0-112062 GCF_050586525.1 Massilia sp. BKSP1R2A-1 | reverse complement strand
CTATCTTCCTTTAAAAGAAACGTTTATTTGTTTTTTAGCTTGCTTGGAGACGGGATCCACATGAACCCCGTCTCCGGTTTTGTATTACTTGGCTTTCGCGGTGACGATAGCGTCGATCACGTGCTTCGGAGCTTCCGAATAGTGCTTGAACTCCATCGTGTAGGTCGCACGGCCCTGGGTCGCCGAACGCAGCGAGGTCGAGTAACCGAACATTTCCGACAGCGGGACTTCGGCCTTGATGATCTTGCCGCCGCCGCCCGGGATTTCGTCCATGCCCTGCACCATACCGCGGCGGGACGACAGGTCGCCCATCACGGTACCGGCGTAGTCTTCCGGCGTTTCCACTTCCACGGCCATCATCGGCTCGAGGATGACCGGATTCGCTTTACGGCAGCCGTCCTTGAACGCCATCGAGCCCGCCATGCGGAACGCGTTTTCGTTCGAGTCGACGTCGTGGTACGAACCGAAGGTCAGGGTGACTTTGACGTCAACCACCGGGTAGCCAGCCAGCACGCCGCTGGTCAGGGTTTCGCGCACACCCTTCTCGACTGCCGGGATGTATTCGCGAGGAACCACACCGCCCTTGATGGCGTCGACGAATTCGAAGCCCTTGCCCGGCTCTTGCGGCTCGATCGACAGGACAGCGTGACCGTACTGGCCGCGACCGCCCGACTGCTTGACGAACTTGCCTTCGACGTCGGTGACTGCCTTGCGGATGGTTTCGCGGTATGCAACCTGCGGCTTGCCGACGGTCGCTTCCACGTTGAACTCACGCTTCATGCGGTCAACGATAATTTCCAGGTGCAGCTCGCCCATACCACCGATGATGGTCTGGCCCGACTCTTCGTCGGTACGCACGCGGAACGACGGGTCTTCCTGAGCCAGACGGTTCAGTGCCAGGCCCATCTTTTCCTGGTCAGCCTTGGTCTTCGGCTCGACTGCCTGCTGGATGACCGGCTCCGGGAACACCATCTTTTCGAGGATGATCGGTGCCGACGGATCGCACAGGGTTTCGCCGGTGGTTGCTTCTTTCAGGCCGACTGCTGCGGCGATGTCGCCTGCGCGGACTTCCTTGATTTCTTCGCGCTGGTTCGCGTGCATCTGCAGAATACGGCCGACGCGTTCCTTCTTGCCCTTGATCGGGTTGTAGACGGTATCGCCCGAGTTGATGACGCCCGAGTACACGCGGAAGAAGATCAGCTGGCCGACGAACGGGTCGGTCATGATCTTGAATGCCAGCGCAGCGAACTTCTCGCTGTCGTCGGCCTTGCGGCTGACCGGCTGGTCGTCTTCATCGGTACCCGAGACCGGCGGGATGTCCACTGGCGACGGCAGGTATTCGATGACCGCGTCCAGCATTGCCTGCACGCCCTTGTTCTTGAATGCGGTGCCGCACATCATCGGGACGATTTCGCCCGCGATGGTACGCTGGCGCAGCGCCTTCTTGATCTCGGCTTCCGACAGCTCGCCCTCTTCGAGGTACTTGTTCATCAGCTCTTCCGACGCTTCGGCGGCGGTTTCGACCAGCTTTTCGCGCCACTCGTTGCAGGTGTCGACCAGTTCGGCCGGCACGTCGACGTAGTCGAACTTCATGCCCTGCGATGCGTCATCCCACAGGATGGCCTTCATCTTGACCAGGTCGACCACGCCCTTGAAGTTGTCTTCGGCGCCGATAGGCACTTGCAGCGGGATCGGGTTGGCCTTCAGGCGGGCGCGCATCTGCTCGTACACCTTGAAGAAGTTCGCACCGGTACGGTCCATCTTGTTGACGAATGCCAGACGCGGGACTTTGTACTTGTTAGCCTGACGCCACACGGTTTCCGACTGCGGCTGCACGCCGCCGACTGCGCAGTAGACCATGCAGGCGCCGTCCAGCACGCGCATCGAACGTTCCACCTCGATGGTGAAGTCGACGTGGCCCGGGGTATCGATGATGTTGAAGCGGTGCGGCTCGAAGTTGTTGGCCATACCCTTCCAGAAGCAGGTCGTCGCTGCCGAGGTAATGGTAATGCCGCGCTCTTGCTCCTGCTCCATCCAGTCCATGGTGGCGGCGCCGTCGTGCACTTCACCGATCTTGTGGTTCACACCCGTGTAGAACAGGATGCGCTCGGTGGTGGTCGTTTTACCGGCGTCGATGTGAGCGGAAATACCGATGTTGCGGTAGCGCTCAATGGGGGTAGTGCGTGCCATAATTTTTCCTAAATCTTTGAATGGACAAAACCGGGCAACATTTTGAGGATCAAAACGCGCCCGGCCTGAACAACGGATACTGCAGGCCGCACCACCCGAAGGGGTTTGGCCATGTGCTTAGAAGCGGAAGTGCGAGAACGCCTTGTTCGCTTCTGCCATGCGGTGGACTTCGTCACGACGCTTCATCGCGCCGCCGCGCATTTCTGCGGCTTCCATCAGTTCACCACCCAGGCGTTGCGGCATGGATTTTTCGCTGCGCTTGTTTGCGGCTTCGCGCAACCAACGCATGGACAGCGCCATACGACGAACCGGACGAACTTCCACTGGCACCTGGTAGTTGGCGCCACCGACACGGCGGGACTTGACTTCCACCAGCGGCTTGGCGTTGTTGATCGCGGTCGTGAACACTTCCAGCGGGTCTTTGCCCGATTTGGACTGGATGTATTCGAACGCACCGTAGATGATGTTTTCAGCGACCGATTTTTTACCGGACAGCATCAGAACGTTGACGAACTTGGCGACATCGGTGTTGCCGAATTTTGGATCCGGCAGGATTTCGCGCTTGGGTACTTCACGACGACGTGGCATTTCAATTCCTTCCTATCTTCAGTTGAGTGCGGGATCCACACTCGCGAAAGACCCTCATGATCTTTCACTTACTCGGCCTTCCGGCCGGCTCAACTTAACTTTTTAATGTGACCTGTCTGTGACAGGGCAGAATTACTTCTTGGCGCCAGCTTTAGCGCGCTTCGCACCGTACTTCGAGCGAGCCTGCTTACGGTCTTTCACGCCCTGGGTATCCAGCGCGCCGCGGACCATGTGGTAACGCACACCCGGCAAGTCTTTCACACGGCCGCCGCGGATCAGGACGACGCTGTGCTCTTGCAGGTTGTGGCCTTCACCGCCGATGTACGAAATGACTTCGAAACCGTTGGTCAGGCGAACCTTGGCGACCTTACGCAGTGCCGAGTTCGGCTTCTTCGGGGTCGTGGTGTAGACACGGGTGCAAACACCGCGCTTTTGCGGGCAGTTTTCCAGTGCCGGCGACTTGCTCTTCACAACCGCGGCTTCACGCGGCTTGCGAATCAGTTGATTGATGGTTGGCATCGTTCAAAAATCCAACAAAGTTACTACGTTGATGACCCGGGACGGTGATGGCATGGCCCGGGGACTGAAACCTTGTCTCTATTCACCACTCACAGCGGAGGCGACGAAAGCCACTCAACAATGGAGCGGCTGCGAATGCGTATACCATGTGCAGAATAAATCGAGAACTCGCGAGTATAGACTTGATACGGCAGTGGGTCAACCGCTTTGCCGCCTCGTCAAGCCCTTATTCGGGGTCGGCGGCGGTAAACCGGCGGTTTACCGTGGTGGATGTGGCAAGCTTGCTACAAACCCGGGGCGGGGAAGTCTTGGTAAGCTCTGCAAAACTTCGCATTTCCGGCGATAAAGACGGGATAATAGCCGATTTCCCGCTTACACCGCTCCATGCCCCGACTGCCGCATCCGCTGCTGCGCCCCGCGAACCTGTACCTGCTGCTGAGCTATGCCCTGCTCTCCTGCATGCCGCTGGCCGCGCCGCTGATGGGCGTACAGGGAGGCGACCCGTGGCAGCTGCTGGGCGCCGGCGTGTTCGCCTGGATCGCCGTCTGGGCCCTGTTCAAGCGTCCGGCCTGGTTCCACTGGGCCCTGCTGCCGGCCTTCCTCGCCCTGCCGACCGAACTCTATCTCCTGACGTATTACGGGCAGGGCATCTCGACCCACCACCTGGGCATCATCGCCGAGACCAGCCCCAGCGAGGCGCTGGAATTCCTCGGTGCGAAAGCCTGGCTGCTGGGCGTCGTGCTCATCGGCGTGCTGCTGTGGTTCGGCTCGACCTGGGCGGTGGCCTGGCGCACCCGCGCGCTGGACTGGAACGACCGCTCGCGCTGGCTCGTGCTGGCCGTGCTCGGACTGGCGCTGGCGGTGCTGGGCGCCCAGCGCTTCATGCCCTCCCTGCCCGCCTGGGCCAGGCTGCCGGTCGAGACCGGCGTGTTCGCGCGCTCCTGGCCCTTCGGCCTCACGGCGCGCGGCATCGACTTCTATAAAGAGCGCGTGTATCTCGCGGAACTGAACCGGCGCAGCGCCGCCTTCCGCTTCGGCGCTACCCAGGCGGGCCCGGAGCACGGCCCGCAGCTCGTGGTGGTGGTCATCGGCGAATCCTCGCGCTACGACCGCTGGAGCCTGAACGGCTATGCGCGCGAGACCAATCCCCTGCTGGCGAAGGAGGAGAACCTGGTCATGCTGAAGGACGTGATCACGCCGGTGTCGGCCACCCGCCTGTCGGTGCCGGTCATCATTTCGAGGAAGCCCGCGATGCAAAGCCTGAAGGACGGCTTCTCCGAAAAATCCTTCCTGTCGGCCTTCAAGGAAGCCGGCTTCAAGACCTTCTGGATCTCGAACCAGGTCTCCTTCGGCAAGTTCGACACGCCGGTGTCGGTGTTCGCCAAGGAGGCGGACGACGTGCAGTTCCTGAACCTGGGCGGCTTTTCGGACGCCTCCAACCATGACAGCGTGCTGCTCGCGCCCCTGCGGCGCGCGATCGCCGACCCGGCGCAGAAGGTGCTGGTGGTGCTGCATACATTAGGGAGCCACTGGAACTACGGCCACCGCTATCCGAAGGAGTTCGACCGCTGGCAGCCTTCCCTGCAGTCGATCGCGAAACCGGATTACACCGACACCCGGATCGAGCCGCAGATGAACAACAGCTACGACAGCGCCATTTTGTACACGGACTGGTTCCTGTCGAACGTGATCGGCCTCTTGAAGGAGAGCAGCCTGCCGTCCTCGCTGTTATATGTCGCCGACCACGGCCAGACCCTGTACGACAAGTCCTGCAGGATCGCCTTCCACGGCCATAACACGCAGTACGAATTCCACGTGCCGGCCTTCGTCTGGTATTCGGACGCCTATCGCGAACGTTTTCCGGCCAAGGTCGAGCAGCTGCGCAAGCACCGCAAGGCCAGGCTCTCGACCGAGAACATGTTCCACACCGTGCTGGACATGGCCGACATCCGCTATCCCGGCGAGCGCCTTGAATGGAGCTTCGTGAACCCGGCCCTCAAGCGCCACAAGCGCTACGTGGACAGCTGGGGCTGGACGGATTATGACGATGCGACCATGAAGGGCGATTGCCGCGAGGTGATCGCGAAAGGCAAGCCGCTGCCGCGCCGCTAGGTCGTCCCTTCCACGCTGGACGCCTGGCGCAGCAGGGCCGCGCGCAGCGCCCGTCCCGCCGGTCCGAGCGGCGCGTCGAGCCGGTGCGCGATGTAGGCCTCCGAACGCAGTCCACCGGCGCGGCCGAGTCCCTGCGCCTTGATGCGCACCAGGCGCCCGGCAAGCAGGTCCTGCTCGACCAGCCAGGCCGGCAGCCTTCCCCATCCCAGGCCGGCGACGATCATGGCGTGCTTGGCGTCCTGGGTATTCACACGGCAGGTCTGGGGCGAGAGCACACCGAAACTGCGACCTTCCGACAACGGCGTCGGATCGGCCAGCACGATTTGTAGATGGTCGGCCAGCTCCGGCGGGCCGATGGCTGCCTGCGCACGCGCGGCCAGCGGATGATGCGGCGCGACCACGGCCAGCTGTTCGACGGTGCGGATGCCCTCCAGCGCGATGCGCGGGTCGCGGAAGTCTTCGCCGACCAGGATCGCCAGCGTGCTGCGCTCCTCCAGCAGGGCGCGCAGCGGCCCGCCCAGTGCTTCGATGGCCAGCCCGATGCCGACTGTCGGAAAAGCGGCGCGCACCTCGGCCAGGGCGGCGCCCACCTGGGCGATGGGAAAAAGGGTATCGACGGTGAGCGACAGCGCGAGTTCGACACCCTCGCCCATGCCGCGCGCGCGTGCCCGCATGGCATCCACCCTGAGCAGGATATCGCGCGCGTTCGCGAGCAGCGCCTCGCCCTCGGACGTCAGCACCGGCCGGTGCCCGGAGCGATCGAACAGGCTGACACCGAGTTCGCCCTCCAGGTTGGCGATCGCATGGCTGATGGCGGATTGCACGCGCAGCAGGCGCGCGGCGCCGGCGCGGAAGCTTCCGCTGTCGGCGACCGTCACGAAAGTACGCAGCTGGTCAAGGGTCAGGACATCCAACATGATCAATCCAATCGATCAAACTCATCGACTTTATATCACTCCCGCTGAATGAATGCTTGCCTTAGCCTTGCCTCACAAGCAAGCAAGGAAAGGAGCAGCGATGACGAAGCTATTGGTTCTGTATTACTCCTCATACGGCCACATTGAAGCCATGGCCAATGCGGTCGCCGCGGGCGCGCGTGAAGGCGGCGCCAGTGTCCATATCAAACGGGTGCCGGAACTGGTCCCGGAACGGGTCGCGCAGAAGGCGGGCTACAAGCGCGCGCAGGAGGCACCGGTCGCGACGGTAGCCGAACTGGCCGACTATGACGCGATCGTGATCGGCACGCCCACCCGCTTCGGCAATATGGCGGCGCAGATGAAGAACTTCCTCGACCAGTGCGGCGGCCTGTGGGCCAGGGATGCCCTGGTCGGCAGGGTCGGCAGCGTGTTCGCATCGACAGGCAGCCAGCACGGCGGCCAGGAAAGCACGATCCTGTCGGTCCATACCGTGATGCTGCACCTCGGCATGGTCATCGTCGGCCTGCCCTACACCTTCAAGGGCCAGAACCGGATGGACGAGATCACGGGCTGCTCGCCCTATGGCGCCTCGACCCTGGCGGAAGACGGCGAGGGCGGCGACCGCCAGCCGAGCGCCAACGAGCTCGCAGGCGCGCGCTTCCAGGGCCGCCACGTGGCCGGCATCGCGCGCGCCCTGGCGGCATCGCGCCATCGGGACCCGGCATGAGGGCGGATATGGCGCGCACGGATGCGCAGTCCGGCGTGGGATGGGGGGCCGTGGCGCTGGTGGTCGCCGCCGGCATCGTCACGGCCTTCCAGGCCGGCAAGGCGGCGATCGCGACCCCCTGGCTGCTGGCGGACATGGGCCTGGACCTGTCGGCCGCGGGTTGGCTGACGGGCATCTTCGCGCTGCTCGGCATCCTCGGCGGCATCCCCGCCGGGGCGCTCGTGGCGCGCGTCGGCGACCGCCCGGTCCTGCTGGCCGGCCTGGCGACAGCGCTGCTGGGCGCGGTGCTCGGCGCGCTCGCGCCCGACTATACGGTGCTGCTCGCCGCGCGCATCCTGGAAGGCCTCGGTTTTCTCTTCATCACGGTCGCCGGCCCCGCCATCCTTGAGCGGGCCGTGCTGCCGGCACGGCGCGAATTCGCCTTCGGCCTATGGAGCTGCTTCATGCCGGCCGGACTGGCCCTGGCCATGGGCGTGGGCCCGCAGTACGGCGACTGGCGCGATCTGTGGTGGGCCAGCGCCGGGCTCGCGGCGGCAGTGCTGGCCGCTGCCGCCCTGCTGCCGCCGGCGCCGGCGCGCGCATCGCCCCCCATGCGCAGCATCGCCGGCGACGCCCTTTCCGTGCTGGGGAGCCGGCCGGCAGTGCTGCTGGCGCTCTGCTTTGCCCTGTACAGCCTGATGTTTTTCGCGCTGTTCGGTTTCCTGCCGGTCCTGCTGGTCGAGCGCATGGGTGTCGACGGGAACGCGGCCGGCCTGATGGCAAGCCTGGCCGCCGCCGCCAACATCATCGGCAACCTGGCGGCGGGCCGGCTCCTGGCGCGCGGCGCGCGGCGCTTCGTCCTGCTGGCCGCGGCCTGCCTGGCCATGGGGCTGACCGCGCCCGGCATCTACCTGCAATGGTTCGGCGCACTGCCCACGCTCCTGCTGTGCATCCTGTTCTCGGCCGTGGGCGGCCTGGTCCCGGCCACCCTGATCTCGTCGGCGCCCCTGCTGGCGCGCGAGGCCGGCCTGGTGCCTGTCATGCTGGGACTGCTCATGCAGGGGAGTGCTCTGGGCCAGGTGCTCGGCCCGGTATTCGTGGGCGGCGCCATCCAGGCCCATGGCTGGCAGGCGGCCGCCTGGATCGTCCTGGTGTCGGCCCTGGCGGCAGCCGGCGCCGCATCGGCCGTGCGTGCCGGCGGCGCGCGCGCTGGTCAATGAACTTCCGGTGCAGGCTCGGCGAGGTGACCATGCAGCCAGCGCGCCACCTCCGCCGCCCTGCCCTCGATTTCCGGACCGAAGCCCTGGGTGGCCAGCAGCGCGATGCCGTTCGGCTCGCGCAGCACGCCCGGTTGCAAGGCTGGCGCGCCGCCGCTCGTATCGATGCGGAAGGGTTCGAGCTTGCCGGCCAGGATGCGCGCCAGCACCAGGTTGTGCGAGGACACCAGCACCAGGTCGCGTGACGCCAGGCTTTCCAGCACCGCCGCGGCGCTGGACACCGATTCCAGGTGATTGGTGCCGCGGAAGACTTCATCGATCAGGCAGATGCCGCCTGGTGCGCCGCTGGCGTCCAGCAGTTCGCGCGCGCGGCGCAGTTCGGACATGTACAGGCTCTCGCCGCCCAGCAGCGAATCCTCGTTCTGCATGCTGGCGCGTACCGGCACCGCCGGCAGCACCGCGCGCTTCGCGTAGCAGAAGCCGAAGGCGCGCGCCGCCACCAGGTTCAGGCCCACCATGCGCAGGAAGGTGCTTTTTCCCGAGGCGTTCTGGCCCGAGATGAAGGCGCCGCGTCCGTCCAGCGCCACCGACAGCGCGGCCGGCCTGTCCATCAGCGGATGCACGCCCTCTTCCAGCTCCAGTACGCGCGGTGCGCTGCGCCCGGCCCAGCACCAGTGATCCAGGCCACGCAGGTGGCGCGCCAGGGTGACGTCGGCTTCCAGCGTGGCGGCCTCCAGGTAGCGCTCGCGCAGGAAGTCGCGCGCCGCGTGCACCGCCTCCATCGTGCGCCAGAAACGGCGCACATTGCAGGCGGCGAACCAGTTGAAATAGGACTCGGCGGGCGGGAAGGCGCGAAACAGCAGCGGCCGCGCGAGGCGCTGGTGCAGGCGCGCGTTCTGCGCGCGCGCCGCAACGAAGGGCTCGAGGAGCGGCCCGCCGAGCGCCGCCAGCCTGGTGCTCGCCGCCAGCAGGGCCTGCAGGCTGTTCAGGACCTGGTTCCAGGCTTCGACGCGGCGGTGCCAGGCGATCTGCAGTCCCATCAGGGGCGCCACGGCGGCCAGGGTCGCCATCCAGCCCAGCGGCTGCGTGAGGAGCAAACCCAGGGACAGGAGCAGGAGCAGCGGCAGCACCCAGGTGAAGCGCGCCCAGGCCGGCGGGCTTGGCGCCTCGCCTTCGAACAGCAGGCCGGCGACTTCGGTCTCGGCGTGGCGCAGGGGACGCAGGGCCTTCATGAGCGCGTCGACACGGGGCGCATCGTCGAGCAGGCCGCGCAGGCGTTCGCCGAGGGCGGCGGTTTCACGGTCGTCCAGGCCCGCGCGCAGGCGGCGGTGCAGGAGCTGGCGGCCGAAGATGCTGGTCTGCCGCGTCAGCGTTTCCTCATAGGGTTCGAGCAGCAGGTCCTGCCAGGTCTGGGCATCGAGCGCGGCGCGGCTGTCCGGCGTGACGCAATGCAGGCGGCTGATCTCTTCCGGCGTGAAGAATGGCGTGGGTGGCTCGCGTTCGGCCTCGGGCTTGAAGAAATCGGTGACAGGGCGAAGCAGGTCGGACAGGAGAGATCGGATCATGCCGCGATCCTAGCAGCGCGGCCGCTCTCCAAATCTCAAGCATTGTCACCGATGCCGGCCGCCAGGCGGATGAAGGCGTCCTGGTACTCGACCGCGGCGTCGTCCGCGCGCCTGCCGAGGAAGATGCTCTTCGGGATGCCGTTCTGGCCCAGGCGCACCGGCACCACCGGCATCTTCACCGCGTACTCCTCGACCAGCCAGCGCGGCAGTGCCGCCACGCCGCGTCCGCTGGCGACCATCTGCAGCAGGATGTCGGTGGTCTCGATGGTCTTGCGCTGGCGCGGCGCGCAGCCGGCAGGCAGGAAGAAGGCGTTGTAGATGTCGAGGCGGTCGATGTCGACCGGGTAGGTGATCAGGACTTCCTCCACCAGGTCGCAGGGCTCGACGTACTCCCGCCCCGCGAGCGGATGGCGCTTCGCGACCACCAGCACCTGTTCGTAGTCGAACACCGGCACCCAGGCCAGGCCCGCCTTGTGCACCGGGTCGGGCGTCACCAGCACGTCGATCTCCCACTCCTCCAGCGCCTTGATGCCGCCGAACTGGAAGCGCTGCTTGACGTCCACGTCGACGTCCGGCCAGGCGGCGAGATAGGGCGCCACCACCTTCAGCAGCCACTGGTAGCAGGGCGCACACTCCATCCCGATGCGCAGGGTGCCGCGCTGCCCCTGCGCATACTGCGCCATCAGGCGTTCGGCGTGCTCGAGCTGGGGCAGCAGGCGCCCGCCCAAAGCCAGCAGATAGAGGCCGGCCGGGGTCGGACGCAAGCTGCGGCCGTCGCGGATCCAGACGTCGACGCCAAGCTGCCCTTCCAGCTTGCGGATCGCGTGGCTCAGTGCGGACTGGGTCAGGTGCAGCGCCTCGGCGGCAGCCGTCAGCGAGCCGCGCTGCGCGACCTCGCGCAGGATCAGGAGATGGAAACGCTCGATCATATGCATGAAGAAAATCGATGGATATATGAAATCATATCAATTTTATTCATGAGTTGTCCGTCCTATCATGGCTTCGACATCAACAGGACCACTGCCATGACCACCACACACAACCTCGGCTTTCCCCGCATCGGCGCCCGGCGCGAACTGAAATTCGCCCTGGAACGCTATTGGCAAGGCGCCGCCACCGCCGGCGAACTGGAAGCGCAGGCCGCCGAGCTGCGCACCCGCCACTGGGCGCAGCAATCCGCGCTCGACTACGCTCCCGTGGGCGACTTCTCCCTCTACGACCAGGTGCTCGACATGAGCTTCACCCTGGGACACATCCCGGCCCGCGCCCACGGCCATGGCGGCACGCTGCTCGACCAGTACTTCCGCGTCGCACGCGGCCGTGCGCCGGGCGACGCCGATTGCGGCTGCGTGCATGCCGGCGAGATGACCAAGTGGTTCGACACCAACTACCACTACATCGTCCCCGAGTTCGACGCCACCACCACCTTCGCCCTCGACACCAGCCGCCTGCAGGCGCAGCTGCGCGAGGCGCAGGACGCCGGTGTGCACGCCAAGCCGGTGATCCTCGGGCCCCTCACCTATCTCTGGCTCGGCAAGTCGAAGGACGGCAGCGAGCGCCTGGCGTTGCTGCCTGCCCTCTTGAAGGTGTATGCCCGGCTGCTCGACTGGCTCGCCAGCGAAGGCGTCGAGTGGGTGCAGGTCGACGAACCGGCCCTCGCGACAAGCCTCGATCCGCGCTGGCGCCAGGCCTACGAGGAGGCCTATGCCGCCCTGCAGGGCCACGGCCCGAAGCTGCTGCTGGCCACCTATTTCGGTCCCCTCGGCGAGAACCTGCCGCTGGCCTGCAAGCTGCCGGTCGCCGGCCTGCACCTGGACGCCATCAACGCCGAGCACGAAGTAGCAAGCGCCATCGCGCTGCTGGCGCCGCAGCAGATCCTGTCGCTCGGCGTCGTCGACGGCCGCAACATCTGGAAGACCGACCTGCACGCGACGCTGTCCTGGCTGGAGCCGGTGCAGCGGCAGCTGCAGGAACGCCTGTGGATCGCGCCATCGTGCTCGCTGCTGCATGTCCCCGTCGACCTGGAGCTCGAGACCGATCTGGACCCGGAAATCCGCTCATGGCTCGCCTTCGCCGTGCAGAAGCTGGAAGAGCTGCGCCTGCTGGCATGCGCCCTCGACCACGGCCGCGTCAAGGTGCAGGAAGCGCTGCTGGCCAATGCCGCCGCCGTCGACCGCCGCCGCGCGTCGAAACGCGTGCACCGTCCGGAAGTCGCCCAGGCCGTCGCCGCCATCACCCCGGAGATGGGCCAGCGCGCCAGCCCGCACGCCCAGCGCCTCACCGAGCAGGCGGCGGTGCTGAACCTGCCCAGCTATCCCACCACCACGATCGGCTCCTTCCCGCAGACGCCGGAGATCCGCCAGGCACGCCAGCGCCACAAGCGCGGCGAACTCGACGCCGACGGCTACCGCGCCGCCATGCAAGCCGAGATTCGGCGCTGCGTGCGCGAGCAGGAAGCGCTGGACCTGGACGTCCTCGTGCACGGCGAGGCCGAACGCAACGACATGGTCGAATACTTCGGCGAGCAGCTCGACGGCTATGCCTTCAGCGCCAACGGCTGGGTGCAGTCCTATGGCTCGCGCTGCGTCAAGCCGCCCATCCTCTACGGCGACGTGCGCCGCCCGCGCCCGATGACGGTCGAATGGACCCGCTACGCCCAGTCGCTCACAAGCAAACCGATGAAGGGCATGCTCACCGGCCCGGTCACGATGCTCAACTGGTCCTTCGTGCGCGACGACCAGCCGCGCGCCGCCACCTGCCGCCAGTTGGCCCTCGCCATTCGGGAAGAGGTGCAGGACCTGGAACGCGCGGGCGTACGCATCATCCAGATCGACGAAGCGGCGCTGCGCGAAGGCCTGCCGCTACGCCGCGACAAATGGGACGACTATCTCGGCTGGGCGGTCGAGGCCTTCCGCATCGCCGCCAATGGCGTGCGCGATGCGACGCAGATCCACACCCATATGTGCTACTCGGAGTTCAACGACATCATCCAGGCCATCGCCGCCATGGATGCCGACGTGATCACCATCGAGACCTCGCGCTCGGGCCTCGAGCTGCTGGACGCCTTCGACGGCTTCCGCTACCCGAACGGCATCGGCCCCGGCGTCTACGACATCCACTCGCCCAACACGCCGAGTCGCGAGCAGATCGTGAAGCTGATGCGCGAAGCGGCGGCGCGCATTCCGCCCGCGCAGCTGTGGGTCAATCCGGACTGCGGCCTCAAGACGCGCCGCTGGGAAGAGGTGCTGCCGGCGCTGGAGAACATGGTGGCGGCGGCGCGCACGCTGCGCGAAGCGGCCTGACCGGCGATTGTCCCGCGCCGCGCCGCCTTGCTGCGACCGGCTGCGTACGTTCTCCCACATACCGCCGGTTGAGGTTCTGGCACGCTCCCTTTTCACATCCATATAACGTGAAGAGGGAGAGTTGCCAAAATGAAACGCGTGACGACAGCAGCGGTACTCGGCATGGCGGTCGGCGCGGCATTCGCCCAGCAGGGCGACGGCACGCGCGCGTCGGCCACGGCCAATATCTTCAAGCCGAACAAGGTCGAGGCGACACCGGAGCGCATGCGCGCCATCAAGGCCCCGAACGGCTTCACGGTCACGCCCTTCGCGACCGGTTTGAAGAACGCCCGCATCATCGCGGTGGCGCCGAACGGCGACATCTACGTGAGCCGGCGCGACCAGGGCGATGTGCTGCTGCTGAAGGATGCCAACGGCGACGGCCGCGCGGACGGCGCGCCGATCGAGGTCGCCAACCGCGCCGGCGCCCACGGCATGGCGATCAAGGACAACAAGTTCTACCTCGTCACCGTCAAGGAACTGTTCGTCGCCGACGTCAAGCCGGACGGCCGCCTGGGCGAACTGAAACTCCTGATCGGCGACCTGCCGGATTCCGGCCAGCACCCGAACCGCACCATCGCGGTCGGACCGGACAATATGCTCTACCTCACCGTGGGCAGCACCTGCAACACCTGCAACGAAAGCAATCCGGAAAACGCCACCATCCTGCGCGTCTCCCCCGACGGCAAGCAGCGCAGCATCTTCGCCTCCGGCCTGCGCAACACCATCGGCTTCGACTGGCATCCGCAGACCGGCGAACTGTGGTCTTTTGACCATGGCATCGACTTCCTCGGCGACGAACAGCAGCCGGAAGAGGTCAACAAGATCGAGATGGGCAAGATGTACGGCTGGCCCCACGTCTACGGCGGCGGCGAGATCTACCCGCAGAGCACCCCGGTGGGAGAAATCAAGAAGGAAGAGTGGAAGGCCAGGAGCACACCGATGGTGCTCGGCTACACCGCCCACGCGGCCCCGATGCAGATGGTGTTCGGCCACCGCGGCGGCTTCCCGGCCGAATATGCGAACGACGCCTTCGTCACCATGCGCGGCTCCTGGAACCGCGCCCAGCCTTCCGGCTACGAGATCGTGCGGGTGCGCTTCGCGAACGGCCAGGCGCAGTCGGTCGAACCCTTCGTCACCGGCTTCCTCACGGACGGCGGCAAGACCCACATCGCCCGCCCGGTCGGCCTGGCCTGGGCCAAGGACGGTTCGCTGCTGATGGCGGACGACGCCAACGGCGTGATCTACCGCATCGCCCACAGTACCGGCAAACCCGGCAATCTGACCGCCATGGCGCCTGCCGGCCCGATGCAGCAGCAGGCCAACAAGGGCAACGGCGTGCCGCTGGCGAACAAGCGCGCGGAGACCCAGTCGCAAGGCACGCTCACGGTGAGCTCCCCGAGCTTCAAGGCCGGCAGCGCGATGGACCAGAAGTACAGTGAGTATGCCGACGGCGTCTCCCCAGCCCTCACCTGGAAAGCGGTGCCGAACGCGAAGTCCTACGCCATCATCATGGAAGACCCGGATGCGACACCTAGCACGCCCTTCGTGCACTGGCTGGCCTGGAATATCCCGGCCGAGGTCACCAGCCTGCCCGAGGGCCTGCAGGAGCAGCCGCGCCTGACCGATCCGGAGGGCGTGCTCCAGGGCCGCAACACGCGCGGCTCGACGGGCTACTTCGGACCCAAGCCGCCGGTGGGCGACAAGCCGCACCACTACCACTTCCAGGTCTACGCCCTCGACAAGATGCTCGAGGTTCCCTTCGGCGCCGACCGCGACCAGCTGCTGCAAGCGATGCAGGGCCACGTGATCGGCAAGGGAGAAATCATGGGCACCTACGCGCAGAAGCAGAAGCCGCCGAAGTAAGCCCCGGGGCGGCGCGGATCATGGCGCCGCGTCGCCCGCCTTCTCCGCGATCGGCCGTGCGTGGCGCACCAGCGCCACCAGCATCTTGCCCGGTTCTTCGTTGAACATCTCGTGCGCCGAATGCTCGAACCAGACCAGCGCTTTCGACGGCGCTTGCACCTTCTCGAACCATTCGGCCGCCAGGCTGGCCGACACGTTGTAGTCGTGGCGGCCGTTGAGCAGGATGAGCGGGCACCTGAAACGCGTGATCCTGCTGAAGTCCGTCGACACGACCTCCGTCAGCAGGCGTTCGGTCGAGATGTCGTTGGCCTTCCACATGGTGGCCAGGTCGGCGTCCGAATACTCGGGCGCCAGGCGGGCCGCGGCGCCTTCGTGGTCGAAGTTGCGGCGTCCATGCACGGCGCCGCCATAATGGCCCAGCCATTTACGCTGCAGGAAGACGTCGGCCAGCCTGATCGGCCGTCCCGGCGCGGCATAGTCGCCGAGACCTTCCAGCTCGCGCACGGCCTGGGCATTGCCGTCGCGGCGGGCGGCATCGAGGGCAAAGCGCAGGCCGCGCCGCTCGCCTTCCGGCCCATTGGTGGCCTGGCCGGCGCCGATGTAGGCGTGCAGCCACTCCGGATGGCGCTGCGCCACCTCGAGCCCGAGCGTGCTGCCCCAGGAATGGCCGAGCACGAAGATGCGCTCCTTGCCGAACTCGCGGCGCAGCCAGGCGACCATCTCCACCGCATCCTCGACCATGCGCGCGCGCGTGATGGTGGGCGTCACCACGGCCGGATCGTTGGCCGCATAAGTCTTGCCGGCGCCGCGCTGGTCCCACTGCACCACCGTGAAGTAATCCTCCCAGCCGCGCTGGAAGTACCAGCTGGTCGGCATGCTCACATAGCCCGGACCGCCATGGATCATCAGGAGGACGGGATTGCGGCGGTCGACGCCGCGCACCGAGATCCACTGGTCGATGCCGCCGATGCGCACGGCCTGGGTCCGTTCGATGCCCTCCGGCGTGACGATGCGCCGCATGTCGGCGACGATCTTGACCGCTTCGGCGCGGCTCGCGGGTTTCTGTGCGTGGGCCGGAAGGAACACGGCGCACAGGGCCAAGAGGCAGGCAAGACGGGGAAACCGCATGGGGATCCTGAAGAAATGTTGAACGCCATACGATACCGCAAGGCGTACATATCGTCGACTGCCGGGTCCGCTGTCCGCCCTGTCCGCCCATCTGTCCGGGCAGGTATTGACGGACACCGCGGACACAGGGTCCGGCCGCACGATTCCTGTTAAATCAAGTACTTGCAACACTGGCACGGATCATGCATTGACAGCGGCATCCTACGTTGTCATCGAGAAGCCATGATCCGCGATACCTCACAACAAGACGCCGTCCTGACCGCGGCGCCCGTCCACAAGATCAAGCGCCGCGCCCTGTGGGTGGGCGGCCTGGTGGCCGTCGCCGCCGTCACCGCCGCCGTGCTCGGCGCCTGGAGCAGCAGCGAACACTCGGTCAACGAAGCGCGCCTGCGCATCGCCGAAGTCAGCCGCGGCACCCTGGTGCGCGACGCCTCGGTCAACGGCCGCATCGTGGCCGCCGTCAGCCCCACCCTGTACTCGACAGCTCCGGCCACCGTCAACCTGAAGGTGGCGGCCGGCGACACCGTGAAAAAGGGCGACGTGCTGGCCGTGCTGGAGTCGCCCGACCTCACCGATGAACTCAAGCGCGAAGTCTCGAGCTACGAGCAGCTGAAAGCGGAAGTGGCGCGCCAGCAGATCCTGTCGCGCAAGCAGAAGCTGCTGGCCCAGCGCGAAGCCGACACCGCCGAGATCGAACGCCTGTCGGCCCAGCGCACCCTGGAACGCTACGAAGGCGTGGCCCAGGTCGGCATCATCGCCAAGATCGACTACCAGAAGGCGAAGGACGCCCTGAACTCGGCCGAGATCCGCGCCCGCCACGCCACCCAGGCGGCCAACCTGGAGGGCGACGACGTGCAGCTGGCCCTGAAGACCAAGATCAATGAGCTGGAACGCCAGCGCCTGTCGCTGGCCAACGCCCAGCGCCGCGTCGACGAACTCACCGTGCGCGCGCCCGTCGACGGTTTCATCGGCACCCTGAACGTCCAGAACCGCATGGTGGTCGCCGCCAATGCGCCCCTGATGACCCTGGTCGACCTGTCCAAGCTCGAAGTCGAGGTCGAGGTGCCGGAATCCTATGTGGCCGACATCGGCCTCGGGATGAACGCCGAGATCACCCTGCCTTCGGGTAAGGCCACCGGCAAGCTGTCGGCGCTCTCGCCCGAAGTCGTGCGCAACCAGGTGCTGGCGCGCGTGCGCTTCGACGGCGAACAGCCCAAGGGCCTGCGCCAGAGCCAGCGCGTGACCGCGCGCCTGCTGATCGAGGAGCGCCCGAACGTCGTGATGCTGCCGCGCGGCCCCTTCGTCGAAAGCGAAGGCGGACGCTTCGCCTACAAGGTGGACAACGGCATCGCCGTGCGTACCCCGGTCCAGCTGGGCGCCACCAGCATTTCCGCCGTCGAGATCCTGTCGGGCCTCAAGCCCGGCGACAAGGTGGTCATCGCCGGCACGGATACCTTCAACAACGCATCACGCGTCTCGATCAATCGCTGAACAACCTGACAAGACAAACAAGGAGAAACCCATGCTGCGCATGACCAACCTGAGCAAGGTGTACCGCACCCACATGATCGAGACCCACGCGCTGCGCGGCTTCGAGATCGAAGTCAAGCAGGGCGAGTTCGTCACGGTCACCGGTCCTTCCGGTTCCGGCAAGACCAGCTTCCTGAACATCGCCGGCCTGCTGGAGGAATTCACCTCGGGCGAGTACGTCCTCGACGGCGTCAACGTGAAGGGCCTGGACGACGCGGCCAGATCTCGCCTGCGCAACGAGAAGCTCGGTTTCATCTTCCAGGGTTTCAACCTGATCCCCGACCTGAACCTGTTCGACAACGTCGACGTCCCCCTGCGCTACCGCGGCTTCAACGCCAAGGAGCGCAAGGAGCGGATCGAGGACGCGCTGTCGAAAGTCGGCCTGGCTTCGCGCATGAAGCACTTCCCGGCCGAGCTGTCCGGCGGCCAGCAGCAGCGCGTGGCGATCGCGCGCGCCCTGGCCGGCAGTCCAAAACTGCTGCTGGCCGACGAACCGACCGGTAACCTGGATACCCAGATGGCGCGCGGCGTGATGGAGCTGCTGGAAGAGATCAACGCGGCCGGCACCACCATCCTGATGGTGACCCACGACCCGGAACTGGCCGTGCGCACCCACCGCAACGTGCACATCATCGACGGCCAGGTCTCGGACCTGGTGCGCAAGGGCCCGACCCTGGTCGACAAGGCCACGGCATAAGGAGCACGGCGCCATGTTCTCCTACTACTTCAAGCTCGGCGTGCGCAGCCTGCGCCGCAACCCGGCGCTGACCGCGCTGATGGTGCTGACCCTGGCCATCGGCGTGGCCGCCAGCGTCTCCACGCTCACCATCCTGCACGTGATGTCGGGCGACCCGATTCCCGAGAAGAGCGACCGCCTGTTCGTGCCGCTCGTCGACAACGGCCAGATAGAAGGCTGGGTGCCGAGCGACGGCCGCAACGACGACCAGCTGGGCTATATCGACGCCGCCAACTTCCTCAAGAGCGGCCAGGGCGAACGCCGCACCGCCATGTACGGCGTCATGCGTCCGGTCGAGCCGCCGCGTACCGACATCCCGGCCTTCAACGCGTCCGGCATGGCGCCGACCCGGGACTTCTTTGCGATGTTCAACGTGCCCTTCCTGCACGGCCAGGCCTGGACCGAGGGTGACGACACCCGCGGCGCCGACGTGGTCGTGCTCGGCCGCGAGACCGCCGAGAAGCTGTTCGGCGATGCGAACCCGGTCGGCAAGCAGCTGCGCATCGGCGGCTTCCCCTATACCGTGGTCGGCGTGACCGATACCTGGGCGCCGGTGCCGCGCTACTACAAGCTGATCGGCGGCAGCCGCTTCGGACAGGGCGAGGAATTCTTCATTCCCTTCTCGAATGCGCTGCGCCACGAGATGGGCCACAACGGCAGCATGAGCTGCAACGCCAACCGCGACCCCGGCTTCGCCAACCTGCTGCTGTCGGAATGCACCTGGATCCAGTTCTGGTTCGAGACCAAGTCAAGCGCCGACCGCGCCGAGCTGCAGTCCTGGCTCGACAACTACGCCAACGACCAGCGCACGCTCGGCCGCCTGAAGCGCAATGCGCCGAACGATCTGTACAACGTGATGGAGTGGATGGAACAGATGAAGGTCGTCGGCAACGACAGCAAGCTGCAGGCCTGGCTGGCGTTCGGCTTCCTGATCCTCTGCCTGGTGAACACCGTCGGCCTGCTGCTGGCGAAATTCTCGGTGCGCGCCGCCGAGATCGGCGTGCGGCGCGCGCTGGGCGCCTCGCGCGCCGACGTGTTCAAGCAGTTCCTGATCGAGACCGGCGTGGTCGGCCTGGTGGGCGGCCTGCTGGGCCTGGTGCTGGCCTTCGGCGCCCTGGCCTTGATCGGCATGCAGAGCCGCGGCATGGCGATCGTCGCACGCATGGACTGGCAGATGCTGCTGCTGACCTTCGTCATGTCGGTGCTGGCGGCCCTCCTCGCCGGCCTGCTGCCGACCTGGCGCGCCTGCCAGGTGACGCCGGCCATCCAGCTCAAGTCGCAATGACGCACCCTTGACAAGAACGAGAGACCATCATGGAAATCCGTCCCATCCTGTCCGCCCTGTTGCGGAACAAAACCGGTCCGATCCTGGTTGCGCTGCAGGTCGCGCTGAGCCTGGGTATCCTGGCCAACGCCCTGCACATCGTCGAAGAGCGGCGCGCCGTGGCGGCGCGTCCTTCCGGCCTGCTCGATGAAGCCTCCACCTTCTACTTCCAGGTGCGCAACCTGAACACCGACGGCCCCGAACAGATGCTGGCCACGATCCGGCGCGAGACCGAGGTCCTGCGCGCGGTGCCGGGCGTGGCCTCGGTGGCCCAGGTGTCGCAGATGCCGCTGTCGCGCAGCGGCAGCAACAACAGCGTGGCCGTCGACCAGGGCCAGGAACGCGAAACCGCGGTCGCTTCGCAGTACGTGTCCGGCGACTCCCTGATCAAGACCTTCGGCCTGAAGCTGGTCGAGGGCCGCGACTTCCTCCCGGGCGAGATCGTCGAGGTCAACGAGAACGAGCAGCGCGAGCTGCCCAAGCAGGTCATCGTCACCAAGGCCCTGGCCGAGAAGATGTGGCCCGGCGCCTCCACCGCGATCGGCAAGCAGGTCTGGTTCGGCACCGGCGACGGCGCCCTGTCCTCGCAGGTCGTGGGCGTGGTCGAGCGTCTACAGTCGGCCCACGGCGAAATGGGCGAACGGGCCGAATTCGCCACTATCGTCCCGGCGCGCGTGTATGGCCGCCCCGGCAATATGTATGCGATCCGCACCGAGCCCGGCCAGCGCGACCGCGTCATCAAGGAAGCCGAGGAGGCGCTGCGCAAGTCCTCCGCCACGCCGGTCATCATGCAGGCCAAAACGGTCGAGGAAGACCGCAAGAACCGCTATCGCGCCGACCTGGCCCTGTCGTGGATGCTGATCACGGTGAGCGTCCTGCTGCTGCTCGTCACCAGCAGCGGCATCGTCGGCATGGCCAGCCTTTGGGTCACCCAGCGCCGCAAGCAGATCGGCGTGCGCCGCGCCCTGGGCGCCCGCAAGCTCGACATCCTGCGCTACTTCATCCTTGAAAACTTCATGATCACCAGCGCCGGCGTGTTCGGCGGCGTGCTGTTCGGGCTGAGCCTGAACCACCTCTTGGTGACGAAGCTCGAGATGGCGCGCCTGCCCGTGCATTACCTGGTGGGCGGTGCGGTGGTGTTCTGGGCGCTCGGCATCCTGGCCGCCTACGGCCCGGCATGGCGCGCGGCCAGCATTTCGCCGGCGACCGCGACCCGCAGTGCCTGATGTGTTTGCAGCAATGATATGCTTGTCGCCATGCCCACTGTACTGATCATCGACGACAACGCCGCGGTCGCCATCGCGCTCGAGGTCCTGTTCTCCCTCCACGACATCGCCTCGCTGCGCGCGGCGTCCCCGAGCGAGGGGCTGGCCATCCTCGAGCGCGAGTCGGTGGACCTGGTCATCCAGGACATGAACTTCACGGCCGACACGACGTCGGGCGAGGAAGGCGTGACCCTGTTCCGCGAGATCCGCAAGCGCCACCCGGACCTGCCGGTCATCCTGCTCACGGCCTGGACCCACCTGGACGCGGCCGTGGAGCTGATCAAGGCCGGCGCCGCCGACTACCTGTCGAAACCCTGGAACGACGAGCGCCTGCTCACCACGGTCACGAACCTGATCGAGCTGGGCCAGGCCAACCGCGCCCTCAACCAGCGCCTGCAGCGCGAACGCAAGGCCAAGCGCGAGCTGGAGCAGAACTTCGACCTGCGCGGCCTGGTGTGGCAGGACCCGGCCACCGAACGCGTGCTCACCCTGGCCTGCCAGGTGGCGCGCGCCGACGTGCCGGTCCTGATCACGGGCCCGAACGGCACCGGCAAGGAACGCATCGCCGAGATCATCCAGGCCAACTCGCAGGTGGCGAACGGGCCCTTCGTGGTGCTCAACTGCGGCGCCCTGCCCTCCGAGCTGATCGAGGCCGAGCTGTTCGGGGCCGATGCCGGCGCCTATACCGGCGCCTCGAAAGCGCGCGAAGGCAAGTTCGAGGCGGCCGACGGCGGCACCCTCTTCCTCGACGAGATCGGCAACCTGCCGCTGGCCGGGCAGATGAAGCTCCTGCGCGTGCTGGAGACCGGCCGCTTCGAACGCCTGGGCTCGAACCGCGAGCGCCAGGTCAAGGTGCGCGTGATCAGCGCCACCAATGCCGACCTGTCCGCCATGATCCGCGCCGGGACCTTCCGCGAAGACCTGTTCTACCGCCTCAACGTGATCGAGCTGCGCCTGCCGCCACTCGCCGCCCGTCCGGGCGACATCCTGCCCCTGGCCCTGTCCTTCCTGCGCGGGAAGACCCTGCACCCGCTTGCCGAGAGCGCCCTGCTGGCCCACAACTGGCCCGGCAATGTGCGCGAGCTGAAGAACGTGATGGCGCGCGCCAGCCTGCTGGCGCAGGGCGCGGTGATCAAGGCGGCCGACCTCGGCCTGCCGCTGGCCGTCGGCAACAGCCACGATGCGGAACCCGACCGCGAGGCCATCGTGCAGGCCCTGGCCCGCGCCAATGGCGTGGTGGCCCAGGCGTCCGCCGAACTCGGACTGTCGCGCCAGGCCCTGTACCGGCGCATGGAGCGGCTCGGCATCGCACGCACGGCATGAGCGCGGAGCGCAGGGGCTTTCGGCTCTCGCTGGTCACGCGCTGGTCGGCGCTGGTCGGCACCCTGCTCGCGCTCGGCATCCTGATCGCCCTCGGCCTGGACCACCTCTTCCCCGGCCAGCCCGTGCTGGTGTTCTGCGCCTGCCTGCTGGCCATCGTCCCGATCGCCATCATCACCATCCGCTCGCAGATCCAGCCCATCCTGTCGCTGTTCCGGGCGCTGGAGGGCACGGTGACGAGCTACCGCGACGGCGACTTCTCCTTCAGCCTGCACTGGCCGCAGAACGACGAGCTGGCCGACCTGATCGCCGCCCACAACGAACTCGGCAAGGTGCTGCGCGAGCAGCGCCTCGGCCTGGTGCAGCGCGAGCTGCTGCTCGACACCATGGTCCAGAACACGCCGGTGGCCATGCTGCTGGTAACGAACTCCGGCGCGGGCAGCGGCGCCATCGTGTACGCCAACCTGGCCGCGCGCCAGCTGCTCTCCGAAGGCCGCAAGCTGGAGGGCCACCATCTGGGCGAGGTGCTCGAACATGCGGCGCCGGCCCTGAGGGAAGCGCTGGCGCGCGGCGGCGACGGCCTGTTCACGGCCGGCGAGGCCGAGGACGAAGAGGTCTACCACCTGGCGCGCAGCAGCTTCACCCTGAACGGCCGCCGCCACGAACTGCTGCTGCTGCGCCACCTCACCACCGAGCTGCGGCGCCAGGAAGTGCAGACCTGGAAGAAGGTGATCCGCGTGATCAGCCATGAACTCAACAACTCGCTGGCGCCGCTCGCCTCGCTGGCGCATTCCGGCGCGGAGCTGGTGCGGCGCGGCCAGACCGAGCGCCTGCCGCAGATCCTGCAGACCATCGGCGAGCGCACCCGCCACCTCGAGACCTTCATCCTCGGCTACGCACGCTTCGCCAAGCTGCCCACGCCGCGCCTGGAACCGACGCCCTGGGACGCGTTTGTCGGCCGGCTGGCCGACCAGGTGGCCTTCCGCCTCGCCGGCGAGCTGCCCTCGGCGCCGGCCTGGATCGATGCGGCACAGATGGAACAGGCCCTGCTCAACCTGCTCAAGAATGCCCACGAATCGGGCTCCGCGCCTGAGGACGTCGAGCTGGACGTCCGGCGCGTGCAGGACGCCCTGCGCATCGACGTGCTGGATCGCGGCGCCGGCATGAGCGACGCCGTCCTCGCCAACGCCCTCGTACCCTTCTACTCGACCAAGCGCAGCGGCACCGGCCTGGGGCTGGCGCTGGCGCGCGAGATCGCCGAAGCCCACGGCGGGCGCATCCTGCTGTCCAATCGCGAGGGCGGCGGCCTGGCCGTGACCCTCATCCTTCCCCTGATGCCAGGAAGCCCCGCATGAAGATCATCGGCAAGACCACCTCGGTCAACGTCCGCAAGGTCTTGTGGACCTGCGCCGAACTCGGCCTTTCTTACGAACGCGAGGACTGGAACGCCTCGCATGCTGGCTTGAATCCGAATGCGATGGTGCCGGTGCTGGTCGATGGCGACTTCGTGCTGTGGGAGTCGAACACGATCTGCCGCTACCTCTGCGCCAAATTCGGTTCCGCTCTGCTGCCGGCGGATGCCCGGGGCCGCGCGCGCGTGGAGCAGTGGATGGACTGGCAGGCGACCGAACTGAACACGGCCTGGCGCTATGCCTTCATGGCGCTGGTGCGCAACTCGCCGCTCCACCAGGAGCCGGCCCAGATCGAGGCCGGCATCGCTGCGTGGAACCGCCACATCGGCATCCTCGACGCGCAGCTCGGCAAGACCGGCGCCCATGTCACGGGCGAAGAATTCACCCTGGCCGACGTCGTGCTCGGACTGTCGGTCAACCGCTGGATGATGACGCCGATGGCGCGGCCGGACTACCGCCATGTGGCCGCCTATTACGACCGTTTGAACGAACGCCCCGGCTTTCGCGAGTTCGGGCGCAACGGTATCGCGTAGGGTGGGAGGTCCCCCGCCCACGCGTTCAAATACTTCATGAGCCGCTACCACGCATCCGGGAGTTGAACGCGCGGTCGGCGAAGCCGACCACCCTACGGTATCATCCCCCCCATGCCTCCCTCGTACTCCCGCATCGATTCCCGCTTCGCCCAACCCGGCCACCCGCCCGCCACCATCGACGAATTCGACGGCGTGCGCTTCCTGCACCTCGGCACCTCCTGGGTGCAGGGCGCCATGCGCCTGTCCAAGCCGGACGCGATCGAACTCGAATACGTGCAGATGATGATGATGTGGACGCTGTTCCAGGATGCGCCGCGCCGCATCGTCCAGCTGGGCCTGGGCAGCGCCGCGCTGACCAAGTTCTGCTACCGGCGCTTTCCCGAAGCGCGGGTGACGGCGGCAGAGCTGAACCCCAATGTGATCGCGATCTGCCGCGCCCTGTTCGGCCTGCCCGAGAACGACGCGCGCCTGGAGGTACGCGAGATGAACGCCCTCGACTTCGTGCTCGACGCCGACAACCACGGCAAGGCCGACGTGCTGCAGGTCGACCTCTACGACCACGACGCGCGCGGCCCGGTGCTCGACTCGCTCGACTTCTACCAGGGCTGCTACGACTGCCTGGCGAAAGACGGCATCATGACGGCCAACGTCTTCGGGGACTTCAACAGCTACGACAAGAACCTGCTCACCATGCAGCAGGTCTTCGACGCCGTGGTCTGGCTGCCCGAGGTGCACGATGCGAACATCGTGGTCCTCGCCTTCAAGAACGCTCCGCAGATCGACTTCGCCCTGCTATACGAACGTGCCGGCGAAATCCGGCGCCACCTCAACCTGCCGGCCAGGAAATGGGTCGACGGCCTGAAGGAATGGATGCGCGACCACGCCTGATCGACAAGCGCGATTGCCACATTCTCCCCCGCTTGTAAAGCGTCTCCCCTGCCATTTTCGTCAATACGCATAATTTCCAAAAAGTGTTGCGTCCTGCACAGTTGACACTTGTACTTACGGAAATGTTTGCGCAGAATCAATTCGCAGCAGTTATGGGCGGCTTAGTTTTCGTGATGGCGATCTAACTCAATGAAGGGGACAAGATGGTGAATCAAGGGAAGAAACAGGCACTTCTGGTAACGGCACTGGTATCGGCAATGGCTTCGGCCTTCGCGCAGGAAGCAGCGACCAATGCGGCGCAATCCGATACCGCGACGGTGGTGGTGCTGGGCTCACGGACCCAGGCCAAGACGGCGCTGGATACCGCGGTGCCGGTGGGCCTGATCAGCGCGAAAGACCTGCAGACCGCCGGCTCGCTCGAACTGGGCAAGGTGCTGCAGGACCTCGACCCCTCCTTCAATTTCACGACCACCTTCATCAGCGACGGCACCGACATCATCCGTCCGGCCACCCTGCGCGGCCTCGGCCCCGACCAACTGCTGGTGCTGGTAAACGGCAAGCGCCGCCACCAGCAGGCCCTGGTCAACGTGCAGCAGACCGTCGGCCGCGGCTCGGCAGGCACCGACATCAACGCGATTCCCCTCTCTGCCATCCAGTCGATCGAGGTGCTGCGCGACGGTGCGGCCGCGCAGTACGGCTCGGACGCGATCGCCGGCGTGATCAACATCGTGCTCAAGAAAGGCGCCACCGACACCCAGCTCAGCGCCAGCGCCGGCACCACCAAGGAAGGCGACGGCGACACCTACTCGGCCAGCGCGCACAAGGGCCTCGCGCTCGGCGCCGACGGCGGCTACCTGAACCTGTCGGCCGAGTGGCGCGACCGCGACGAGACCAACCGCGCCGGCGTGGACACGGCGCGCGTGAATCCGCCGCGCGTGACCCAGCGCATCGGCGACAGCAAGGCCAAGGACGCCTATGTCTGGATGAACGCCTCGCTGCCGGTCGGCGGGGGCGAGCTGTACACCTTCGGCGGCGCATCGAAGCGCAAGGGCGACTCCTCGGGCTTCTTCCGCTCGGCCGGCGACGACCGCAACGTCCCCAGCATCTACCCGAACGGCTTCCTGCCCAACATCATCACCACCGTCAAGGACGCCTCGCTGGCCCTCGGCTACCGCCACGACCTGACGGGCGACTGGAGCATGGACCTGAGCGTCAACCACGGCCGCAGCGAGCTCGGTTTCCACGAGCGGAACTCGCTCAACGTCAGCTATTTCTACGAGAACGGCAGCTCGCCGCTGGAGGCCGATACCGGCAAGCTGAAGTTCGACCAGACCACCCTGAACCTCGACTTCAAGGGCTCGATGCAGGTGGCCGGCAGCCCGCTCTACATCGGCGCCGGCTTCGAGTGGCGCGAAGATAACTACCAGATCGTCGCGGGCGATCCGGTCTCCTACCAGTACGGCCGTACCAACGATCCGCGCAAGGTGATCCGCAACCAGAACGGCGGCATCGCGGCCTCCGGCATCCAGGGCTTCCCGGGCTATACCCCGGGCACCGAAGTGGACGACGGCCGCCACAATACCGCCTACTACCTCGACGTCGAACGCAAGATCGATGCGCTGTCGCTGGGCGCGGCGGTGCGCCACGAGCGCTACTCGGACTTCGGCAACACCACCATCGGCAAACTCAGCCTGCGCTACGACCCATCGCGCACCGTCGGCCTGCGCGCCAGCGGCTCCACCGGCTTCCGCGCCCCGGGCGTGCAGCAGAAGTTCTACAGCTCGGTGTCGACCAATCTGAACGCCGCCGGCGTGCTGACCGAGACCCTGACCGCGCGCGAGGACAGCCCGGTCACGCGCGCCTTCGGCATCGCGCCGCTGCAGGAAGAAACGTCCAAGAGCGCCAGCATCGGCATGATCCTGCGCCCGACCAGCAACTTCTCGGTGACGGCCGACCTGTACCGCACCAACATCGACGACCGCATCGTGTTCTCGAGCACGATCAGCCCCGAATCGGGCGCCTGCGCGACGGCTGCCGCCTGCCCGATCAAGGCCATCCTCGATCCGCTGCGCGTGGGCCAGGCCCAGTTCTTCACCAATGCGATCGACACCTCGACCACCGGCTTCGACCTGGTGGCGCAGCACACCACGCGCGGACAAGGCTCGACCCTGGTGCTGTCCGGCCAGCTCGGCTTCAACCGCACCAAGGTGAAGGATCGCCACTCGCAGTCCGCGGTGCTCACTGGCGCCCAGCTGTTCGACGACAGCCAGGTGACCCTGATCGAGAAAGGCCAGCCGCGTCAGCACCACGTGGTGGCGGCCGACTACACCACGGGTCCGTGGAATGCGACGGCGCGCGCCAACTACTTCGGCGAAGTCGAAGGCCAGGGCTTTACTCCTGGCTTCATCCAGAAATGGGACGCGAAGTGGATCGTCGACCTGACCGCGCGCTACAGCTTCACGCCGAAACTGAACCTCTCGGTCGGCGTGAACAACCTGTTCGACACCTACCCTACCCGCTGGGATCCGGTCAAGGCCGCCCCGTTCCCGCAACTGGGCTTCACCCACTGCTGGGAGACCTGCCCGTTCGGCATCAATGGCCGCTCGATGTACGCGAAGGTGGATTACGCCTTCTAAGGAAGCGCAGGGCGGGATCGGTTAAGCCGGTCACGCTTTCTTCTTCGGCCCGGCCTTGCCGGGCTTTTTCGCTTTTGGCGGCGGCATCAGGGCCGCCGTCTCGACGATCAGGCGGCGCAAGGCGTCCGGATCGTCGAGCAGCTCGTCGGCAATCGGATAGTCCTTGGCGCCCGGATAGGGCGGCCCTTGCGGCAGGTCCGGCGCCAGCAGGACGGCCGCCTGCGAGGGCTTGATGAACAGACTGTTGTCGCAGGCGAAAGCGACCACGATGCCGTCCAGGTAGAGCGCATACTCGCCAAACATCTTCCTGCTGGTGAGCCGCGCACCCAGGCCGCTCTGTTCGATGATGTAGTCGACGAAATGGCTGTCGGTTGCCATGATTGTCCTCCCTAGCGGCGCTCGCGCCACCACAGCAACAGCATCGCCAGCGCGAACGCGGCGGCAAAGGGCCAGGCGGGGAATGCGCGCGCAGCACCCTCCATGGCCTTGACCGGGGTACGCGCCATGTAGCGCGCCGTCGCGTCGCGGCGCTGCGCGGCTTGCCACTGCGGCCAGTCCTCGGGGGCGTAGATGTAGACCGCATGCTCGCCCGCCTTCGCATCCTTCACATGCAGCCAGCCCGACCGGGCGGGCCAGACGGCCACGCAGGCGGAATCGACCCGCGCCGTCCACGTGCGCGCCAGCTTCAGCTCGGGGAAGTTCACGTCGCCGCTCACGCCGCGCGCGCACAGTTCCATGCGCTGGCCGGGCAGCGGCAGTTCTTCCGGTTCCAGCCATTCGACTTCCCTGGAGAGTTCCACGCCCACGCGGTCCAGCACACCCTGCCACCACAGGGCCAGCGCCCGGGGCTCGGCGATCGCGTGGCGGTGCCATTCCGCGGCGCCCAGCCAGGCAATGCGGCCGTTTTGCCAGGAGCGCGTCCACACCAGATTGTCCGTACCCGTCCATTCGCCGGCGGCGCGTGCGGCCGGGTTGAGCGGCGCCACCGCCAGCTCGAGCGGCCCTTCGGCTTTTGCCTCGGAAGGCTGCGCCTTCAAGGACAGTTGCAGGGAGCGCGACCAGAAAGCCGGATCGTTGGCGTTCCCGCCCAGTACCAGCAGCGGCACGCCGCCGGCGACACGGCCCAGCAGGGCGGAACGTTCCGCAGCGCCCGCGCGCTCGAACCAGGCGGCGTCGGCGAGCAGCAGGTTCGGTTCCTGCATGTTCTCGCGCGGCAGCTCGCTGCGCCTGATATCCCGTCCCAGCACCACCTGCCAGTCGAGCAGTGCGCCGCTGCCGACCAGCAGTTCGTTCAGGGTGCGCAGGTCGAAGGACGGCGCGCCGAAGCGGCCCTCTACGCGCAGGATCGCAGGTGCATGCACCGTCAGCGGCACCGGGCCCTCGGCGATCTTCCTGCCGTCCTTGTCCAGCAGCCGTGCGCGCAGCACCATGCGTTCGGCCAGCGGCGGCATCCAGTCGACCGCCAGGTCGCCCTTGCCGCGCGCTTCGCCGATCGGCTGGCCGTTCTCGGCCAACAACTGCAAATGCGCTTCGGTTTTATCTTCGCGCTGCAGGCGCAGCGTGAAGGTGCGGCCGAGCGCGAGCCGGCGCGGGAAGTCCAGGCGCATGGCGCCGCCCTTGGGCTGTTCCCACTGCAAGGGCAAGGCCGGCAAATCGTTCCATTGCGCGGCGCGCAGGCCGTCTCCCTTTACCGAAAAGCCGCGTACGCCGTCCAGTACCGGCGCCGGCGTTCCCGGCTCCAGCGCGAGCACGCGGCCGCTGTCGCCCGGCACACGCAGGCCGGCGGCGAACAGGCCGAGTGCGATGGCGGCGACCAGTACCAGCAGGGCGTCGATCCATTGACGGCGGCGCGCATACAGGGCAGCGCTCGCGACGCCCGTGGCGCCGATCAGCGCCAGCATCCACATCTCGTTCATTTCGGCGCTCCTTCGCGCCAGGCGCGCAGGAATGGTGTCTCTACCTTGTCGCGCGCCTGCAGCAGCACCTTGCCCTGCCCTGCGCCGGCGCGCAGCCAGGCGCGCAGCACGGGACGGCTGGCTGCGCGGCCGTCAAGCACGTCCTGGATCGCACCCTGGGCTGCCAGGCGCTGCTCGTCGTCCTTGATGTGGGTACGCACCCAGTCGTGGGCGCTGCGCGTCCACAGCGCCGGCAGCGGGCCGTCGTTCGAGAGGGCCTGCACCAGCTGGCGCACGTCTTCCGGCACGCGCTCCTCGCCGCCCTCCTGCGCGCGGCGGTAACTCGCGGTGCCATCCATGTCGCCGCTCATGCGCTTTTCTTCCTTGATCGGCGGCGGCACGAAGGCGGTCTTGTGCAGGTAGACGCGCTCGGCCTGCTGCAGCTCCTTGATCGCTTCCAGTGCCTTGTGCTCGGGCGGCAAGGCCACTTTCGGCGTGATGGCGCGCAGCGCCTTTTCGGCATCCCACATGGCGGCCAGCGCGCGGCGCAGCACCTTCTTGGTCGCCTCGTCATAGAGGGTCGCATTCTCGGCCTCGTCGTGGGCATGGCCGTAGGTGTGCAGGATGTCCTGAGTGCTTCCCTCGCCGGGACCATGGTCTTCGTGGTCGTCGTGGTCGTCCTCGCCATCGGCAAAGAGCGAGGACTCCTCGCCCAGGAACTGGCCATAGCGGCGGCGCAGCGCGCCCTGGTCGGCGGCGATCTTCTGGCTGCGCTCGCGCACCGCGTCCTCGCCCATCTTCGTGCTGCGCATGTCGGCGACCAGCTGCTCGGTATCGATGATGATCTGGCGCTGGCTGCGCAGGCTCTGCGGCTTGACCAGCATCGGCATCGCGGCGCTTTCCTCTTCCGCCTCTTCAGGCGGGGCCGGCAAGCGCAGCGTGTAGGTGGGCGACTGCACCGTGTGCGGCTTCGCCGCATTGTCGACGGCGCGCACGAAGAAGTAGAGTTCGTCCCCCGGCTCCATGCCCAGCTCCGAAAGCGGCCACTGCTTCGACCAGTTGCGCTGTTTCGGATCGGGGCCGGCAGGCAGCGGCATCTCGCGGTCGGTGAAGCGGATGTTCTCGCCGCTGCCGCGCGCCAGCGTCATGTGCAGGGTGGCGCGCCTGATGGCGTAGTCGTCGCGGATCTGCACGCCCATCGCGGCGCTGGTCGCCGTCTCGGAGAGTTCCTGCACCATCTGCGTGGGGGCGGTGATGGCGATCTCGGGCGGCTGGTCGGGAATGACCTTGATCGTGTAGCGGTTGCCGCGCCAGCGCCAGAACACCGATTCGGCAGCAGTCCAGCGCGCGCACTCGCGTCCCGGCTTGAAGACCTGGCCGTTGCTGGCTTCGATGGTCTCTTCCATGGCGCTCGGGTCCATCACGCACCACATGACGAGGGTCTGTTCCGGCACCTGCAGGTCGCGCGGCGTGGTCTCGACGGGCAGCACGCCGGTATAAGCCGGGGGCGCGGTGCGCACGATGACCTGGTTGGTGGCGAGGGTAGCCATCGCAGGCCGCGGGCGGGTCTGCGCCACGGCGCTGCCCTGCGGCGCGCCGCTGCCTGCGAACCAGATGCCGGCGGCCGCGACCGCGCTGCCGAGCAGCCAGGGCGCGCCCGCCTTGATGCGGCCGCGCGCGATGGCGCGCAGCTGCGGCGCCCCCACGCTGGCGTCGATGCGCTCCAGCAGGCGCTTCCTTTGCAGCTGGGCGACCGGCGTCGGCGCGTGCTCGAGCAGCGCGCTGCTGTCTTCCATTTCCGGCACGGCGCCGTCGATCCAGGAGGTCCATTCGATGGCGACGCGGCGCCGCAGCACGGCCCAGTCCCAGGCGCAGAAGGCGCTCCAGGCGATCAGGCCCGGCGCCGAGCGGATGAGCAGCCAGGGCAGCGCGCCCACGATCCACAGGGGCAGGCGGCGCAACTGGGCGGCGCGCCAGACGCGCCGGACGATCTCAGCGCCTTCTTGCATGGCTCAGGATCCTTTCAAGTACGAACAGGGCCACGAGCAGGGCCATCAGGATGCCGCGCAACGCGCCGCTCGGCTCGGGGGCGCGGACGCCGGCGCTGGCTTCGAATACCCGCGCAGGCATGGTGTAGGCCGGTGGCCCGGCATGCAGGCGCTGCCAGTTTTCCAGCAGGGTGCGCGCCGCGTCCGCCGTCTGCGGCGGCCAGCTCGCGGCATGCCAGAGGCGGCCGCGCGGGCTGTCCGCATAATGCAGGCCCGCTGCCTGCGGCGCCTTCTTCAGTTCCGGGAAGGCGCTTGTGTCAGCAACCAGCCACAGGGGCGCGCGCAGAGATGCAGGCGGCGCATCCGGGCGGTCCCAGACGATCAGCGAAGTCGTGGCCCCGGGCGCCTCGTCGAAGACCACGCCCTGGCCGGCGAAGACGCGACGCCAATGGTTGGCTCGTTCGCTGGCGATGTGCACGTGGCGCTCAACTTTCTCGGGCGGGCGCGCCCGCGTGCGCACCTCGATGCGGCGGCCGAACTCCGGCGCCATGGCCGGCATCGGGATGTCGCCCAGCACCAGCAGGCGGGCATCCGGACGCCATTCGCGCTGGTGCGCACGCAGGAAGACAAAGGCCTGCCCCGCCGGCAGCGACAGGCGCTCGGCCTTATCAAGGCCGGCCTGCGCTATTTCGCGTTCTGCCCATGCCGCATCGGTCCCTTGCGCCACCACCACCGTGTCGCCGCGCGAGGGCATGACCGGATCGGCCAGCCAGGCGATCGCGCAGGCCAGCAGCAGGCAGCGCACCAGGAGAAGCAGAAGATCGTTCCAGCGCCATGCGCGCGTCTGGCGCGGTTCCGTGCGCGGCAGGAAGCGGCTGGTCGCCAGCGGCTCGGCCTTGAGCTGCTCGCGCTTCTTGCGGTGCCACCAGACCGGCAGCAGCAGGATGGGCAGCGCCAGCCACCAGAGCCCGTTCATGGACGGCCTCCGGGTTTGCGCAACCACAGGCGCAGCACTTCAGCGGGCGGTTTCTCGATGGTTGCCGCTACCAGCGGAATGTCGGCCTTGCGGCAGCTGGACGTCACCTGGGCGAAGTGTTCCTCACGCGCGCGGCGGTAGCCCTCCTTCAGGTCGGCGCCGAAGCGGAATACGCCGGACGCCTGTTCGGGATCGCGGTAGGCCGCCGCAGGGGAAAAGCTGGCGTCGACCTCGGCCTGGGTCTGCAGGCAGAGCACGCGCACGTCATGGCGCATGCCGCGCAGGCGAATCAATGCCTGCGACAGCGGCGAGGGCCAGTCGAGCAGGTCGCTGGCGGCAAAGATCACGCTGGGAGACTGGGCGAAGTGCAGGCTGGCGCGCAGGGTGTCGGCATCGGGCAGCTCGCCTTCCGGCTGCACGCGGCTCAGCTGCAGCAACACGCGCTGCAACTGGCGCGGGCCGCGCATGACTGGGGTGAACTGGACCTTGGCTCCGTTCAGGACGACGAGACCGAAGGCATCGCCCTGGCGCTGCGCGATGGCCGCCACGCAGCCGAGCACCGTGCGGGCATAGGCCAGCTTGTCCACGCCACCGATCTCGCGGCTGGGTTCCTGCATCGAGGCGCTGGCGTCCAGCAGCAGCCAGACGGCCACATGGCTGTCGCGCTCGGCCTCGCGCACGAAATAGCGGTCGGCGCGCGCCAGCAGCTTCCAGTCGACGCGGCGCCATTCGTCGCCGGGCGCATAGGCCCGGTATTCCGAAAATTCGACGCCCGCCCCGCGCTCGCGCCCGGCGTGGATGCCGTGGCCCAGGCCCGCCAGCACGTGGCGGATCACGAGGTCGAGCTTTTGCGTGTGCGCGATCAGCGCGGTCTTCGCCAGCGACAAGATTAATCGACCCGGATCTCGTTACGCAGGGAGTGCAGGATGTCGGCGATGGCGATGCCGTCGGCCTCGGCCTCGAAGTTGCGCAGCACGCGGTGCGCCAGCACCGGCAGCAGCATGGCCTGGATGTCGTCGCGCGTCACCGCCAGGCGTCCCTGCATCAGGGCGCGCGCCTTCGAGGCCAGCACCAGTGCCTGGCCGGCGCGCGGACCGGCGCCCCAGCCGATGTGCTGCTTCACCGCCGCCACCGTCGTCTCCGATGGGCGCGTCGCGCGCACCAGGCGGGTGGCGTAGCGCAGCAGGTGTTCGCCGATCTCGATGTCGCGCACCAGCTGCTGCAGGCGCAGCAGGTCTTCGACCGACATTGCCGGCTCCGCATCGTCCAGCCCGGCGTGGGTGGTGCGCGAGACCATCAGGACTTCTTCATCTTCCGTCGGGTAAACCACGTCGATGCGCAACAGGAAGCGGTCGAGCTGCGCTTCCGGCAGCGGATAGGTGCCGGCCTGTTCGATCGGATTCTGCGTGGCCAGCACGAAGAAGGGACGCGGCAGCTTATGGGTCGTGCCTGCGAAGGTGACGGCGCGCTCCTGCATGGCCTCGAGCAGGGCCGACTGGGTCTTGGGCGGCGCGCGGTTGATCTCGTCCGCCAGCAGCACCTGGGTGAACACGGGACCCTGCTGGAAGCGGAACACGCGCTGGCGCGTGGTGGTGTCTTCTTCGAGGATCTCGGTGCCGACGATGTCCGAGGGCATCAGGTCCGGCGTGAACTGCACGCGGCGGAACTGCATGTCGGTGGCCTGGGCCAGCGACTTCACGAGCAGGGTTTTGCCGAGCCCCGGCACGCCCTCGACCAGGGCGTGGCCGCCGGCCAGCAGGCAGGTCACCAGCAGGTCGACCACTTCTTCCTGGCCGATGATGACGCGCGCCATGCTCGCCTTGAGGGCGCCAATCTTCGCCGTCAAGCTGGCGATCTGTTCTTCATTCCACGCTTCCGACACTCTTTTAGGCTCCCAACGCATATTGAATGATGTTGACCGCGAAGCGGGTGTTGTCGACCGCGAGGAACCGCTTGTTGCGGAAGTCGTAGTCCCACTCGCATCCGTAGTCCTTGTTCGAGTACAGCAGGCGGATGCGCCCGCCAAACTCGATGGCTTTCAGGTATTCGTGCACCAGGTCGTCGCCCCAGCCATTGAGCTCGCCCCCGGTGGTCGGCGGCCCGTCGAACTTGAAGAAGCAGGAATACAGCGGGTGCGTATTCGGGATCTTCTTCAGGGCGGACGCGCCGAAAATCTTGACCATCTCGGCCTCGAACGATTTCGCGAACAGGCCGTCGATGTCGTGGTTGCAGTCGTCCACGAACACGAAGCCGCCGCCGCGCACGTACTTCTCAAGGTTGCGCCGCTCCGCCGGGGTGAACTGCACCAGCTTGTGTCCCGCGAAATAGCAGAACGGCGCTTCCAGCATCTTCGGATCCGACAGGGCCACGATGCGCTCGGTCGGATCCACCCGCAAGGTGGTGTACTCGACGAGCGAGTTCAGCACGTTGCTGGGCATACGGATATCCACGTCCCAGTCGCCCGATTCGTAGCTCAGGCGCGTGAAGTAGAAATCGTACTTTGCCATCGTGCGAAACCCGCTTTACACCGCGTCGGACAGCGAGGTGAAGTTGAAGTCACGAACCTTCATCGGCGGCAGCACCATCTGGAAAGGCACCTCGTCGCCACCGATGATCTCGGGCTTGCCGAGTTCTTCGATGTTGTTGAGGATGGTGACCGGGCTCTCGTTGAAGCGGAAGTTCTTCACCGCGTGCTTGATCTTGCCGTTCTCGACGTAGAAGGTGCCGTCGCGCGTCAGCCCGGTGAGCAGCAGCGACTGCGGGTCCACCATGCGGATGTACCAGGTACGGGTCACCACGATGCCTTTCTTGGTGCCCGCGATCAGCTCATCGAGCGACTTGGTGCCGCCCGCCATGATCATGTTGCCGTGGCTGGCAGTCGGAGCATTGCCGGTCTTCTGCGCCCAGTAGGGGCTGTAGCCGAGCGAGGCAACGCGGCCGTTCTTGACCAGGTCGGTGCGCTTGCGGGCCAGCATGGTGTTGTCGTCCCATGGGGCGACCGGCACGTCCGGATTCCACGGGTCGGCCCAGATATTGACCTGTTCGTCGAACAGCTTGTCGCCCAGGCGGTTGCCGCCGCCCTTCTTGGCCAGGAAGCTGCGGCCTTCGTCGGCGCTGCGCGCACTGAAGGAACTGAACATATTGCCGAGGATTTCGGACGTCGCGGCCGGCTCGAGGATCACGGTGTAGCGGCCCGGCTCCAGCGCCTTCGCATCGACGGAGCGCAGCGCCTTGTCGATCGCGACCGCCGCGGCTTCGCCCGCGTTGAAGCGGCGTGCATCGTTGGCCGATCGGGTCACCCAGCCCGAACCGCGGCCGTCTTCGGTACGCGCGGTGCAGGTGAAGGAGAGATCGGTGAATTCCTGGAAGCCGAACACGCCCTTCGAGTTGGCGATCGCCGAGAAGCGGGTGCTGTCGGTGAAGAAGCCGGCAGTGACCAGCTTCTTCGCGCGCGCCTGGCCGATCGAGGCGGCCGCCACCTCGGCGCGGTAGTCCGGGTCGATCGCGGCCGTGGCGGGCACGAAGGTCTGGGTGCCGCGGAATTCCTGCGGACCGAAGGCCGGCACGAATTCCGGGTTTTCCGGCGCCAGGCGCGCCAGTTCCTCGGCGCGCCGCACGGCCTTTTCCAGCGACTTGTCATCGAACTCGTTGATCACGGCGGTCCCGGTGCGCTTGCCGAAAGCGACGCGCACGGCCAGTTGGGTATCCTCGGTCAGGCCGGCGGTCGACACGCTGTTGCGCGCGAAACGGATGTTGCCGGTGCGGTTGCCGTCGATCGAGACGCTGCATTCATCGGCTTTCGAAAAACCGATCACGCGGTCGGTGATGCGCTTGGCTTGTTCCTGGTTCAGCTGTTTCATGGTGTCTTCTCCTCAACCGATCTTGCGTGCGGTGTTGATGACGTTGATGCCGTTGAAGCGCGTGGTGCTCGAACCGTGCGAGACCGCGCTGACCTGGCTCGGCTGGCCCTTCCCGTCGAAGAAGGAGCCGCCCATGCGCCAGTCGCGCTCGTCGCAGATCGCGCTGCAGGCATTCCAGAATTCCTGGGTGTTGGCCTGGTAGGCCACGTCTTCGAGGGGGCCGACGATCTTGCCGTTCTTGATCTCGTAGAACAGCGTGCCGCCGAACTGGAAGTTGTAGCGCTGCTGGTCGATCGAGTAGGAGCCGCGGCCCAGGATGTAGATGCCCTTCTTGACGTCCGCGACCATCTCATCTGGTGTAAGCCTTCCTTTGCCCGGCTCCAGCGACACGTTCGGCATGCGCTGGAACTGGATGGTGCTCCAGCTGTCGGCGTAGGAGCAGCCGTGCGATTCCTTCTCGCCGATGATGTGGGCCTGGTCGCGCGTGGCCTGGTAGTTCACCAGCACGCCGTTGCGGATGATGTCCCACTTCCTGGCGCGCACGCCCTCGTCGTCGTAGCCGATCAGACCCAGCGAACCCGGGGTGGTGCGGTCGGCGACGAAGTTCACGCGCTCGGCGCCGTACTTGAATTTCTTCGTTTCCCACTTGTCGAGCGAGGCGAAGCTGGTGCCTGCGTAGTTGGCTTCGTAGCCGAGCACGCGGTCCAGTTCCGTCGGGTGGCCGACGTTCTCGTGGATGGTCAGGAACAGGTGCTCGGGCGAGAGCACCAGGTCGTATTTGCCCGGTTCCACCGATTTCGCGCTGAGCTTCTCGCGCGCCTGCTTGCCGGCCAGGCGAGCATCCTCGATCAGGTCATAGGAATTGGTGTAGAGCGTGGTTACGCCGCCTGCCGCGCGCACCTTGTCGCCCGGCTTGGCGTCGAAATACTCGTAGCCCATCGAGACCGGCGAGCCGAGGCCGGCGCGCGAGCGGAACTTGCCGCTGGCCTTGTCGACGGCGGTCGCGTTGATCGGCGCCCACAGGCGATGGATGTCCTGGTCGATGTAGGAGCCGTCGGTGGAGGCGAAGTACTTCTGCTGGTTGATCTGGAACAGCGAGCCGGTCATGAAGGTCGCGCCGGCGTCCAGGCCCGCCTTGTTGGCGGCGATCAGCATGTCGGCCTTTTCCTTGACCGGAATGCCGCGCCAGTCCTTCTTCATCGGCGTGGCCCAGGCCACTTCGCCCACGCCCTTCACGGGCGCCAGGCGGACCGGTTCGGTCTGCAGCTTGGCATTGGCCTTGGCGATGGCGACGGCCTGGCGCGCGGCTTCGGCGACGCCATCCGCGCTCATGTTGTTGGTCGATGCGAAACCGTAGGCGCCATTGGCGATCACGCGCACGCCGACGCCGCTCGACTCGGTATTGCTGATGTTCTCGACGTTCAGGTCGCGCGTGACGATGAACTGGTTCAGGTAGCGGCCGATGCGCACGTCGGCATAGCTGGCGCCGGCCTTGGTGGCGGCGTTCAGCGCGACGTCGGCGATGGCCTTTTTCGCGCTCGCAGCCATGGGGTTGAGCAGCTCTTCGGCGGCGATGGCGTTGCCGAAGACGGGGACCAGCATGGCGCCCGCGGTGCCGGCGCCGATTTGGAGGAATTTACGACGTTCCATGTGAGTTTCCGTATGAATGCGCGGGGCGGCCAGCCGTGCCGGCGGCCCCGCATGGGCGGCGGCTTAAACCGCGTCCGACAGCGAAGTGAAGTTGAAATCGCGGATCTTCATCGACGGAATCAGCATCGAGTAGTTCGCCTCGTCGCCGCCGATCACGATCGGCTTGCCGATCTCCTCGATGTTGTTCAGCATCGACACCGGGCTCTCGTTGAAACGGAAGTTCTTGATCGGGTGCTTGACCTTGCCGTTCTCGATGTAGAAAGTGCCGTCGCGGGTCAAGCCCGTCACCAGCACCGACTGCGGGTCGACCATGCGGATGTACCAGGTGCGGGTCACCAGCACGCCCTTTTTGGTGCTGGCGATCAGCTCGGAGGTAGCCTTGTCGGTGCCGGCCATGATGATGTTGCCGGCGCTGCCGATGGCGCGCTGGCCCTTCTGCTTGGCCCAGTACTGCGAGTAGTTCAGCGCATTGATGCGGCCATCTTTCACTAAGTGGGTCCGTTCGCGCGGCAGCATATTGCCGTCCCACGGCAGCACCGGCACATCCTTGTCCCAGGGGTCGGACCAGATGTTGACCTGCTGGTCGAACAGCTTGTCGCCCAGGCGGTTGGCGCCGCCTTTCTTCGACAGGAAGCTGCGGCCCTCGTCGGCCATGCGGGCATTGAAGCCGCCGATCATGAAGGTCAGCAGGTCGCTGGTGGCGGAAGGCTCCATCACCACGGTGTAGCGGCCCGGCTCGAGGGCCTTGGCGTCCACCGAGCGCAGCGCCTTCTCGATGGCGATGTCGGCCGCTTCGCGCGGGTCGAATTTGGCCACGTCGCGCGCCGAGCGCTTGACCCAGCCCGAACCGCGGCCGTCTTCGGTACGCACGGTGCAGGTGAAGTCGAGCGAGGTGGCGACCTGGTGGCCGAACACGCCATTCGAGTTGGCCACGGTTTCGAAGGTCGAGCGGTCGGTGAAAAAGCCGGCCGAAACCAGGCCCTTCTTGCGGCAGGCTTCCATCGCGTAGGCGGCGGCCTGGGCGCGGAATTCCGGGTCGATGTCGGCGGTGCGCTGGACAAAGGTCTCGGACGGCTTGTAGGCGGTCTTGGCGATCGCCGGCATGAATTCCGGATTCTCCGGCGCCAGGCGCGCCAGGTCCTCGGCGCGGCGCACGGCCTTCTCCAGCGACTTGTCGTCGAACTCATTGATGGTGGCGGTGCCCTGGCGCTTGCCGAAGGCGACCTGCACCTGGATCTGCGTGTCGTCCGACAGGCCGGCGGTCGACACGGCATTGCGCGCGAAGCGGATGTTGCCGATGCGCGAGCCTTCGATGCTGACGGTGCACTCGTCGGCTTTCGACAGCGACATGACGCGGTCGGTGATGCGCTTGGTTTGGTCTTGGGTCAGGATGCTCATGGTTGCCTATACCTCAGCCGATCTTGCGGGCGGTGTTGATCACGTTGATGCCGTTGAAGCGCGTCGTCGACGAGCCATGCGAGACGATGCTGATCTGCGGCGGCTGGCCTTTGCCGTCGAAGAAGGAGCCGCCCATGCGCCAGTCGCGTTCGTCGCAGATCGCGCTGCAGGCATTCCAGAATTCCTGGGTATTGGCCTGGTAGGCCACGTCTTCCAGCATCGGTCCGATCTTGCCGTCCTTGATCTCGTAGAACAGCTGGCCGCCGAACTGGAAGTTGTAGCGCTGCTGGTCGATCGAGAAGGAGCCGTCGCCGACGATATAGATGCCCTTCTTGATGTCCTTGACCATCTCGTCCGGGGTCAGCTTCTTCTTGCCCGCGGCGAGCGAGACGTTCGGCATGCGCTGGAACTGCACCGAGTTCCACGAGTCGGCGTAGGAACAGCCGTGCGACTCCTTCTCGCCGATGATGTGGGCCTGGTCACGCGTGGCCTGGTAGTTGACCAGGATGCCGTCCTTGATGATGTCCCACTTCTTGGTCTTCACGCCCTCGTCGTCGTAGCCCACGCAGCCGAGCGAACCCGGGGTGACCTTGTCGGCGTACAGGTTGACCATCGGGTTGCCGTACTTGAACTTCTTCGTCTCCCACTTATCCAGGGTGGCGAAGCTGGTGCCGGCGTAGTTGGCTTCGTAGCCGAGCACGCGGTCCAGTTCCGTCGGGTGGCCGACGTTCTCGTGAATGGTCAGCCACAGGTGTTCGGGCGAGAGCATCAGGTCGTACTTGCCCGGCACGACCGACTTGGCGGTCAGTTTGGTCTTGGCATCGCGGCCCGCGGCGCGCGCGTCCTCGATGATGTCGTAGGAACCGGTATAGAGCGTCGCGACGCCGCCGGCCGCCTTGAGCTTGTGCTCCGGGCGCGCGTCCAGGTATTCGTAGCCCATGCCGACTGGAGCTCCCAGGCCGGAGCGCGAGCGGAACTTGCCGGTGCTTTTATCGACGGCGGTGGCCTGGAACGGAGCCCACAGGCGATGCACGTCCTGTTCGATGTAGGAGCCGTCGGTGGAGGCGAAATACTTCTGCTGGTTCACCTGGAACAGCATGGCGTTCATGAAGGTTGCGCCGCCGTCCATGCCGGCCTTGTTCGCGGCGATCAGGAGGTCCGCCTTTTCCTTGATCGGCACGGTGCGCCAGTCCTTCTTGATCGGCGTGGACCACGACACCTCGCCCACGCCCTTGACTGGTGCAAGACGCACCGGTTCGGACTGCAGCTTGGCATTGGCCTTGGCGATCGCCACCGCCTGGCGCGCCGCGTTGGCGATGCCGTCGTTGCTCATGTCCGAGGTCGCGGCGAAGCCGTAGGCGCCGTTCGCGATCACGCGCACGCCCACGCCGGCCGACTCGGTATTCGCCACGTTCTCGACGTTCAGGTCGCGCGTGGTGATGAACTGGTTCAGGTAGCGGCCGATGCGTACGTCGGCATAGCTGGCGCCTGCCTTGGTGGCGGCGTTCAGCGCGACGTCGGCGAGGGCCTTCTTGGCGGCGGTGGGCATGCTGCTCAGCAGCTCTTCAGCCGCGATCGCGCGGGTGAAGGGGAGCATCGTGGAGGCGAGCGCCAGGCTGCTGAAATTTAGAAAGGTACGGCGTTCCATAAAATCTCCTGAAATCAACCTACTTCTGGGCAGCGGTCCCGCTGACGACGCGGTCCGCTCTTGTATTTACGGCGCAGGGAAAGCGGTTTTGCCGGTCCCGATCGAGGCCGGCAAACTTGTCAACCTTAGCAGCAACTTGAGGTTTTGAATAGGCAATTGTTGTGCCAGATCAAAGCGTCTTTTGGATGCATGAATGCGTGGGCGTCCGCTGTCCGCAGAAAGTGTCCGCTACCCTGTCCGCAGGGCCAATCCGGACACTCCTCCGGACATGCTCGGGGGACAAATATGTATATGCGAACACTGCTTGACTGTCCGGCCCGCGTGCCTGATCATCGGCGCGGCGGCGGCGTCCCGCCCGGCCGCGCACAATCACCACGGAGACCTCGAACCGATGAAACGACTGATCCTTGCCGCAGGTATCGTTGCCAGCCTGGCAGCCGGCGCCGCGCAGGCCGACGACGCCCTGAAAGCCGCTATCGCGGGCGAACACCGCAGCGCCGCGAACAAGGCGCGCGATGCGGCGCGCCATCCCTACGAGACCTTGACCTTCTTCGGCATCAAGCCGAACATGACGGTGGTGGAGCTGGTGCCCTCGGGTGGCTGGTACACCGAGATCCTGGCGCCCTACCTGCGCCAGAACGGCAAGCTGATCGGGGCGGGCCAGGCGATCGCACCGGGCAATCGCTACGGCATGGCCTTCAAGCAGAAGCTCGACTCGAACCCGGCGATCTACGACAAGGTGGTCCCCAGCGTGTTCGAACCGCCGAAAACCTACCAGATCGCGGCCCCGAACAGCGTCGACATGGTGCTCACCTTCCGCAACCTGCACAACTGGGTCGGCAACGGCGAAGACGCCCTCAAGACCACCTTCAAGGAAATCCACAAGGTCCTGAAACCGGGCGGCGTGCTGGGCATCGTCGACCACCGCCTGCCAGCCTCGATGACCCAGGATGCGAAAGCCTCGAGCGGCTACCTGCACGAGGCCTGGGTGATCAAGACGGTCGAAAGCGCCGGCTTCAAGCTGGCCGCCAAGTCCGAGGTCAATGCCAATCCGAAGGACAAGGCGGACCACGAGAAGGGCGTGTGGACGCTGCCGCCGGTCCTGGCCAACAAGGACAAGGACCGCGAGAAGTACATGGCGATCGGCGAGAGCGACCGCATGACGCTCAAGTTCGTCAAGCAGTAAGCCATCCCGGAGGGGCCGCCCCCTCCGTGGAATTTTGTGTATTTCCTTCGGCGGCGAGCGTGTATATTCTTGCGGTTCGAATCAATCGCAACGCCACCGAAGGAAACCATGAAAACCGCACGTCTTGCCGCCGCCGTGGCATTCGCCCTGGCAGGCCTTGTCCACGCACAGGACACCACTCCTCCCCCGGCGCCCGTTCCCGGCACCCCGCCTTCGCCGGCGGTCGCGACGCCATCGGCCACCACGGCTCCGGCCCTGCCGGCGGTCGAGAACTCGGTGGTCAAGATCTTCTCCACCGTGCGCGCCCCTGACCCGTACAAACCCTGGGCCAAGCAGTCGCCGCGCGACATCACCGGCTCCGGCGTCATCATCGAGGGCAAGCGCATCCTGACCAATGCCCACGTGGTGGGATACGCCAGCCAGGTGGAGGTGCAGGCCAGCCAGTCGGGCGACAAGGTGCCGGCCAAGGTGATCGCGCTGGCGCGCGGCCTGGACCTGGCGGTGCTGGAGCTGGACGATCCTTCCTTTTTTGAGAAGCGTCCGCCGGTGCAGCGCGCCGCCGTGCTGCCGGACGTGCGCGAAGCCGTCTACGCCTACGGCTATCCGGTCGGCGGCAACTCGCTCTCGACCACCCGCGGCATCGTCTCGCGCGTGGAGTTCGTCGGCTACGGCTCGTTCAGCTCGGGCCTGCGCATCCAGATCGACGCGCCGATCAACCCGGGCAACAGCGGCGGCCCCGTGATCGCCGGCGACAAGATGATCGGCCTGGCCTTCTCGATGGCGGCCGGGGCCCAGAACATTGGTTACGTGATCCCGAACGAGGAGATCGAGCTGTTCCTGAAGGACGTGGCCGATGGCCGCTACGACGGCAAGCCGCTGCTGCACGACAGCGTCCAGACCCTGGAGAACCCGGCCCTGCGCGCCTACCTGAAGCTGGACAAATCGGTGGAGGGCGCGGTGGTGCACCGTCCGTACAAGCCTGATGCTTCCTGGCCGCTGAAGGAGTGGGACGTGATCACCCACATCGGCGAGTACCCGGTCGACAACCAGGGCATGGTGAAGCTGGGCTCGAACTTGCGCGTGCGCTTCCAGTACCGCATCCAGCAGGTGGCGAAGAACGGCAAGGTGCCGATGACCATCGTCCGCAGCGGCAAGACCATGAAGGTCGAGGTGCCGACCAGCGGCCCGCGTCCGCTCCTGATCCCCGACCTGAACGGCGGCTATCCCTCCTACTTCGTCTACGGACCGGTGTCCTTCACCCGCGCGTCGGCCGAATTCGCGAGCTTCCTGATGACGAATGCGGCGGCGATGACGGCCTACGCCTTCAACGACAATCCGCTGGTGAACCAGCGCGGCGATTCGCCGGACGCGGCGCGCGAGGAACTGGTCGTGATCAGCGGCCCCTTCTTCCCGCACCGGCTGGTGACGGGCTACGGCAACCGCTTCGGCTCGGTGGTCGACACGGTCAACGGCGTCAAGATCCGCAGCCTGGCGCACCTGGTGAGCACCCTGCGCGACCTGAAGGACGAGCACGTGGTCTTCAAGTTCGACCAGCGCTATGGCGAGACCCTGATCCTGCCGCGCAAGGCGGCGCTGGATGCGACCGAATCGATCCTGTCGGACAACGGCATTCGCAGCCAGGGGTCGGACGATATGATGAAGGTGTGGAACGGGAAATGACGTTCCGAAGTTTCAACGTGTAGTTGAACGCGTGGGCGGGGGACCGCCCACCCTACAGAAATCGAGACGTAGGGTGGGCAAGTTTCTTGCCCACGCGTTCAGCCAGCAGGCGATCAGCCCTTCTTTTCTTTCTTGACCGGCACCAGCAGCAGGTCCTGGAAGTCGTAGCTGAAGTCGGTCTCGGTCGACACCGGCTTCATGCGCACCCGTTCGATGCTGCCGTCGTGGTCCAGCGAGAAGGTCACATAGGCGTCGGCGTTGAAGTTGCGTTCCTTCCAGCGCACGATGAAGGTGTCGTGCTGGAAGTGCTCCATCTCCCCCGTCAGGTCGGGCGTGCGGGTGAAGGACATCACCAGCCTGTTATTCACACGTTTAATCGAAACCTTGCCGTACCAGGCATCCTCGTAGTCACCCTCGTAGGAGGCCAGCGCCAGCGAAGGCTTGGACTGCGCCGCGCGCGACGCCGCCTCGCCCTTCACACGGGCCGCTTCCTTGGCCTGGTTTTCCCTGTCGATGTCGGCGATGCGGCCGATCCAGTCGGTCGGCGCCACGCCCAGGTGCTGGTCCAGCAGGCGGTATTGCAGGGCGTTCAGGGAAGGCCCGCTTTCGGCGTTGGTGAAGATCGCGATGCCGAGCTTCGCTTCCGGCACCAGCAGCACGCGGGTATAGAAGCCCTGCAGCGCGCCGCCGTGCATGGCGACCAGCTTGCCCTGGTAGTCGCGCAGCTGGAAGCCCAGGCCGTAGGCGTAGAAGTTCGGCTTGGTGGCGGCCAGCGGCGGACGCGGCTGGCTGATCGTCATCGGGGTCTGGGCGGTCCACATCTCGCGCGCCTGCTTGTCCGACCACAGGCGCTTGTCCGCGCCGACCTTGCCGTTATCGAGCAGCACGTTCATCCAGCGCGCGATGTCTTCGGCGCTGGTGTTGATGCCGACCGCGCCGACCGCGTTCGCCACCGGCATCGGCTTGACCGGCACGGCCTTGCCGGCGATCTTGCTGTGCGGCGCCGAGACGTTGGCGAACTTCGTGTTCTCTTCCAGGCTCGTGGTGGTGCCCGTCATGCCCACTGGCTTGAGGATCCACTCGTGCATGGTCTCGCCCCAGGTCTTGCCGGACTTGGCGGCGATGATCTTGCCGGCCACGATGTAGAGCAGGTTGTCGTAGGCGTAGGCGCTGCGGAAGCTCGTCGCCGGCTTCACGAAACGCAGATTGTGGATGATCTCGTCGGTGCTGAACGTGGTGGTCGGCCACCACAGCAGGTCGCCCGCTCCCAGGCCCAGGCCGCTGCGGTGGGTCAGCAGGTCGCGCACGGTCATCTCGGCGGTGACGTAGGCGTCGTACATGCGGAAGTCCGGCAGGTGCTTGATCACGGGATCGTCCCAGGACAGCTTGCCCTGGTCGACCAGCATGCCCAGCGCCGCGGCGGTGAAGGCCTTGGAGTTCGAGGCGATCTCGAAGATGGTCTTGCCGTCGACCCTGGCCGCTTCGCCGCGCTTGCGCACGCCGAAGCCCTCGGCGGCGACGACCTTGCCGTCCTTGACGACGGCGATGGCGATGCCGGGCACGTCGAACTCTTTCATCACGCGCTCGACGTCGGCGCGCAGGTCATATGCCGGCGCGACGGCGGCGGCGGCCGGCGCCGCATCCTGTGCGAAGACCGCACCGGTGGTGGACACCGCGATCAGGACCGCGGCTGCTACTCGATTCATTGAAAACACGCTGTCTGTCCCCTTCTGGTTTATTTACCTGCCATGGCCTTGTCGACGCTGCCCTGCGTCTCCGGGTGGTAGCGCTCGCGCGCCGACTTGTAGATGCGCTCGGCCCAGGCGCGGTCTTCCGGCTTGGCGCGCAGCGCGGTGTACAGCGGCACCACGAACTTCTGGCGGCCCACGCTCATCAGGAAGGCTTCCATCTGCGGACGCACGCCTTGGTAGCCCGCGTGCACCGAGGCGCGGTAGAAGCGGAAGGCCACTTCATTGTTGCCGGTCTTGGCCAGGCCGAAGGCCTTGTCGAGTTCTTCCAGCTTGGCGGCATTGGCCTTGTTGTCGATGTCGTTCAGGAACTTCATCCACTCTTCCGCCTTCCAGCCCTTGGTGTCGAGCTGCGCGGTCTTGATGTCACCCTTGAGCCAGCGCGCGGTGGTGTCGTTCAGCTTTGTCAGGCGGCTCGAGACGGCGTGCTTGGCGCTGGCAGGAATGCCCGGGCCGTACAGCCATTCCTCTAACTCCTTGTCGCTCATGATCTTCGGATTCTTGGCGAGCAGGTTCGTGCGCAGGAAAGCCACGAACTGGTCGGTGGTCACGCTCTGGAAGGCGTGCTGGTCGAACCAGCTGCGCAGGAAGGGATCGAAGGCGGCGCGGCCGGCGCGCTGTTCCAGCGTGCGCAGGAACCAGGCGCCCTTCGGGTAGGCCAGGCCTTCGTCGGTGTAGTGTTTCGAGGAGTCGTCCGGCTTGCGGGTGACCAGCGCCTGCTTCTCCTTCGGGATGCCCTTGAGCGACTCGATCGCCTCTTCCTGCTCGAGCTGCAGGTTCATGGTCGCCACTTCCTCGCCGTAGAGCTTTTCGATGATGCGGGTGGTGACGTAGGTGGTGAAGCCCTCGTTGAGCCACCAGTGCTTCCAGGAGGCGTTGGTCACCAGGTTGCCCGACCAGCTGTGCGCCAGTTCGTGGGCGATCAGGTCGACCAGGCTGCGGTCGCCCGCGATCATGGTCGGGGTCAGGAAGGTCAGGCGCGGGTTTTCCATGCCGCCGATCGGGAAGGACGGCGGCAGCACCAGCATGTCGTAGCGCCCCCAGCGATAGGGGCCGTACAGCGATTCGGCGGCGGCCACCATCTTCTCGGTGTCGGCCAGCTCGTACTCGGCGGCCTTGATGCGCTGCGGCTCGGCGTAGACGCCGGTGCGGCCGCCCAGGGTGCGCGCTTCCAGCTCGCCGATGCCGATCGCCACCAGGTAGGACGGCACGGGCTGCGGCATCTTGAAGTTCCAGCCGTCCTTGCCGGTCGCCTTCGGGTCGTTATCGGCGCTCATCACGACGCGCATGCCTTCCGGCGCCTGGATGCGCGCGGTGTAGGTGAAGCGCACCGCCGGGGTGTCCTGCACCGGCATGAAGGAGCGCGCGTTGATCGGCTGCGACTGGCTGAACATGAAGGGGAACTTGCCCGACATGGTCTGCTTCGGGGTCAGCCACTGCAGGGCCGCCGCGGTGGGCGCGGTCTTGTAGTGGATGCGGACCTTGGCCGGCTGGCCCGGCAGCGCCACGTGCAGGGCCTGGCCCTTTTCAGGATCGAGCTTGTCGAGGGTGTACTTGACTGGCGCCCAGGCGCCTTTCGCGTCCTGCGCCTCGATCTTCGAGATCGCCAGGTCGCGGGTGTCGAGGTCCAGGGTGGCGGCCTTCCTGTCGATCCAGTTCAGCGTCAGTTCGGCATGGCCGCCCAGGGTCTTCTGGGTGAAGTCGGCCTTCAGGTCCAGGTGCAGGGCGGTGGTCTTGACCTGGTCGTACTTGGCGTAGCTGAGGGGATCGAGTGCGAACGCGTAGGCGCTCCACTGGCTGAGGATGGCGCAGGCAGTGGCGCGCAGCACGGTAGAAGTCTTCATGGTCTCTCGGGAAGGATGAGGGCGCGAGCAGAATAGCATCCTTGACCCTGGCGGAAAAGCACAAAGCCGCTGGCCGGCGCGCGCCGTATTGACGGCGCCAGCAAGCGGCCCTGGCGTGCGCGCTGCCCTATTCCTGGGTCACCCAGACCGGCGCCGACCACAGGACGTTGCCGTCTTCCTGCGTCACCTTCGCATAGTAGAAGTGCGCCCCCGGCGAAGGCGTGAAGCTGGCCATGGCCAGGTTCGACACCTCGGTCACGGTGCCCTTGCGTCCCGGTACCCCTTCCATGATCGACACCGCCGCCACCTTCCTGCCCGTGCTGGATGCGAAATTCGCCTGCAGGTTCAAGGGCCCGCGGTTCACGAAGCGCTCGCCCATCATCCGCCCGTTCGCGGTGAACACCAGCTGCGCCGTCTTGTCCATGGTCGCGAACACGCGGCGCGCCTTGAGCGCCGCCACGAAGCTCGCGCGCGTGAGCGGAGTCCCGTTGGGAAGCAGGACGCCGGTGCGGTTCGTGTAGGACGCGCCCCAGTTGGCGCAATGGTTGTCCTGGTTGGTGCTGAAGGCCAGGTGGTAGCCCGCCTCCAGCAGCCGGTTGCAGGCCTGTTCGAAGTTGCTGCGCCGGGTCTCGGTCTCGCTGTCGTTGGTCGAGAAGGCGGTACTGTTCATCACCTCGCACAGCACCATGGTCTCGTCGCCGTCGGCGGTGTAGCCGAGCGGGACGCCGTTCACCACGAACTGCCCGCTGTGCGCCGGATGGTTGAACTGGCCGACCCAGCCGCGCTGGCGCATCAGGGTGTAGAGCGCCGCATAGTCGCTGCGCGGCGTCGCCGTATCGGCCATCAGCTCGCCCTTGCCGTTGCTCTCCCAGCCGAGCAGCTCGTCGCTGTTGAAGATGTTGACGTGGCCGCCCCTGTTGATGACGCCCCACTCCATGCCGTACAGGGCGAGGAAGTTGGGCTTGGTGGCGTTGAAGGCGGCGGCGCTGGCCAGGCCCGCCTGGTACAGGGCGCGCGCCTGGGCGGCGTCGGCGTCGAGCTTGGTCCCGTCCGAACCGTCGTACATGTGGTTGTGCTCGGAGACGGCCAGCACGTCGAGGCCGCGCCCGCGCGCATAGGCGAAGGCGGCTTCCGGCCCGTACTCCGCCTTGAGCGGATCCTGGGCGCCCTTGCATTCGCCGAGCGCGGCGCCGCCGTCGCTATGGTTGCTCTGGCTGTGCAGGTTGGCGAGGAAGACGGTGTAGGGCAGCGCGCCAGGTACGGGCGCCGCGCCGGCCTGCCCCGCCGTCTCGCGTACGCCGGGCAGCGGCGTGAAGCGCGGCGTGCGCTGGGCGGGCAAGGCGCCGACGGCGATCTGCCAGTCCTGCGCCACGGCTTCCTCATGGTCGCCATCGAGCTGGGCGCGCAGCCGGACCCGGTACAGGCCGGCCGGCGCCGCGACGCCGCCGATCCTGCCGTCCCATGCGACCGGGACAGCGACAGCGTTGGAACCGATGACGCGCTTGCCGCGCCAGCGCCGGGCGACGCGGCCGCGCGGGTCGACCAGTTCCAGCGACCAGTCCACCGTGCCGCGGCCTTCGAGGCCGGGGTAATGGAAGCCCATGCTGAAGGTCCGGCGCGCGTCCGCCGCCCTGAAAGGCGCGTGCAGCGTGGCTTCGAGTTCCTTGTGCTCGGCAGGCGCCGCGACCGCGCCGCCGTGGCACAGGGCCAGCAGCAACGCACCGAAGAGTGGGGAAATGATTGTGATTTTCATAATGCAATTTTTGCAATTGCATCGAAATCCACCTTGCGCCCACCCGGCGCTGTTGTTGCAAAATTATCTAGAGCTCTTGAGCGATTTCAACAGCTCGACAGCCAGCACTAGAAATGGAAATCGGCGCGTACCATCGGCGTGCTGGCGCGCTGCCCGGCGCCGCCCGTGGTGCGGCGCGTATTGCCGAACTTGTTGTTCCAGAACTGGTAGCCGACGCCGATCCGGACCTTCTTCTTCGCATAGCCCAGGCGCGGGCCGATGTCGTACATGAATGCGAGGTCGAGATTGGTCTCGGCGCCGGTCGGGTCGCCGGTCTCGCTGAGCCCCTTCTCGGCGATGAAGTTCAGGAAGCCTTCGAAGGACCAGCCTTCGGCTACCGGGATGCCCCAGCTGGCGCCGAACATCGGGTGGGTCTCGTAGGTATAGCGGCCGCGCACATTGGCGATCGGCGGGAAGGGGCCGCTCGGCGCATTCGATTCGCGCAGCCACAGGATGCTGGTGTTGAGAAAACCCGGCACGTCCCACATCAGGGTGGGCCCGGCCACCAGCATGCGCTTGCGCGAGTTGTAGCCGACGTCGTCCTTGTCGTTGACGTCGAAGCCGACCGTCAGGCCCACGCCTTTCACCTTCCCGAAGCGGATCTCGGAGCCGCGCAGCGCGCCGATGTCGAGCGTGTGGCGGTACAGCAGGTAGGCTTCCTGCGCGCCGCTGCTGCTCCCCAGGTTGCGTGGGTCCGTGCTGTCGGACTTGAGCACGTCGAGATTGAGGTAGTTGCTGCCGTACTTGTAGCCGCTCGCGTGCGTGAAGGCCACGATGTGCTTCTTGATGTGCTCGGGGTTGAACGGTTCCGCGAAGCGCGTGCCGTAGCGGTAGCTGATCGCGTTGTCGCTCCAGTCCATCGCTCCGGCGGGACTGGTGCAGCACAGCAGTGCGGCGCAGGCCGCGGTTCTCATCTTTCGGGCTTGGGTGCTCATGTTTTCAATCCTGGCAGTTTGTCCTGCGGGCCGGGAAGCACGTCTCCCGGCCTGCGTTCCACATAGAGTTCGACCTTGTGTTCGCGGCCATCGTCGAGCGGCTCGATGATGTTGTCCGCCTGCGGCTGGCCGTCGAGCAGCAGCGCTTCGCCCTGGCCGGCATGGCGCACCTGGACGTCGTAGTCCGCCCTGCCCGCCCGGTAGCGCAGGCCTAGTTGCGCCCAGGCCGCCGGCAGCAGGGGCGCCAGCGCCAGGCGGTCGGCCGCGCGCCCGATGCCGAGCAGCGCATCATACAGCAGCAGGCAGGTCCAGCCGCTCGCCGCGCCGTCCATCATGAAGTAAGGCGCAGCAAGAGAGCGCACGGGTGCGTCCATGGCCAGGCGCCAGGCGCGCGTCGCCGCGCCCTGGCCGGCCAGGGCCAGGCCCAGCCAGGCGGCCGACCGCGCGTCCGGTGCACTGTCCTGCCTGGCCAGCACGGCGGCGACCCGGCCCGGGTCCGCGCCCGCGAGAGCGGCCCAGGCCTGGGTCGCGGCATCGCCTTCGCCATAGGCTTCGCCGTTCCAGCCGTGCTCCTCGGCCTGCGCCAGCAAGGCCAGCGCCGCGCCGCGGCAGGTGGTGGCGAAGCCGAAGTCGGCGCGGCGGTCGGCCACGTCGGCGAAATGCCGGAGCACGGCGGCCAGCAGGAAGGCCAGGCGCAGGTCTTCCGGGCGCTCGGGAAGATCCGGCCCGTCCTCGTGCATGCGCGCGTCCTTCAAGGGCAGGCCGTGCTCGCCGAGACGCAGGCAGCCGCGCAGGCCGTGCACACAGTACTGGTAGAGGTCGTCGTGCGCGAGTCGCGTGCCGCTCGTCGGATCGCCCCCGGCCGGCTCGCGCAGGATGCCGTCGTCGCCGGTCACCCCGATATAGCGCTGCAGCGCCCAGGGCAGCCAGAGGAAGTCCTCGACCGCTGCCCCCGCGCTGCCGATGTCCGCGCGCGCCGCACGCAGCAGCGTCTCGCGCAGCGTGGTCGGGCTGCCGTGCAAGGCCGCCAGCGCGCCCTGCAGCTGCCGGGCCGGCGCCTCGCCGAACGTGAGGGCAAGGGCGCCGTAGGGCAGCCAGCCATTGGCGAACAGGTCGAAGGCCGGGCTTGGCGTCGCCACGCGCACGCCGCCGAGCAGCACGTCCCAATGGGCGTGCAGCGCGCGCAATGCCCGCGCCGCGCCCTTGGTCCCGCCGTGCTGCTGCACCGCCTGGCTGGCGGCGAGCACATTCGGCTCGGCCACGCCCAGCAGGAACACCAGCTCCCTTTCCTCGCCCGGCTGCAGCTCGACCCGCAGCTGCAGGGCGGCGCAAGGATCGAGCGCGGCGCCGTGGCTGCCCGAGAGACTGGCGCGGGTCAAAGCGGCCGGCCGCGCCAGGCTGCGGTGGCGCCCGACGAACTCGCGCCGGTCGGCAGTATGCGTCACCTGCGCCGCGTCCACGTGGAAGAAGGCGACCTTGTCGGCAAAGCCGGCGCCGAACGCATTGCGGGCCGTCAGTGCGCCGCTGGCCAGGTCGACGCCGGTGACGACCTGCAGGCCGGCAGGCGCCCCTGCCTCGTCCAGCCACCACTGCACGTAGCCCGTCACCGTGAGTCGGCGCGGCGCGCTGGAGGCATTGCGCAGCGTGAGCACCGAGTATTTGAGGGAGGCGTCCTGGGCGACGAAGCAGCGCAGCGTCGAATCGATGCCGTGGGCCCTGTGTTCGAACAGCGTATAGCCGAAGCCGTGGCGCGTGAGATAGGGCTCGCCGGAGGGCATGGGCCAGGGCGTGGGCGACCAGGCCGCGCCCGTGTCCTCGTCGCGCAGGTAGAAGGCTTCGCCCTCCTCCGGCGTGAGCCGCAAGCCGCGGCTGCCGCACCAGCTGCCGCCCGGCCCGGTGGCCTGGACCATGGCGCCGAAGCTGCCGTTCGCCAGCGGATTGGGCCAGGGGGCCGGCAGGGCCTCGCTGCTGCGGATCAGGTAATCGCGGCCGTTCGCGGCGAAACCGCCGGGGCCATCGTCGTGTTCGAGCGCTTCCGGCGCCGCCGGCGGCGCGTCCAGCGTCCACTGCGGCGGCTCGGCGACGGGAACGAACGGGATGGGCCAGGACGGCATCGGCGGCGCGGCGCGGCCCAGCTGCTCGGCGAGCGGCCCGCGCCCGGCCAGCAGCAGCACGCGGGCGGCAGCGCGCAGCAGGATGCGGTCTTCCTGCGGCACCTCGTCGAGCACATGGAGGTGCAGGTGCGCCACGTCGTCCGGCGCCATGTCGCTGATCTGCTCGCGGAACGCGCGGTTCTGGCACAGCACCAGCAGGTCGACGGCCAGGCCGCGCGCGCGCCAGTAGGCGTGGGCCTGCAGCACCTCGCGCGCCAGGCCGAGGTCGGCGTCCGGCTGCAGCACCAGCAAGGGACGGCTGCCGTCCACGCCATAGGCGCGCAGGGCGGCGCGGCCGCGCACATTGCGTTCGATGACGCCTGGCTCGGCGCGCAGGCCGGGCACGGGCTCGAACAGGCAGCCGGCCAGGCGGTTGAAACGCTGTGCCTCGGCCTCGCCCAGGCCTTCGCGGTCGAGCGCCGCCTGGCCGTGGGTCCATGCCGCCTCCAGGGCCTGCGCCACCGCGGCCGCATCGAGATGCCGGGCCGCCAGGGCACGCGCCGCGGCGGGCGTGGCGGCCGCGGCCAGCAGCAGGTCGACCGTGATTTCCTGTCCGGGGCCGAGGCTCAGGCTGCGGCGGATGGCCAGCACCGGAGCCCCGTTTGTCCTGCCTTCGAGCGGCGGCAAGGGCCTGGCGGGGTCGGGGCAGGCGCCGCTGTACTGCGGCGCGCCGGACCTGCCGCGCACCGCCAGCGCGTGCAGCACGGTGGGCTGGGCCGGGCCGGCGTAGCACAGCAGCGCGCCCGATGCCGCATCGACCTGGAGCTGGACGTCCTGCCCGCGCGGCGCCAGTGCGGCCAGGGCGACGTCGCTCGTCACCTCCAGGGCGAGCGCGGTGTCGCGCGTGTTGCGGATGCGCAGGCGCCGCAGCTCGACGTCGTCGTCCGGCGCCACCGCCACGTCGACCACGATGGCCAGGCCACGCTCTTCGCGCCGGAAGGTCGCACGGCCTTCGGCGAATACGGCTTCGATGCGCTCCGTCGCACCATGACCGGGCGTGGACGACCACAACTCGCCGCCGGCGGCGTCGCGCAGCACCCACGCCATGCCGCCCAGGGCCCCAAGCGGGTCCGGCTGCCAGCGCGTCAGCGCCACGTCATCGAGGCGGCTGTAGCCGGAACCGTCGCTGGCCACCATCAGGTGGTAGCGGCCGTTCGACAGCAGCTGCACGTCAAGCATGGCGGCGTCGGCGCGCTCGATGATGCGGCCCTGGCCCGGTGCGGCGGGCGCTGCGCCGGCATAGGGCGCGGGCATCGAAGCGCCGCGGTCCGGCACGGCTTCCTGCAGCAGCGACTGGGCCGCGCGCAGTTCGGGATCGCGCGCGAAACGGCGCTGCATCGGCGCCTCGTGCAGCGCCTGCAGCAGCGCCAGCATGCTCATCCCCTGGTGGCGCGCGGCGAACGTACGCACCACGTGGTGGCCTTCCCCGTGCGGCAGGTGGCCGGGCGTGTAGTCGACCGCATCCACGAAGCCGTAGTCGCCTCCCATGCCGAGCGAGGCCATGCGTTCCAGGTTGGCGAGCGCCGCGCCGGGCGCGAGCGGCAAAGCCAGCAGGGCCGCGTAGGGCGCGGCCACCAGGGCGTCCCCGCTGCCCCGGCGCAGGGCGGCGCCCGGCGCGCCGAAGCGGCGGAACTGGTACAGCAGGCTGGCGTCGACCGCGTTGCAGGCCGATTCAGAAAAGCCCCAGGGCATGCCATGGCGGCGTCCGTGCGCCACCTGGGCGCGCACGGCGGCGCGGCCGGCATGGTCGAGCAGCGTGTCGCGCCAGGCCGGCAGCAGGAGCTGGGGCGCGAGGTAGTCCGACAGGGCGCCGTCGACCGACAGCAGCAACTGGTCGAAGCCGGCGACGCGCAGCGGGCGCTTCAATCGCCACCAATGGCGCTGGCCGAGCTGGCCCTGGGCCACCGCCATATAGCTGGCCATGCTGGCTTCCGAAGCCAGCAGGTCGCAGCTGCCGGCGTCGAGGCGCTCTTCGCGCACATGGCAGCCGAGCGCCAGCAGGCCGATGGCAGGGTCGTACAGGGCCGCGCAATCCATCGCGGCGAAGCCGCGCGCCTGAACGGCGAGACCCTGGAAGCGTTTCATCAGCTTGCGCGCGTGTTCGCGTCCGTCGCGCACGTGGCGCGCCAGGCCGGGATGCATGCCGGGCAGGGGCTCGAAGGCGGCGAGCTCGCGCAAGGTGGGGATGCGCGTGAGGCCGGCGTCGAGCACGTATTCCTGCTCGGCGCGCATCCAGGGCGCGAGCTGCAGGAGGTCGTCCTGCAGGGCGTGGCAGTGCGCCACCAGCCGCGCGGCCCAGTCGCGCAGGGGATCCTCATCTTCCAGTGCGGCGCGCGGCAGGCCTGCATGCAGGGCCTCGCCCGCCGCGACGATGTGGCGCAGGCAGTCGGCCAGGCCGGGCAAGGTGTCGGCCGCACGGCAGCGCTGCGGGTCGAGCGCGGCCCAGGCGGCGGCCACCAGTTCGCGCTCGCGCATCGAGCGTCCGGCCGCCAGTTCGTCCACCACGTGCAGTGTCGCGCGGACGCCTTCCAGCGCCTGCGGTCCGGCGATGGGTGCGTCCGGCAGTTCGTCGAGTCCGGCGCCGAGAATACGCAGCGACAGCGCGAGCCAGCCGCTGCCGGACGTGGACACGGTGGCCGGCTCGATCGGCGCCAGCCTGGCGTTGTCGTAGGCCGCCAGGAAGTGGCCGCGCCAGCGCTCCAGCATGCCCATCGAGGAGAGCGCGCCGTCCAGCCGCTCGTGCAGGGCGCCCAGCGGCAGGAAGCCGAAGTCGCGCGCGGCCAGCGTCGACAACAGGGACACGGCCATGCCCTCGGGCGTGGTGCGTGCGTCGGCCAGCATCTCCGGCTGCTCCTGCACGCTTTCCGGCGGCAGCCAGTTGTTGGCGGGGCCGGCGAAGTCCTCGAAGAAGGCCCAGCTGCGCCGGGCAACCCGCTGCAGCAAGGCCTGGCGCGCCGCCGACAGGCGCGGCGGGCGCGCACGCGCCGGCAGTCCGGTCCACCATGCGAGCAGGGGCGAGAGGAACCAGACCAGCAGCAGCGGCGCGGACGGGAACAGCGAATAGGGATTGGCGAAAGTCAGCAGCAGGGCGATGGCAACCGCCAGCACGGGCGCGAACCACATCGTCACGAGATAGTGGACGACCGCGGGCATGGCGCGCGTCCTGGCCGGTTCGGGCCACTTGAACAGGGCGCGCAGCAGCGCATCGCACTGGGACCAGGCGGCGTGCGGCAGGAAGCTGGTGGCCAGCGCCGCGCGCACCAGCGGCACGCGCGCGCCCCATGTCCAGGCTTCGAGGTGCTGGCGCCAGGGGGCGTCGTGCGGCCGGTCGATGAGCGCCACCAGGCTTCCCAGCAGCCCGGGCAGGAAGAACACCGCGAGCACGGCCGCGGTCCAGAAAGCCGGTTGGGTCAGCGCCGTCCAGCACAGCACCAGCAGGAGCAGCAGCGCCGGCGCCACCAGGCTGTCGCGCAGCGCGTCGAACAGGCGCCAGCGCGCCTGCGCCGTCATCAGGCCGGGGCGCCGCAGCCGTCCGGCCGACTGCCAGGCGGCGCGTACGGCGCGGCGCCGCGCCACGGCATGCTCGCCGTAACCGCAGGGGAAGGCCTGCTCCAGGCGGACTTCCTCGTCGCGGCGTGCGTGCAGGCAGCCTTCGTCCACGATGCCAGGTTCTAGAGGCTCGCCCCCCATCATCCGCTCCCAGGCATCGACCTCGTAGATCGCGGCCCAGCCGAACATGCCCTGGGCCTCGGACTCGCGCAGCGCCTGCGGTGCGGCCCAGCTGCCCCTGCCCTCGGCCCACAGGCGCTGGTAACGGCAATCCTGCCTGCCGGGGAGCGCGCCGCCGAGCGCCGGGCGCAGCATGGCGTGGCCTTCCACGACGCGGGTCGCGCCGGCGTCGAGGACCACCTGGTTGAGCGGATGCGCCATCGCCGCGACCAGCTTGCGCGCCGCGTCGCGCGGCAGGTCGATGGCGGCGTCCAGCGCGATCACATAGCGCGCTTCCGCCAGCCCGGCGCTGCCGCCCGCCACGGTGGCAAAGCGCGCGCGTCCCTCGTCCTCGGGTTTCGCGGCCAGCCAGGCATGCAGGTCGGCCAGCTGGCCGCGGCGCCCTGCCCTCGTGCGCATGCGCGAACGCTGCAGCAGGAGGAAAGGCTCGACGCGTACCCTGTGCGTGGCCGGCTGGCCGTCCTCGTCGACGACCGGGAAGCGGTGTTCGCGCGCGTGCCTGCGATTGAGTTCCTCGATCGCGCCCACCGCCTGCGCCACCAGCGCCGCGTCGCCGGGCAGCTCCTCTTCTGCCGCCTCGGGCAGATCGGCCAGCAGGCAAAAGCGCAGGCGCGGATCGCGGTTGGCCAGGTAGCGCTGTTCGAGATCGCGGCACAGGCCGGCGACCTGCTCCGCATGCGCCAGCTGCGCCGACACGGCCACCAGGGTAAGTTGATCGGCCGGGATGCCGGCCTCGAAATCCATGCGCGGCATGGCCTGGGGGCGCGGCGCCAGCCAGGCCGCCATCATGTCGCTCAGCGCGACCGCCAGCTGGCTGGCGCCGGCCAGGGACAACAGTCCGATCGCCGCCTGCAGCGCCGGGCCGGCTCCCTGCGTGCGTGCGCAGGCGACGACACAAACAGCGAACAGCAGCGACAGGAGGGCCACCGCGCCGATGCGCAGGACCAGCGGCGCATGCGGCCTGCGCAGGCGTGCCGCCAGGCCGGATTGCGGCCGCAGGCGCTGCATCAGCGCTTCGCGTCCCGGGCCGGCGAGGTAGTAGCCGATGTGGCGGCGGCGCAGGTCGAGGCCGCCCTCGCCCGGCGCGCGGTGCACGCCCGCCAGCGCCAGCGCCTCCTGGGCAACTTCCGCTTCCAGGCGGCGCGCGCGCAGCGCCAGGGTTTCGACGGCATGGCGGTACAGGTCGCGCGTCGGGCCGTCCATGCGCGGGTAGCTGCCGTCCGGATCGGCGCGCAGCAGCGCCTCCACCGGGCTGGCCTCTTCCAGCAGCGCGCGCCAGTTGACACCGCCGAGCAGGCGCAGGCTCGCCAGGCAGTGCGCGGTGATCGCCGCGTCAAGCGCCAGTGCACCGCGCTCGCGCTCGACCAGCTGGCCGATGCCGGACCCTTCGTCCTGCAGGCGCGCGTCGATCCAGGCCAGCGCCTGTTCCAGTGCGCCGCCGCGGCCATGCAGGCGGCGCGCCAGTTCCGCCACGAAGGCGGCGCCCAGCGGCTGCACGGCGCGCGCCATGTCCGCCACCAGCAGGATCAGGTCGCCCGAGCGCTGCTGCGCGGTATCGAGCATGCGGCCGGCCCAGTCGGCGGCCAGCAGGCGTTCGCGGCAGGCCTCGGCGCTGCGCCCGGCCACGTGGCGCAGGGTGTCGAGCAGGGCCAGGCGCAGCGCGCCGGGCAGCAGGCGCAGCTCGGCCAGCCGCAGCGCCTTGTCCTCGAGTCCATCCTGGTAGGCGGCGAGCATGGCGGCCAGTTCGGCGCGCGTGATCTTCCCTCCTCCCTGCGCCACCGCCTCGCCGGCCAGCGCGTGGATGCGCGCCTGGCCGTCGGGCGCCAGCCGCGGCAGCACGCCTTCGTCATGCAGCAGCTGGCCGCGCGCTTCGCGCAACTGGGCGTCGATCAGGGGATAGCCGTCGAGGACGACGCCGGCGGCGGCCGGCAGTTCGCAGCCCTTCAGGCGCGCGCCTTCGAGCGCGTCGCAGGCGGCATCGAAGGCGGTAAGCTGGGTGGACAGCAGCATGCGCAGCGCGGGCGCGCCATCGCCGCGCTCCAGCCGGTGGCTTGAAGCGAGCCGCTGGAAATGCGCCGCAAACTGGGCGGCCTGGGAAGCCGCTTGCTCGTCGATGGCGGCGGATCCGGCCTTCGCTTTGGTTTCTTGCTTCAACAGGGACCTCGACACAGAGGCGTGCGCAGTCGACCGCTGGCGCGCAAGGCGCCCGGGGCGGATCGGGAGGACGGGAAACGCTGGGCGCGCACGGCCACCGCCATGCTAGGAGATGCGGGCGGCGGTCACTGTGCGGTGGCGTACACAGGCGGCCGATGGGCCGGCCTGTGCCGCCGGTGTGGTAGGGAGAACAGGCCTTTTGGCAGATCAGCCGGCCAGCGCCAGGCCACCGGCCACGTGCCAGCATTGGGCATGGCCGAGGCGGCGCAGGGTGCGCGCGGCGCGCGCGCTGCGGTTGCCGCTGCGGCACACGAAGACCAGGGGACGCGGCTGGTCGAGCCATTGGGCGGCCTGGCCGGCCAGCTGCGACAGCGGCACGTGCTGCGCCGCGCGTCCGTGCAGGCGGGCGGCGCCGGCCTTGTGCTCGGGCAGCTCGCGCACGTCGACCAGCAGGGCGTCGGGGTGCGATTCGAGGTAGGCGGCGGCCGAGACGGCATCCAGGTCGATGCCTTCGTCCGGCAGCGGGTCGACGCCCGGCCGCGAAACCGCCGGTTCGCCGATGCGGTGGCAGCACAGGGCGCCGCCGGCGACGCCCTCCAGGCTCGAGGCGCCGAACACGAAGCGCACGTCGTCCAGCGCCAGCACACCGTCGCGGGGGCGGCCGAACAGGAAGGCGCCGCCGCGCTGCACCAGGAGGTCGTGGCCGAGGGCGATTCCCGCTCCTTCGCCCGGCCAGCCCGGCAGCACGTTCATCAATTCTCCCAGCGCGTCGGCGCCGCCGGCGCCATGGCTGGTGTCGAAACAGGCGAGCAGGCGACAACAGCGCGCGCGCAGCTCGGCCGCGATGCGCGGCGCCAGCGCCGCCGGCGGATCGATCGCGATGCAGTCCTGGCCCGCTTCGTCGAACAGCAGCCAGCCGCTGGCCCCGCAGGATTCGAGCTGCTGCAGCGCGGCCGCCGGGCGCGCTTCGAGCAGGGCACGGCCGCAGCGCAGGATGCGCTCGCAGGCGGCGTCGATGAAGGCCTCGTCCGCGAGGGGACCGAAGGACAGGCGCACCGCGGACGCGCTGCAGGCGCCAGGCACGCCCATCGCATCCAGGACATAGCTGGGCGCGGCCCTGGAAGCCGAACAGGCCGAGCCGGCGCTGACCCGCACGCCGGCGGCGTCGAACACGTCGAGCAGTTCCTTGCTGCTCACGCCCGGCACCGAGAAGTTCAGGGTGGTCGGCAGCGTCTGCGCCAGCGGCGCGTTGAAGACCAGGCCCGGGAAGGCCTCGGCCAGGGCGGCGGCCAGGCGCTCGCGCATGGCCGTCAGCTGCCCATGGGTGCGGAAGGTGCCGCCTTGTTCGAGCGCTGCCAGGACGGCGCCCAGGGCAGCGATGCCGCTCATGTTCTCGGTGCCCGAGCGCTGTCCGGCCTCCTGCCCGCCGCCGCACATCAGGGGCGTGTAGGGAGCGCCTTCGCGCACGTACAGCAGGCCGATGCCCTTGGGCGCGTACAGCTTGTGGCCCGAGAAGGGAGCATAGTCGATGCGGCTGCGATCGAGCTGCAGGGGCAGCTTGCCGAGCGCCTGCACGCAGTCGACCATCCACAGGGCCGGGCTGGCGCTTTCCTGCAGGACAGCGGCGATGCCGTCCAGGTCGGACACGACGCCGGTCTCGTTGTTGGCGGCCATGGTGCACACAAACGCGGCGCGCGGCGCCAGTTCGCGCAGCACGTCGAGGCGGTGGCGTCCGTCGGCGCCGACCGGCAGCGCGCGCAGCTCCAGGTTGAGGCCCAGCAGGCGGTTCCAGTGCGCCAGGCTTTCCGGCACCGCCTTGTGTTCGGTGGCGCCGTACAGCAGCAGGTCGCCGCAGACTTCGCCGTGCAGGCGGCGTTCGCGCACCGCGCACAGCGCCGACAGCACGGCGGTCTGGATGCCCTCGGTCGCCCCGCTCGTGAACATCACCCGCCCCGTCGCCGCGCCCAGCACCCGGCGCGCCAAGGCGCGGGTGCCGTCCAGCAGCGCCTTGGCGCGCAGGCCGGCCGCGTGGCTGCTGCTCGGGTTGCCGAAGCAGGTGTGCATGGCCGCGGTGGCGGCCTCGATGGCGGCCGGCAGGACCGGGGAAGTGGCGTTGGCGTCGAGGTACAGTTCGCTGTTCATAAACCAATTACAAAAAAGTAAATATTTGCTGCGGAGCGTGTTATTTTTAAGTAATATGTTACGGAGTCGTGCCGGTAAAGATATCCCAATTTTTCGCCTTTGTGGCTGATAATTGGCATATGTGTTCTCCACATATCGATATAGGGAAAATGAACTCTCTCGACAAGTTTGATTGCGCTATTCTTGCTGCATTGCAGGCGGATGCCACCCTCTCGATTTCCGGCCTCAGCGAAAAGGTCGGACTGTCCAGTACGCCCTGCTGGAAACGCGTCAAACGGCTCGAGGAAGAGGGCTATATCGAAAGCCGCGTCAGCATCGTCAACCGCGAGAAAGTCGGCCTGCCCGTCACCGTGTTCGTGAGCGTGCGCACCAGCGAACATGACGAAAAGTGGCTTGCGCGCTTCGCCTCGGCGGTGGTGGCGCTGCCCGAAGTGCTGGAATTCCACCGCATGAGCGGCGACGTCGACTACCTGCTCAAGGTCGTCACCACCGACATCGCCGGCTACGACCGCTTCTACAAGAAGCTGATCAAGGCGGCGCGCCTGACCGGCGTGTCCTCGGCCTTCTCCATGGAGCAGATCAAGTGCACCACGGCGCTGCCGCTGGAGCTGATCTCGCACGGCCTGCCCTCCTGATTTCCTGCCGGGCGAGTGCTTCGCCCGGCCATCGATGTGTGCGATGATGGCGTCCGTTCGAATACAACGGAGACCAAGGGAATGCCATCCAAACTGCACCTGGCGGCGCTCATCGCTGCGCTGCTCGCCACCGCCACTTCCGCCAACGCCGCCGAACAGGTCGTGAAAATCGGCGTCAGCGGCCCGCTGTCGGGCGCCAATGCCTTCGCCGGCAAGGACAACGAGAACGGCGTGCGCCTCGCCATCGAGGAACTCAACGCGCAGAAGCTGCTGGTGGGCGGCAACACGGTCCGCTTCGAGCTGCAGTCAGAGGACGACGGCGGCGATCCGAAACAGGGCGTGACCGTGGCGCAGAAATTCGCCGACGCCAAGGTGAAGTACGTGCTCGGCCCCTACAACTCGGGCGTGGCGATTCCCGCCTCGCGCGTCTACAACGACAACGGCATCCTGATGTCGACCGTCGGCACCAATCCGAAGATCACGGCAGCCGGCTATCCGACCGTGTTCCGCATCGTCGCCAGCGACACCCAGGTGGGCGGTTCGGTGGCAGCCTACGCGGCCAAGGAACTGAAGGTGAAGAATGTCGGCGTGATCGACGACCGCACCGCCTTCGGCCAGGGCATCGCCATGGAATTCAAGCGCCAGGCCCAGGCCAACGGCATGAAGGTCGCCGGCCACGAATACACCACCGACAAGGCCACCGACTTCGCCGCCATCCTCACTGCCTTGAAAGCGAAGCGCGTGGACGCGGTGTTCTTCGGCGGCTACGCCCCGCAGGCGGCCCCGATGGCGCGCCAGATGAAGGCGCTCGGTCTGAACGTGCCGCTGCTGGGCGGCGATACCCTGTGCAGCCCGGAGATGGCCAAGCTCGGCGGCCCCGCCGTTGGCGAGAACGTGCGCTGCGCCCAGGCCGGCGCCATCGTCGCCAGGCAGCCGGGCGGCCCGGCCTTCATCAACGGCTACAAGGCCCGCTTCAAGCGCGACCCGGATGTCTACGCGCCCTCCTTCTACGACCAGACCAAGTTCATTGCCCAGGCCATGAAGAGCGCCAATTCGGTCGACCCGGCCAAGGTCGGCGCGGCCATGCATGCCATCAGCTACCAGGGCGTGGTCGGCACCTATGGCTACGACCCGAAGGGCAACCTGAAGAAGACCACGGTCACCGTCTACACCTTCAAGAACGGCGCCCTGACGCCGCTGGCCAGCTACTAAGGATTCGCAACGATGAAAACCCGATTCACCCTGCTTACGCTGGCCACGGCTGCGCTGCTGGCCTGTGCGCCGGCGGGCGCGGCGCAGCAGGCCGCCCCTGCCGTCAAGCCAGCACCCGCCGCGGCGACGCCCGAATCGCGCCAGATCAACGCCCTCGCCGACGAGTACTACGAATCGCTGGCGCGCTTCGAGCCGGTCTGGGCCACCGAGAACGGCGACAGCCGCTTCAACGACCAGCTGGGCCTGTCGATCTCGCCCAAGGTGCGCCAGCAGCAGTTCGCGCGCTACCGCAGCTACCTCAAGCGCCTGTCCAGCATCCCGCGCGACAAGCTGGGCCAGCGCGACCAGACCAGCTACGACATCCTCAAGTTCGAGCTCGACACGGCGCTGCGCCTGGCCGCCTTCCCCGAGCACCTGATCCCGATCGACCAGATGGTCAGCATGCCGGTGATCCTGGCGAACTACGCGAGCGGCCAGGGCGCCCAGCCCTTGACCACGCCGCGCGAATACCGCGCCTACCTGAACCGCCTGGCGCAGCTGGTGCCGCACATCGACCAGTCCATCGTCAACATGCGCGAAGGGATCAAGCGCGGCGTCGTGCAGCCGCGCGAGCCGATGCAGTCCGCCCTGCCACAATTCAAGCAGCTGGTCGCCGGCAAGGCCGAGGACAGCATCTTCTACACGCCGATCGCCAATCTGCCGGCCAGCTTCACGGCGGCCGAGAAGCGCAGCCTGACGGCAGCCTACCGCAAGACCATCGCCAGCAAACTAAATCCGGCCTTGCGGCGCCTGTCGACCTTCCTCGAGAAGGACTACCTGCCGAAGACCCGCACGAGCGCCGGCTGGAACGCGCTGCCGAACGGCGCCGCCTGGTACGCGGCCCGCGTGGCGGGCATGACCACGACGACTCTCACGCCGGAGCAGATCCACGAGATCGGCATCAAGGAAGTCGCGCGCATCCAGGGCGAGTACGGCGTCGTCGGACCGAAGATGGGCTACACCGGCCCGGCCGCCGGCCTGCCGCGCTGGGTGTCGGAACAGCCGAAGTACAAGCCTTTCACCTCGGACCAGCAGGTGATCGACGTCTACCGCGAACTCGATGCGAAGGTGCGCACCAAGCTGCCGGCCCTGTTCACCCTGATGCCGAAGTCCCCGCTCGACCTGCGCCTGGAACCGGAACTGTCGCGCGCCACCGCTTCCGACCACTACACCCCGCCGGCCGTGGACGGCTCGCGCCCGGGCGTGTTCTGGTCGGTGGTGAACGATCCGAAGCAGTACGGCAGCACCGGCATGGTGACGCTCTACCTGCACGAAGGCCAGCCGGGCCACCACTTCCACATCGCCCTGGTGCAGGAACTGGGCCTGCCGAACTTCCGCAAGTTCGGCGGCAACAACGCCTTCACCGAGGGCTGGGCGCTGTACGCCGAGACCCTGGGCAAGGAGATGGGCCTGTTCGAGAAGCCGGAAGATTATTTCGGCCACCTGAACGACGAGATGCTGCGCGCCGCCCGCCTGGTGGTCGATACCGGCCTGCATGCGAAGGGCTGGAGCCGCGCCAAAGCGATCCAGTATTTCCAGGATACGCTGGGCTACTCCGAGTCCGAGGCCCGCGCGCAGATCGAGCGCTATATGGTGTGGCCGGGCCAGGCGCTGGGCTACAAGATCGGCTCGCTGAAGATCATGGAACTGCGCAAGCGTGCGGAAAGCGCGCTGGGCGAGAAATTCAGCCTGCCGAAGTTCCACGAGATCGTGCTGGGTGAAGGCACCTTGCCGCTGGCGGTGCTGGAGGCGAAGGTGGATCGCTGGATTGCCGCGAGCAGGTAACAAGGCAATAAGCGCTGCGCGAACAAAAAACCGGGGTCAGTTCACATGCCCCGGTTTTCTTTTTTCGCCGTCAACGCTCGGCGAACTCGTTGCCGACAAACCGCTTGGCCACCACGTCAGCCGCCCGCGAGCAATGCCGCAGCCTGCGCTGCGCCCTGCTCTCCCGGCTCGCCTGCTCGGCGTGCTCCTGCACCTTCGCGCCGAGCAGCGCCAGTGCGGCCGCCTTGTTGGCGCTCTGGCTGCGCGATCCGCCGACCTTCACCGACAGGCCGGTGGCGACGTGCGTGGCCCGCACAGCCGTCTCGGTCTTGTTGGCGTGCTGGCCGCCGGGTCCGGACGAGCGCATGGTCTCGAACCTGACCTCCATGCCGAAATCGCGCGCCGGCTCGGCGAACAGCATGACGTCGAGGTACCAGTTCTTGCGCCGGTGCTGCGGACGCAAGGGGCTGGGGCAGACCCACAGGATGGTGCCGGCATAGGGCGTGGCGAACTGCCGGCAGGCCGCGTCCTCGCCTTCCAGCGCCAGGACGGCCGACTGCAGCAGCCCGCTCGCGCCGCCCCGCACTTCCTCGACGAGGGTGAGCCCGAGCCCGGCGGCACGGGCCTTCGCTTCCAGGTGAGCGATCAGCTTGACCACACCGAGGCAGCATTCTTCGGGACCGGTATTGGCCGAGACTTGCATGAGAATAGCCATCAGCAGCACTCCCCACGCGTCTTGTAGGTCAGCACCGGTCGGAAGCTTGCCACCACCTCGACCAGGCCCGCTCCCACCAGGCTGTCGATCACGGTGTCGATCGGCTTGTAGGCGGCGCCGGCTTCTTCATACACGAGGTCCTTGTCGTTGCAGATGATCCGGCTGCCCAGCGCACCCTTCGCGACATCCCTGGACGACATGCTGCGCCCGAGGCGTGCCTTGCAATCGGAGCGCATCCACTTGCGTCCGGCGCCATGGGCGAGCGAGCCGAGGCTTGCCGGTGCAGCCGCGGCAATGGGCCGCACCAGGAAGCTGAGGTGGTCGCGCGAACCGGGAATCAGGACCAGGTCCCCGGCCATCGGCGTGGCGCCCTTGCGGTGCACCCAGCCGTCGATGCCATCGAAACGCTCGCGCGTGACCGTGTTGTGGTTGACGTCCAGGCGCAACGCGCCCTGTACACCCAGGCGGACCAGCACCCGCACCGCGATCAGCCAGCGGTTGAGTTCCGCGAAGGCTACGGCTGCCGTGTGGCGGCGGATGTAGTCGAGCGCCTCAGGCGTCGATTCCTCGAGCCCGTGGTGGCCGAAACGTTCGACGTGTTCGCGCAGGATGCTTGCGCCCAGCCCGCGCGAGCCGCTGTGCACGACCAGATTCAGCAGCTTCGCGTTGAGTACCTGCGCCGCTTCATCGCCGGCGCTTGAAGCCTGTTCGAGCTTTTGCAGCTCCAGGAAGTGGTTCCCGGAGCCCAGGTTGGCAATTGCGCGCATGAAGCCCGTGTCCAGGCCGGCATTCGCCAGGGCCAGCTCGACCTCGCGCATTCTTCCTTCGACCTCCGGAAACGCGTCGGCCATGCGGCGCAGCTCGTCGTCACGGATCGGTCCGTCGATATTGCCGACGAGCCGGTCCAGTTTGTCGAGCTTGTATTTCGCGGCGGGCAGGCTGGTCGTCCAGACCGACACGCCGCAGCCGATATCCGATCCCACGAGCGCCGGATAGAAGCGCCCCTTGGTGAAGAAGGACGCGCCGATCGGATAGCCGCGACCCGGATGAAGATCAGGCATGCCGACAGCACGCACCATGCCGGGCAGCTGAACGGTTTTTGCTAACTGCTGGATTGCCGCGCCTTCGATCCACAGACGTGGGGCGGCAACGAGGGTCGCACGATCGGCGACCGGAGAAATATGATTTCCCATTGAATTCCCGTATTCATTTTTAGAGTTCCGGGAGCGGGACGAGGCGAGGCTGAGAGTTTGTTGGCGCCTACGCGACGACACCGACCCAGAGATTGGAGGCTGCTGGGCTGACTGGGTAACGCATGGGTGCCTCCTGTAGGGTCGGTTGATGGAGGCGCAATACTAGCGGATGAGGGAGTGTCAATGCAATGCGCGGGGCTTGTTTTGTTGTTAAGTCACGACATCGGACGTCCTCCTTTTGCAGGACCTCAGCACGACAGCATTGCTGCCGTTAACCCACGTATGAGCACGATATCGTCCCTCTTCCATCTGCAGGCGGCCACGCCCTATCAGGCCCCGTCCAGCCGTTCCGGCAGTGCCGTACAGGCTGTCGCCGCAGCACCATCGGCCGTCGTCAAACTGAGCAAGGACGGCCTTGCGGCAGCCGGGGAAGCGGCGCAGACACCCGTCACGACGGCCATGCGCTACAAGGATCTGGGCGCGGAACTGCTCGCGGCTTTCAAGACCCGCGCCATCAAGCCGGCAGCGGATGCGGCGATCCCGGACGATGTCGACAACCGCTTCGCGCTGGGCGTCACAACGGCGAGCGGGACGAAAGTCGACCTCGTGCTGGCCAATCGTGGTGACGAGATGTTCGTGCGCGTGGATGCGGACGCGGACCTCGGCGAAGACGAGCGCGAAGCCCTGGCCGGCCTGGCGAAAGGCTTCCAGGTGGCGATCGACGGCATGGCGATCGACCCGCCCAGGATACGGCTCGGCGAACTGGCGCGCCTCGATCCCCTGCTCGAGTCGATCGCGCTGCGCGCCGATGTGACGCTGCCGGGCGAGCCACCCCAGCAGCAGTCGCTGGACCTGCAGATCGATGCGAACCGGCGCTCGCTCGCCATCGACGGGCCGCGCGGTGCGATCTCTCTCGGCATCGACACCGGCAAGCTGGAACTGCTGGGCACGAAGCAGCAGCAGGCGCGGGCCATCGACACCTACCTGAAAGGCTTCGACCACGCCGTCCGCCGCGGCCATGGGAACACGGAACTGGCCACGATGTTCAAGGACGCGTTCAGCGACTTGAGCCGCACGTCAAACCGCGATGCGATCGATACCGGCATGCTGGCGGGAGAACGCAAGCCGCTGTCGAAAGTGGACCGCGCCGTGCTGACCGGCCTGGCGGACTTCGAGGCATCGGTCACCGAGGCGCCGCGGCAGGACAATCCGGCGCGCCGCGAGGAAGTCACGGGCTTTCATTACGCGCTGTCGCAGGCCACGCGGATGGAAGAAAAGGATGCGCGGCGTTCCCTGTCGCAGGTCCAGAATTCGCAGATGAAGGCGCAGTTCCATGAGGCGCTGAACAAGGGCGACCTCCCGGCTTTCGACTTCCGCTCCGAGACGCAGAACTACCGCTACCACGAGATCGACGACAGCGCGAGCAGCACGGTGCCCCTCGGCTACAAGGATGGCCGCCTGACGGGTGCGCGCATGGAGCAGTCGCTCAGCGAATCCGAGCGCGTGCGCAAATACGTGCTCGGCCGGCTGATGTCCGACGAGACGATACCGGACCAGTATGTGCTGGTGCGCGACCTGATGGACGCGCTGGCGCCGTATCAGCCTGGCCAGACCGGCACCCTCGACACGGGCGATAGCAGGAACGAGCGTTACCAGGGCTCGCTCGATGCGCTGAACGAAGAGCTGGTCTTGCTGGGCACGCGGCTGGCGCTTGTCGACCGCGATGCGCGGCTGTGATCAAGAGGACGACCGCAGGATACCGTCCCTCATCGATGTCTAATCAAGCGCCCGCGGGCTTGGAGATATGCTGATGGGCCACCAGCCATTCGCCCGAGCGCTTCTGCAGGCAGAAGGTGGCCCTGACGAGGTCTTCGAAGATCCTGCCGCCCTGCAGGGTGCCGCCGCATTTGATCAAGCCGCTCGCGAAGGCGACCTCGCTCCCTGCCACCACATCCAGCTCGGTGAATTCGAAGGTATCTTCTCCCTGCGTCTGGGGTTGCCAGCTGCTCCAGCTGGCGCGATAGGCGTCGGCGCCCCGGTAGAGCAAGGGTGGCAGGACATCGTAGACCAGGACATCGGGGTCATGCCCTTGCAGGATGGCGTCGTGTGCGCCGGTGCGGGTTGCGGTGGCCCAGGCCAGCAGGAGCTGGCGTACGCGTTCGGCGTCGGCAATACTCTGTTCCTGTTTCATCGTGCTTCCTTTCGTTTTGTCGGCGTGACCAACAACGACGTTCGGGGAAACAGGAATTCGACAGGGGCGCGAATATAATTTTCCGGCGAAGGACCAGGTCAGGCTACTGTTCGTCCGCCGTCCACACGGCCAGCTCATAGCCGTCGGGATCGATGAAGTGGAAGCGCCGCCCGCCGGGAAAAGAAAAGACATCCCGGCTGATGCGGCCTCCCGCATTCACGATCCTGCGCGCAACCTGCTCCAGGTCGTCGGAATACAGGATGACCAGGGGGCCGCCCGGGCGGACAGCCTCCCCGGTCGTGAATCCGCCTGTCAGCCGGCCGTCCGTGAATTCCGTGTAGACCGGGCCGTAGTCGACGAAGGTCCAGCCGAACACGTCACCGTAGAACTGCTTGCTCCTTCCGATGTCCAGCACATTGAACTCGATGTTGTCGATCTGGCTCTCTTTGCCTCGGGTGCTCATGATGTCTCCTCGACGTCGTCTGCTGCAAACAGGAAGGTCTTCCTTCAAGCCAGCATGAACACCGGATAGCGCCGCCATTCCGGTTCGCGATAGCGCTCGCAGTTCGCGAAGATGAAGTCCAGCACCGCCTCCTGGTTGCCCAGCAGCGCAGGATTCGCTTGCTTCCACGCGTCGAACTTCGCCAGCAGCGCCGGCTCGTCGTTGAGAAGCTCGGCCGCGTGGTCCTCGAACACATAATCCGAATACGCTTCCTTCTTCTCCAGCACGCTGTTGAAGAAGCCCCAGCGGAAGAAGCTGTCGTGGCCCAGCGGCTCCAGGGTCTCGACGGCGTAGCGCGCATTGTCCTGGTCGAGCGGCACGATGACGTCGCCCGCGCGCAGCTGGACCTGGCCGCGGCGCTTCTCCAGCACGACGTCATCGTGGAACATGTGGCCCTCGTAGGCGTTCGGACGCGAAGCCACGCTCACGATGTGGTAGTAGTCCACTTCCTGCATGCGGTCGGCTTCGACGCGCAGCAATTGCACGCCGTTCCACTGCAGGCGTTCGATCGCTTCACGCCACTGCTGCGGCACCACGTAGGCGCGCGGCGCGGGAACGTGGATGTCGGCCGGGAAGCGGTTGTACCAGGCGATGTCGCGCTCCCACGGGCTGGTGCGGTCGTACCACAGGCGCGTATAGGTGCCCAGCACGCTCGGCTTGTATTTTGCTTCGTAGCCCTTGAAGCGGAAGCTGTCGGGATTGTCCGCGTCCATCGTCCAGTGGATCGGCCATTCGGCGCGCGTGCGGCCAAGCTGCCTGGCCGCGCGGCGAAGCAGTTGGATCCGTTCGGCGTTCTGCACCGTGAAGTCGAGCGCGGTCTCGACCAGCGCGCGCATCGACGCGTAGCGGTCCTGGAAGGGCTTGAGCATGTGCGTCTCGGGCATGAAGCCGATCGTATGGTGCAGGGCCGCGTAGCCGGTCGAGAAGCGCGCCGTTTCGAGGAAGTCGGCGATGCCGTGGTCCGGGCTGTCCTTGACCGGATTCACATAGGGGCAGGTCGGCCAGCCGCGCTGTTCCATGCCGGCGTACATCGCGGGCAGCATGGTGGAGCGCAGGAACTCGCCCAGCGCTCCGCCCAGCTTGTCCGGCTGGGTGTGGATCAGGGTCATGGTGTAGCTGTAGTCGGCGCCGTTGGAGGTGTGGGTGTCGACCATCACGTCCGGGTCCCAGGCCGTGAACAGCTTGTTGAAGACCTGGGCCGTGAGGGTGTCGCACTTGACGAAGTCGCGGTTCAGGTCGAGGTGGCGGCTGTTGCCGCGGAAGCCGAACTGCTCGGGGCCGTCCTGGTTCACGCGCGAGGTGTCGGCGCGATTCAGGCTGCCGTCGACGTTGTACTGGGGGACGAACAGGAAGATGGTCTTGCCCAGCGCGGCGAGGCGCTCGGGCTGGGTGCAGAAGTCACGCACCAGGGCCATGCAGGCGTCCACGCCTTCCGGTTCGCCCGGGTGGATGCCGTTGTTGTTGAAGAAGACCGGACGGCCGCTGCGCTTGATTTCCTCGCGGTCGAAGACGCCGTCGCTGCTCACCACACCCGCGTGGATCGGCACGCCCGCGTCCGACACGCCCACTTCGAAGAAGCGCAGCACGCCCGGATGGCGCGCCGCGAGGTCGTGGTACCAGGCGATGCATTGGGCGTGGGTGGTGGTCTGGTTCAGGTTGCCCTTCTCGTAGGGCGTGAGCAGTTCGTTAAACATGGTCGTCTTTTGATGAGTGAATGCTTAGGTGGGTGCCGATGCGGGCGCCGGCGCGGTGAGCGGCAGGGTGAAGGCCACCACGGTGCCGCCGCCCGGGCGCGAGCGCACGTCCATCGTGCCGTGCACGGCGTAGACGCGCTCGCGCATGCCGATGATACCGATGCCTTCCGAGACGCTGGCCGGATCGAAGCCGTTGCCGTCGTCGGCGACCAGGATGCGCAGCGTCTGCGCGCTTTCGTCCAGCACCAGGCGCACCTGGGCCGAGGTCGCGTGGGAGTGTTTCATGACGTTCGACAGCGCTTCCTGCACGATGCGGTAGGCCGAGATGGCCAGCTCGTTCGACAGGCGCGAGAAGTCGCCCTCGCCGTGGAACTCGAAGCTGCAGCCGGAGCTGCTGTCGTAGTGGCGCGTCATCTCCTCGACCGCGCCGTGCAGGCCGAGCATGTCGAGCACTTCGGGGCGCAGGCGGCGCACCAGGCGGCGGCCGTTGGCGTAGAGGTCCAGTGCGAGCTTGGTGATGGCCTGCGACTTGCGGCCGATCTCGTCGATCTCAGGGCCAGGCGCCGCCTTGGCTGCCAGGGCGCCGATGGCCTGGGCTTCCAGGCGCGCGGCGATCAGGGACGCGTTCAATTCGTCGTGGATCTCGACCGCGATGCTCTTTCGCTCGTCCTCGATGATGGAGTTGACCTTCTGGATCAGCTTGCGCTTGTCGGCGTCGGCGCGCAGCGCCTCGTTGCGCGAGGCCAGCAGGTCGCGGGTGCGCTCGGCCACCTTGTTCTCGAGGTCGCGCTTGGATTCGTCCAGCGCCAGCGACATCTCGCCGATCGAGGCCTGCAGCTCGCCGACCTCGCCGCCGGTCCGGACCGGCAGTTGCACGCGGTAGTCGCCGTTGCGGATGCGGGAGAGTGCCCCGATCGCCTCGCGCAGCGGCACCGTCAGCGAGCGCGCCAGCACCCAGGCCATCACGGCGCTGGCGGCCAGCGCCAGCGCCGCGATCGACAGCTCGAAGCGGAAGCGGCGGGTCTGCTTGGCCATCATGTTCGAGGGCGACATCGTCACGCGCACCCAGCCGACGATCTCGGTGGTGAGCGTCGGCGGACGCAGGTCGCTGGAAGCGGAAACGTGCGGGGTGCCGTTGTCGGTGAACAGGTTGATCCACACCACCTGCTTCTTGATCGGCGCCTCGTAGTGGAAGGGCTGGGCGTCGATGGCGGATTCGGAATTCACGCGCACGGCCTGGGCCCCGTCCACGCCCACCACCTCGATGCGGTAGATGCTGCTGTCGGACTGCACCAGGCCGTTGATGGTCAGGCGCAGGTCAGAGAGGTTGCCGGAGATGACGTTGTATTCGCTGGTCTCGGCCAGCGCGCGCGCCAGGATGCGTCCGCGCTCGGCCAGTTCCTCGGTCACCTGGGCGCGGTGCGAGTACCAGGAATACCAGACGAAGGCGGTGAACAGGCAGACCACCGGCAGCATGGTGATGACGGTCATGCGCCGGCCGATGCTCCAGCTGCGCCAGAAACGCAGCGTCATGGCACCGGCGCCGGTGGAATGGGCGCCTGTGTGACGACCGGCGCGGCGGCGGCGGCGGGCGCCGGCGCCGGGCGCGCCGGGTGGCGGGCGAAGCGGCGCGCGTCGTCGGTCACGCGCACGTCGAGGGAGCGGGCCACGCCCTCGTTGACCACGGTGCGGAAGTAGCGCGGGAACTGCGGCGGGGCCAGCTCGCCGGTGGCCACGAAACTGGCCGCGATCTCGGCCACCTGGGTATTGATGTCCTCGATCTCCGAATAGGTGGTGGCCAGCGCGCCCACCTTGACCATGTCGGCCGAGAAGCCGATCACGCCCTGCTTGCGGCGATAGGTCGAGAGCAGGATGTTGCGCACGTTCTCGGGGTTGTAGACGTCGCCGTCGGGCAGCGCCAGCAGCACCTCGGCGCGCGTCATGCCGTTGAGCGTGTGGTTGATGTCGTCGCCCGCGGCGAAGGGCTGCACCTCGACCTCGCTCTCCAGCGTCGTGCGCAGGAAAGCGGTGTCGCGTCCCAGGATGGCGCCCACGCGCACCGGGCGCCCGTACAGCAGGGCCGCCAGGCGCAGCTGGTCGGCCGGCGCCGGTTCGGCGTAGACGGCCGTCAGCAGCGAAGTGCGGTTGCCGGCCCTGGCGGTGAGGGCGCGCCACACCTGGCTCGAGGTGAAGGCCGAGATGACCACGCAGTCGCAGCGGCGCGCCAGGGCGTCGCGCAGCGCGGTCGGGCCGATCGCGACGTAGACCATGCGGCGGCGCTGGGCCAGCTCGGTGCGGAAGGCGCCGAAGGTCGGCACCAGGCGCTTGTACAGGTCTTCGGCGATGCGGCGCGTGACCTCGCTGTCGTCGCCGGTGAGGATCTGGAAGCGGAAGCCCGTGACCTCGTCGTCACGTGGGACCGCTTGCTCCGCGCCGGCCTGGGCGGGGCCGGCCAGCAGCGCAAGGACGCCCAGCGACACCAGGAGCGCGCGCGTGTTCCGCAGTAGGGACATGATCGCTTAGGGCTCGATCAGGCCGTGCTTCACGGCCAGCAGGGTGATGTTGGCCTGGCGGTGCACGCCCAGCTTTTCCTTGATCGACTGGCTGATATTGCTGATGGTCTTGGTCGACAGGTCGAGCTTCTCGGCGATTTCCGCATTGGTCAGGCCTTCGGCCATCAGCTTGAAGATCTCCAGCCCGCGTTCATCGAGCTGCGACTGCGGCGTCACGTCGCCGCGCACCGCCATGCTGGCCAGGCGCGAGGCGATCTGCGGCAGGAAGTACAGCTTGCCGTCGTGGGCGTGGCGCACGGCGGTGACCAGGTCGGACGGGTCGCAATCCTTGGTCACGAAGGCGTGGGCGCCCATGCGGTAGGTTTCCTTGATCAGGCTGTCCTGGTCGAACTGGCTGAGGAAGATGATCTTCGCGCGCGGGTCGTCCTTCAGGATGCCCTGCGCCGCATCGAGGCCGGTGAGTTCGGTCCCGAAACGCATGTCGAGGATGACGACGTCGGGCTGCTGCGCCGCGTACAGCGCCACCGCCTCGCTGGGGGTCTTGGCCTGCCCTACCACCTGCATGCCCGCCGCTTCGAGCGACATGGCAAAGCCGGTCATGACGATGGGATGGTCGTCGGCCAGCATCACGCGGATAGGTTTTTTCTGTTCGGACACCACTCTTCTGCTCCTGTTCTGGGACCCGCTTACATTCGCTTACCAATCTGTGGCAGCTAAGTGTGCCAGACGACAGAAAGGATGCGGGTTGCAAGAGGATTATTTCATACAACGGTCACGGACGCGAGTGCCGGTTTTATCCCCTCCGCTGGCCAAGAACACTTACACATGGAAGCAAAATTGCCAAGAAAGCGCTTTACTAATTGCTATATGCTGGCATATATTAGTTCCATACATTGTCCGATGCGTATCTTTCCTGAAGCAAAAAGTTCTGCGATCCATGCGCAGGCGTAACAATAAGGAGATCGTCATGCACTTCTCTCAAATCAACGATGGGACCGGCAGCAAGGCCGGAAAGTTCGCCCTCGTCGCCGGCCTGCACGCGCTGGTGGCCATGGGTGTGATCAATGTGATGAATTCGAAGGCGATCAGCATCCCCGCCCTGGTGCAAGACACGCTGGTCTGGGTCAAGCCGGACATTCCGCCGCCTTCGCCGCCGCCGGAACCGCCCAAGCCGCGCATGGACGTCGCCAAGCCGCCGATCGTGGTGCCGAAGGTGGAGGTCGATGTCCCGCCTCCGCAGATCGAGGAACCGGTCCAGGCCACCACCGAGCCGCAGCCGATGCCGGAGCCGGCGCAGCCCGCCGCCAGCGAGGCGCCGCCCAGCCAGGCCCCCGCCAGCAGCAATACCGGCGCGATGCGCAGCGCCGTGCTGGCCGACGCCGACGGCTGCGCCAAGCCCGATTACCCGACCAGCGCCGCCCGCAACGGCGAGACCGGCACCGTGACCCTGGCCCTGTTGGTCGGCGCCGACGGCCGCGTGCAGGATTCGCGCATCCAGAAGTCGAGCGGCTCGCGCGTGCTGGACCGCGCCGCGGTCAACGCCCTGAGCCTGTGCCAGTTCAAGCCGGCCATGAACAACGGCGCGGCCGAATCCGGATGGGCGCAGATCGCCTACGTCTGGACCCTCGACTAGACCAGTAACGTTTCCCTTCTTCGCCCGCCACAGCCTCCCAGCCTGGCGGGCTTTTTTTCGACTCGAAAGGAGCCGATCCCCGTCACACGTCCACTGCACGCCCGTCGTACCCACAACAAGACAAATATTGGAGAGAGAGACATGCTTACCGCTGGACTACCAGGGGCGCCCGCGCGCGCCCGCGGCCTGGCCGCATTCGCGGCCATCTGCACCGTCCTGGCGCTGGCCTGGCTGGCCCGCCCCCACGACACTCCCGCATCGCCGCCGGCGGCCATCGATACCGCCCGCATGCAGCGCCACATGGCCAATCTCGCCGCTTCCACGCGGCCGATCGCCACCAGCGCGAATGCCGCGGCGCGCGACTACATCGTCAACCAGCTGCGCGGCATGGGCCTGCAGGCCAGCGTGCAGCGCACCACGGTGCAGAAATCCGTCGTCCATTTCTGGGGCGGCACCCATTACACGGTGGGCGTGGTCCACAACGTGGTGGCGCGCCTGTCGGGCAGCGCCCCGGACCGGGCGAACCGCCCCGCCCTGCTGCTGGCCACGCACTACGACAGCGGCAAGACGACGCTGGGCGCGGCGCGTTCGGCGCTGCCGGTTGCGGCGCTGCTGGAGACGGCGCGCGCCCTGTCCGCCGGGCAGGCGCCGCAGAACGATATCGTGATGCTGTTCGCCGACGGCGAAGAAGTCGGCGCCCTGGGCGCGCAAGGTTTCGCCGAGCGCCATCCGCTGGCGCGCCAGGTCGGGCTGGCGCTGCGCTTCGACAGCATGGGCAGCGGCGGGCCCCTGGTGCTGCTCGATGCGAGCAATGCCGGCGGCAGCGTCTTGAACGCCTTGCCGGACGCGGCGCCCGGCGTGGAGGGCTCGTCGCTGCTGGCGGCTTTGTACAGGCTGCGGCCGGAAGCGCCGCGCATCGGACCGCTCGGCCGGCTCGGCGCGCCGGCCCTGCTGTTCGCGCACACCGGCAAACCCTTCGACGGCGAGCGTACGCTCGATACCCTGGAGCGCCAGGAGACCGCCCTGCCGGCGCGGCTGGGCGATGCGATGCTGGGCCTGGCGCGCCACTATGGCAATGCCGACCTCGCGCGCGGCGCCCATGGCGCCCGTGCCTGGTTCACGATCCCGGGCCTGGGCCGGGTGCAGCATTCCACGATCCTGTGCTGGACCCTGGCGGCGCTGGCCACCCTGATGCTGGTGCGCGGCTACCAGCAGGCGCTGGCGCGGTCCGGCGAGACGGTGGCGCCGCTGGTGCAGGGCTTCTTCGGGGTGGCGCTGGTGCTGCTGGCGGCGCGCATCGCGCTGTGGGAGCAGCGCGAGGAGGTGGCGGCGCTGACGCGCCTTGGCGACAGCGGGCCGGCGCTGGCCTACACCATCGCCGGCGGCTGCCTGTTTGTCGCCGGCCTCTACCTGATGCGCCGCCTTGCGGGCGCGGCGCCGGTCTTCCTCGGGACCATGGCCTGGCTGCTGGTGGCGCTGGTGCTGGCGCTGCTGATGGCCCCCGAGACGGCTTACCTGCTGGCCTGGCCGCTGGCGGCGGCGCTGGGCGCCTGGATGGTGCTTCCGCGGATCTCGCATCTTGCGCTGCGCCTGCCGGTGCTGGCCGCCGGCCTGCTGCCGGCCCTGCTGCTGCTCGTTCCCGCGCTGGGCGAAACCTGGACGGCGCTGGCTCCGCGCGGCGTCTACCTGCCCTCGCTGGCGATCGCGGTGCTGCTGGCCTGCTTCGCCAGCCTGTTCCTGCTGCTGCCCGTCGGGCGCTACGTCGCGGCCGCGATGGTGCTGGCCTGCGCCGGCTGCCTGGCGCTGCCCACGCAAGCGGCGCGGCCGGCGCCAATCGAAACGCCCACCCTGGCGCCGGACCGCCTGGTCTACTTCAAGGACATGAACAGCTGGCGCGCCTACTGGCTGGCGCCGCCGGATCCGCTCGACAGCTGGAGCAAGAACCTGTTCCCGCATCTCGCGAAGCCCTCGATCCACGTGGACGTCTTCGGCTGGCACAGCCCGCGCCAATGGTTCTCGGTCGCACCGCGCGAAGACGCCATCGCCTACCCGGAAGGCTTCCTGCTGCGCATGCCCAGGCCGCGCAAGGAGGGCGGCGCGCGCCAGGTCGAATTCACGCTGCGCTCGAAGAACCGGGCCCCGCACATCGAGCTGTGGGCGGCCGGCACCAAGCCGCTGGGGTCCAGCGTCAACGGCCGCGTGCTCAGCGACAAGGAGACCATCTGGTCGATGTCGGTGTACGGGATGGAGGACACGCTGCTGCGCTTTACCATGGACATCAAGTCCGAGGACCTGCTGGCGGTGGTGGTCGAGGAGCGCATGCCGGGCCTGCCCACCCACCTGCTGCCGCCCGGCGCGCCGGCAAGGATGCCGGGAACGGGCATGACGATATCGTCCGACGTGCTGCGGTTTTACTGATCAGTTGGCATACAATGCAAGACGCACCCGGTGTGCCAACCCATCAACCCATACGCAGCAGGATTCCATGTACAAGATCGTCTCCTCCCTTGCCCTCACCGCCCTCGCAGCCGGCCTCGCCGTGGCCTATCCGGCCCACGCAGCCGGCAAGGCGCAAGCCGCTACCGTCAAGGAAGCGCCGCTGCGCGCCCACCTGGCCTTCCTGTCGTCCGACGCCGTCGAAGGCCGCGGCACCGGCCAGCGCGGCGGCGAGCTGACCGTCACCTACCTCGAAACCCAGTCCGCCGCGATCGGCCTGCAGCCGGCCAACAACGGCAGCTACCGCCAGCCGGTCAAGATCGCCGGCGTGCGCTCGCTGCCCGCGAAGAGCAATCTCGGCATCACCGCCGGCGGCCAGGCGCTGCCGCTGCAGTTCGGTCCCGACTGGGTCTGGGGTCCGGGCGACGCCCAGGCCGACCACACCCTGGACGCCGAGCTGGTCTTCGTCGGCTACGGCATCCAGGCGCCGGAAGAAGGCTGGGACGACTTCAAGGGCCAGGACCTGAAGGGCAAGGTGCTGGTGATGATGGTGAACGATCCGAAGCCGACCGCGGCGGAACCGAAGCGCTTCAACGGCGAGGGCCTGACCTACTACGGCCGCTGGACCTACAAGCTGGAAGAAGCGGCGCGCCAGGGCGCGGCCGGCGTCCTGCTGATCCACACCGATGCATCGGCCTCCTACGGCTGGAGCGTGGTGCAGAACAGCTGGGCCAACGCCGAGCGCTTCCAGCTGGCCGAGGGCAAGCTGGGTACTGGTCTGCAGGGCTGGATGACCGACGCCACCGCGCGCAAGCTGTTCGCCGCCGGCGGCCAGGATCTCGACAAGCTGCGCGCCGCCGCTGAAGACAAGAACTTCAAGCCGGTCGTGCTGAACGCCCGCGTGAAGGGCGAAGCGCGCGCCGAAGTGCGCACGCTGAACGAATTCAACGTGGCCGGCGTGGTGCCGGGAACCGATCCGAAGCTCAAGGACGAAGTGGTGATCTATAGCGCCCACTGGGACCACATGGGCAAGCAGGGTACGGAAGGTGACACCATCTTCAACGGCGCCGTCGACAACGCCTCGGGCACCGCGGCCCTGCTGGCGATGGCCCAGGAAGCCGTGCGCAACCCGGCCAAGCGCAGCCAGATGTTCCTGTGGGTGGCGGCTGAAGAGCAGGGCCTGCTGGGCAGCGCGGCCTACGCCGCCAAGCCGCTGTGGCCGATCGAGAAGACGGTGGCCAACCTGAACCTGGACAGCCTGAACTTCGTCGGCCTGGTCAAGGATGTTTCGACGCCTGGCAGCGAGCGCACCGACCTGGGCGCGATGGCGGAAGCGACGGCCAAGAGCATGGGCCTGACGGTGGCGCCGTCGCGTCCCGACCTGGCGGGCGGCTACTTCCGCAGCGACCACTTCAGCTTCGCCAAGGCCGGCGTGCCGGCGTTCTCGGTGGGCGCGGGACATGGCTGGGTGAAGGATGTGGAGGGTAGCCGCGCCAAGCAGGCAAGCTACCGCGCCAAGTATCACCAGGTATCGGATGAGTACGATCCGAACTGGGACCTGTCGGGCATGGTGCAGCAGGCGCAGTACACGCTGAACCTGGGCCGCATGGTGGCGGATTCGCCGAAGGCGCCGCAGTGGAAGGCGGGGGATCCGTTCGGCAAGGCCCGCACGGCCGCGAAGTAAGCAGTTGTAGGGTGGGCAGGTTTCCTGCCCACGCGTTCAGCCAGCGTAAGCATGGCCGATGTGCGTCATATCACCGTGTAGTTGAACGCGTGGGCGGGAAACCCGCCCACCCTACGGTTTACGGTGATTCAAACGCCGGTAGCCGCCGGCAGCATCGAGCCCGTCTCCCGATACCGCACGTGCCACGAGAACGCCTTCTCCAGCACGTGCGGCGTCTGCCCTCCCCCTTTGTTCGCCTCCTCCACGTAGTCCTTCAGCATCTGCCGGTACGGCTCCGCCACGCAGTTCTCGATGATGCGCTGCGCCCGTTCGCGTGGCGCCAGGCCGCGCAGGTCGGCTAGGCCCACCTCGGTGACGATGATGTCGACGTCGTGTTCGTTGTGGTCGACGTGCGCCACCATCGGCACGATGCTCGAGATCTTGCCGCCCTTGGCCAGCGACTTGGTCGCGAACACGGACAGATAGGCATTGCGCGCGAAGTCGCCCGAACCGCCGATGCCGTTCATCATGTGCGTGCCCTGCACGTGGGTCGAGTTCACGTTGCCGTAGATGTCGCACTCGAGGGCCGTGTTGATGGCGATGATGCCGAGCCTGCGGATCACTTCCGGATGGTTGCTCACCTCCTGAGGACGCAGCACCAGGCGGTCCTTGTAGCGCTCGATGTCGCCGAACACCTGGCGCGCCTTGGCCTCCGACAGCGTGATCGAGGAACCCGAGGCGAAGTCCAGCTTGCCCGCGTCGAACAGATCGAAGGTCGAGTCCTGCAGCACTTCCGAGTACATGCTCAGGTGCTGGAACGGCCCGTCGATCAGGCCGCCGACCACGGCGTTGGCGATGGTGCCGATGCCGGCCTGGATCGGCATCAGGCGCTCGGTCAGGCGGCCCTGTGCGATTTCTTCGTTGAAGAAACCGATCAGGTGGCCGGCGATGGCCGCCGTCTCCGCATCGGCCGGCAGGATGGTCGAGGCGCTATCCATCTTCTCGGTCATCACGATGGCGACGATCTTCTCGGGCGGGATGGCGATGGCCGTGGTGCCGATGCGGTCGTCCACGTTCATGAGCGGCATCGGTTCGCGGCGCGGGCGGTGCTTCGGGATGAAGATGTCGTGCAGGCCTTCGAGGGCCGGCGACTGGCTCAGGTTGATCTCGACGATCACCTTGTCGGCCAGGATGGCGAAGCTGGCGCTGTTGCCGACCGAGGTCGTTGGAATGATGGCGCCGGTTTCCGTGATGGCGACCGCTTCGATCACGGCCACGTCGACCGGGGCGATCTGGCGCGTGCGCAGCAGCTCGACGGTCTCGGACAGGTGCTGGTCGACGAACATGACTTCGCCGCGGTTGATCGCCGCGCGCAGCGCCGGGTCGGCCTGGAAGGGCATGCGGCGCGCCAGCGCGCCCGATTCGGCCAGGGTCTTGTCGATGTCGCTGCCGAGCGAGGCGCCGGTCATGAGCGTGATTTTCAGGGGTTCGCGGCGGGCGCGCTCGGCCAGGGCGAGCGGCACGGCCTTGGCGTCGCCGGCACGGGTAAAGCCGCTCATGCCAACGGTCATGCCGTCCCTGATCCATTCCGCCGCCTGCGCTGCGCTGGTGATCCGTTCGCGCAATGCGGGAAGGCGGATACGGTCGTGTTGAACGTGTTCGTCGTGGTGCATAAACGTCTCTTCTAAAACGTGCTACATGAGGGTGTAATCGACCGCCTGCAGGGGCGGCGGTACGTCGTCGTCGCCGAGCGCCGTGCGCAGATCGATCTCGATCGCCCGGCAGATCGCGTCCAGCGGCAGGTCGTTCGGCTCCATCCCGAACGGTTCTTCCAGCTCGTCGCCGAGGGCGTCCAGGCCGAAGAAGGTATAGGCCACGATGGCCACCACCACCGGCGTCATGAAGCCGATCGTGTCGACCAGGCCGAAGGGCAGCAGGAAGCAGTACAGGTAGGCGGTGCGGTGCAGCAGCACCGAATAGGAGAAGGGAATCGGCGTGTTCTTGATGCGCTCGCAGGATGCCGCAGCGGCCGTCATCGCGGAGAGCGTGTGGTCGATGTTGGCGGCCAGGCAGGGCTCGATGCGCTTCTCGCGGATGCATTCGCCGAGGTCACGGCCCATTTGGCGCATCAGGTAGTCCGGCCGGTTCGCCTGGTGTTTCAGCGCCTCGACTTCCTGCGGCGACAGGAGGCTGGCCAGGTGCGGGTCGAGCGGGCGGTGGCGCAGCTGGTCGCGCAGGGCGCCGCAGAAGGCGATGGCGCGCAGGACCATGCGTACGCGGACGTCGCCCAGGCCGTTCTTCATGTGCGCGGGTCCGTCGCCGTCCACCAGGCTCTGGCACTGGCGCGCCAGGTTACGGCTGCGCAGCAGCAGCTCGCCCCACAGCTTGCGGCCTTCCCAGAAGCGGTCGTAGGCCGAGTTGTTGCGAAAACCGAGGAAGATCGCGATCGGCAGGCCGATCAGGGTGAAGGGAATGGTGGTGAGCGTGATCTTCAGGTCCCACAAGTCGCCATGCGACCAGGTGACGAGGATGGCGATCGCCACGTTGACCGCCAGCGTCGGCAGGATGCGAAGCAGGACTGACCCGCGCAGGAGGAGGAACAGCTTGAGGCCGGAAGGCCTGTCTCGGATAATCACGGTCTTTGCCGCACGCGAAAAGTGATTCAGCGAACACAATATTCGCTAATATGTGCGTAAGTTAATCACTAATATGTTAGGCAGTCAAGCTCGCTTTACTGCACGAATGGAGTTCCCTTGCCCTACCGGATCACCCACCGTAACCTGCCCCAGCTGTTCCTGAAAGCGCGCGAGGCACTGATGGCGCATTTTCGCCCGGTGCTGAACCACTTTGGGGTTACCGAACAACAGTGGCGCATCCTGCGTGCGCTGGACGAGCACGGCCAGCTCGAGCCGCGCGAGCTGTGCGAGCTGTGCCAGATCCTGAGCCCGAGCATGGCGGGCGTGCTGTCGCGGATGGAAGAACTGGGGCTGGTCGAGCGCCAGCGGGTGGCCACGGATGCGCGCCGGGTATTGGTGCTGCTGGGGGAGAAAGGCGACCGCCTGATCGACGAGATCGCGCCGCTGATCCAGCAGCAGTACCGGCTGATGGAAGAAGCGTGGGGCAAGCGCGTCGTCGACGACCTGACGGATGCGCTGGAGGGATTCATTGCGGCGCAGGCGACCGAGGTGCCGCAAGTGGAATTACCGAAGAAACCGTAGGGTGGACGGCTCTGCCGTCCGCGCGTTCAACTCCAGTACGCATGAATACGGGCGCATGCTGTTCACGCACTTGTTGAACGCGCGGTCGGCGAAGCCGACCACCCTACAGAAAAGCGTCGGCGCGTATCAATTCGAACGGCGGCGGCGGGTAAAGCCCAGCAGCGCCAGGCCGGCGCCCATCAGGCCCAGCGAAGCCGGCTCGGGCACGTCCACATCCGGCGGCGTCAGCGCGCGCACTTCGTCCAGGCTCAGGGCCGTGTCGTAGACGCGAATGTAGTCGACCGCACCGGGATTGCCTTCCCCGGTCGTGCCCCCGCTGGTGTTGTCACGGAAGAAGTGGGCATAATTTTGGCCGAAATCGGTCACGCCCGCCGTGTCCAGCACGCTCAACACCAGTTCGCCGTTCTGGTACACCTTGAACATCTTCTGGGCGTCGCGGGTGACGGTCACGCGGCTGTCGACGTTGGCGTCCATATTGCCGCCGTTGCCGGTACCGGCAACGTTAAAGACGCGGAACTTGTCGCTGGCGGCGTAGAAACCTTCGTCGCCGTACAGGTTCTTGAAATCGATGATGCGGCCGTAGGTGCGGAAGCTGTCGAAGTGGAAGCTCATGTCGATGGTATAGACACTACCCAGCTTCGCTTCGAGGCGCAGGCCCTTGTTGGCATCGAACACGTAGGCGTCGGCGCCGACCGTGCCGCCCAAGCCCACCAGCGAGGCCGTACCCACCGAATCGGCCAGGGAACCGTTGATGTTGAATTGGTGGATCAGGCCGGCGTGGCTGTCCATGGAAACGGCCAGCAGCGCCGCTGCCATCAGGGAGTGAAATTTCATTTCGTTTTTGCCTTCTATTTGAAATTTTATTTCATCCCTGACAGCATCAGGGATGGCTATTGAATCACGCCGCAGGCGATCCGGCCGCCTCCGCCGCCCAGCGGCGCCGGGTGGTCGGCATGGTTGTCGCCGCCCGCGTGCACCATCAGGGCCTTGCCCTTGATGTCGGCCAGCTTCTTGAGGCGCGGCGCCAGGACCGGATTGCTTGCCGCGCCCTTGTCGTCGACCGTGAGCGCCGGCAGGTCGCCCATGTGGCCGTCGCCCCAGGGCAGGCCGTGCTTGCCGGTCTTGCCCGGGTCGAGGTGACCGCCCGCGGCACCTGCTGGCACCGTCTTGCCATCTTTCTGGTTCGGGCCGCAGCTGCCGTTTTCATGCACGTGGAAGCCGTGCAGGCCGGGTGGCAGATCCTTGAGCATCGGCGTGAACACGAGGCCGTGGCTGGTCTCGCTGACGGTCACGGTGCCGACATCCGCGCCCTCCCCCTTCTCGGTCGCCATCTTCATGGTGACCTTGGTATCGGCGGCATTGGCGACGGCGCAGCTCGCGCCCAGGAGAACAGCGCACATCAAGCGAATGTTCATGACAACCTCCTTCGAGATTCGGGTTAGATAATAAAAAGCCAAGCAAGTGTATTCCATCCCCTCGGGTGGGGGGTGTTCCGGAGAAACCGGACAGCGGGGCTGATTACATGCGCGAGATGGCCGGGCGCAGGATGGCCAGCAGGCCGGCCTCGGAGGTGCAGCCGAACTTCTCGTAGACGGCCTTGACGCAGTCGCGCAGCACGGCGTCGCTGACGTCCATGCGCGAACGCGCGGCCTCGCGGCCGCCGCCCAGGCCCATCCAGAACGCCACTTCCATCTGCTGCGGCGACAGCTCCACGCTGCCCAGGGCGCGCCAGATCCGCAGCGGCATCGGCACCACGAACTTCAGGAAGATGCCGACGGTGCGGCCGTGGACGGCGTCATGCGATCCGGCGCTCATCCACTGGGCGCGCGCTTCCAGCACGCCGCCGGCCAGTTCGAGGGTTCCCGCCGGCAGGCGCCAGGGATAGCGCTCGCCGAACACCACCGACTCCACCAGGCGCAGGCAGAACGGCGGCAGCGTACGGCGATCGAAGACCTGCTGCTCCTGCGAGGCCAGCTGGTCGAGCAGCGCGCCGGCCGAATCGCTCAGGAAAAGGATGTCGCCGCTGGTCGTGGCCAGCAGCATGGCTTCGTCCTCGATCACCCCTAGCAGGCCCGTGCCGGCGCTGGCCGCATTGCGCAGCGCGTAGTCGAAATAGTTGGCGACGCGGCCGAGGTCTTCCTCGTCGTCCTGATCGAAAGCGGCGCCGCTGTCGCGCAGCAGGGTGAGCGTGCCGAGGGGGTTGGCGGCGGAGCCGAGGCGCACTTCGAGCACGTGCTGGGCGCGCGCCTTTGCCTCGCTCGGGCGGACGCCGAAGTCCACCGAGTCGCCATAGAAGTAGCCGTTCGGCGGCGGCAGCACGCCCAGCACGTTCGCTTCGTGCACGCCGGTCTCCAGCACCTCCTCGGGCGCCTGCCCGGCGAGCAGATACAGCTGGGACGCGCTGTTGGGAATCAGCTCGCGCACCAGCTCCAGCGCATCGGGGATCAGGGTCATCAGGTGCAGGCCGCCGGAACACAGGATCCGCAGGCGCGCCCACTGGCGACTGTTCTTTTTACGGGACACGGCGAAGGCGAGAATGCAGATGTCGAGGAGTTAACAATATTGCTGACTTACTGCAACAAAGTCAACCAGCTTTCACTTCATGCCTGCGATAGCCGGTTCCTGGGCCGGGGTGCAATCGAGTCCCGCCAGGATGTCGGCCAGCGCGCGGAACTCCACCGGCTTGACCAGGTGATGGTCGAAGCCCGCCTGCTTCGACAGGTCGCGGTCGCGCGCCTGGCCATAACCGGTGAGCGCGATGAAGGTGGCATGCGGATGCTCGCGGCGCAGGCGGCGCGCCAGTTCGTAGCCCGTCATGTCGGGCAGGCCGATGTCGAGGATGAAGGCCTGGGTATCTGCGATGTCGTTCGAGGCGAGGGTGCGCACGCCGTCCTCGAACACGCTCACGGTGTGGCCCTGGGCGCGCAGCAGCACGGCGAGGGACTGCGCCGCATCGGTGTTGTCGTCGACGATGGTGAGCAGGCAGGGCGCGACGCCGCGGCGGCCGGCGCGCGATTGGTGCGGCGTCTGCGGACTGGCCGCATCGGCCCCCGCCAGCGGCAGCAGCACCGACACCGAGGCGCCGAGGTTCGGCCCGTCGCTGTGCGCCTCGACCTGGCCGCCGTGCATCTGCACGATGGTTTTCACCAGGGCCAGGCCGATGCCCAGGCCGCCCTGCGAGCGGTCCGGCGTGCGCTCGGCCTGGGTGAACAGGTCGAACACGTGAGGCAGCAGCTTGGCGTCCATGCCGGCGCCGTTGTCGATGACGGTCACGCGCGCCGACTCCAGGCCGGCTTCCAGGCGCAGCACGATGCGTCCGCGCGGCGGCGTGTACTTGGCGGCGTTGTTCAGCAGGTTGACCAGCACCTGCACCAGGCGCGTGCGGTCGCCCACCACGACCACCTGCTGCTCGGGCGCCTCCACCACCAGGGTGTGTTCGCGCGCCTCGATGTGCGGGCGCGCCTGCTCGACGGCGGCGCGCAGCACGGCGCTCAGCTCCAGCGTCTCGTGCTCCAGCTTGACCAGGCCGCGCGTCACGCGCGAGACGTCCAGCAGGTCGTCGACCAGCTCCGTCATGTGGCGCACCTGGCGCGAGATGATGCTGCCGGCCTTCAGGCGCAGCTTCTCGTCGACGCTCGGCATGTTCAGTAACTGGGCCGCATTGGTGATCGGCGCCAGGGGATTCCTCAGCTCGTGCGCCAGCATGGCGAGGAACTCGTCCTTCATCTTGCTGTGGCGCTCGGCCTCGGCGCGCGCGGCGCGTTCGCTGGCCAGCAGGCCCTCGCGCTCGCGGGCGGCACGCTGCGCCATGTCGTAGAGGCGCGCATTGTCGATGGCGACGGCCGCCTGGGCGACGAAGCCGGAGATCAGCTGCTCGGTGCGCTCGTCGAACATCTTCGGCTGCGAATGGCCGAAGAACAGGCCACCCAGCACCTCGCCCGAGCGCGAGCTGACCGACGCCGCCAGGTAGCTGCGCACCGGCAGGTGGCCCTTGGGCATCCCGTGGTGCGGGCCCATGCTGCCGTAGCGCGGGTCCTTGGTGATGTCGTCGCTGCGGATCGGCGGGCCGCCATCGAAGGTGGGCTTGAAGACGGCCGTCGGACGCGGATGGCCGAGCTTCTCGAAGGCTTCGCGCGGCGCGCCGCTGAGCGTGTAGAGCAGGTAGGCGTCGCCGTTGGCGTCCTTGCCGTTGTAGAAGAAGGAGCCGAATTCGGCGCCGGTCAGTTCGGTGGCGGCGTCGGTGACGGCCTGCAGCAGGGTGTCGATGTCGAGCGTCGAGGCGAGCACGCTGCCGGCGCGGTTCAGGAGTTCGAGCATGCGCGTCTCTTCGCGCAGCGCCTCCTCGGCGCGGATGCGGCGCAGCGCTTCCCAGGTGCGGCGCGCCAGGTCTTCGGCCAGGGTGCGTTCGTCATCGGTCCAGCGATAAGGATGGTCCTTGTAGAGGAAACCGGCGCCGTGCAGGCGGGTGCCGTCCTTGAGCGGGATGACGATCACCGAATGGATGCCCAGCATCAGGCAAGGGCCGGCGACGGCCGCGCATTCGGGGTCGGTCGAGACGTCGTCGATGCAGATGGTGGTGCCGGCGCGCAGGAGCTCGAGCTGGCTCGGGGACAGCATGTCGACCGGCAGCGTACCTTGCGCGGCGCCGGTTTCGACGCCATCCTTCCACTCTTCCTTCACCGTGAAGATGCGCTTGGCCTCGTCGAGTTCGACGTAGGCGACGTTCGAGTTGGTGAAGTACTCGCTGGTCAGGCGGATGGTCGCCTTGAGCATCGGGTTGAATTCGGTCTCGCGGCGCAGGGTGTCGGCCAGCTTGATCTGGTAGGCGTGGCGGCGCTCGCCCAGAACGGCCTTGGTGATCTCGGCGAAGGCGACCAGCACGCCCTCGACCTTGCCGGTGTCGCCGTAGATCGGGCTGTACGAATAGCTGAAGTAGCAGGTCTCGTAGTAGCCGTAGCGGTTGATCGTCAGCGGCAGCCCTTCCGAGCCGAGCGCTTGTCCCTGGCGCACCTGCTGCCACATGGGGCCGATGGTCGGCCAGATCTCGGCCCAGGTGACGCGCACGTCGTTGCCGAGCGCAGCGTCCTTCTTGTCGCCGAGGATGGGGACGTAGGCGTCGTTGAAGAACTGGACGTAGGCGTCACCCCAGGCGAGATAGGCCGGCAGGCGCAGGTCGAGCACGGTGCGGACGGCGCTTTTCAGGCTGTGCGGCCAGGTGTGGACCGGGCCGACGGGCGTGGTCTCCCAGGGGAAGGCGCGCATCCGGCGCTCCATCTCGGAGATGTGGCTGTCCGAGGTGCGGCTTCCCGACGTGAGGTCGGAGGCAGCGGCGTCCGGTGTCGTGTCAAAAGGCCAGGGCATATTGCTCGCGGGGACAGGGGTGTGAATAGTTCGATAACTCAGCCGCGGATCATAGCAGTCATTACGCGGACGGGGCGTACGGATGAGTTAAATGGATAACATTGTATGACACATTTGTAAGCATTTGGCATTACCCGAACAGGGTAAGTTGCCGAAAGCGGTTGCTGGACTGGTTTTAGGTTGGGGACGCGGTTCTACAATGGGCTTCTGTGCTGCCGCCCTCTCGTAAAAAGGAATTCAAGTGAAGCGTTCCATTCTGCTCGTCGCCCTGCTCGGCATCTTCGCAGCTCCCCTCACCCGCGCCGAAGAGCCATCCATGTGCAGGTCAATGTGTGTGGACACAAAACAGCAATGTGCGAGCCGTGCGGGCAGGCTGACCGAGCTCGATAACGTAACTAGGGAAGAAAAGAATCCGCTCGCGGATACGGCGAATCGGATGCGGCCGGAATCGGCGCGCGAGGCGGAGCGCACCGATTTCATGAAGCGCAAGCGGGAGCGGCTGGATGTGTGCGATGCGAGCTACATGCGTTGCACCCGCGGGTGTGCGCCGGCGATCTCAAAGAACGCAGCGTCAGCTAAGTAGGCATCTCCCGCTCGATCAGATCGGTCGCTGCCAGGACAAGCCATAGGGCAGCTTGCGGGGGCCGAACACGAAATGCAGGACACGACGGCGGCTGTGTCCTTCCGCTTTCGAGGAAGCGTGTAATACGAGCGGTCTCATGGCGAGCACGTCGCCCTGCTCCATCGTGCAGCTGACCATGAGGCCGGCCTGGCGTCGCAGCCGGGCCTCGTCTGCACTGATCTGCCCCGCCTGATGCGAACCCGGAACGAACTGAAGCGGGCCATCCTGTTCCAGGCATGCGTCGAGATGCACGCGCAAGGCGACCAGTTGTTCCAGCAAGGCGGCTGGCGGCTGGACAAACAGGCCGCCTTCCTTTTCCGACCATCCGCGCAAGTCCGGATGGTCGACGCGTACCGCAACTGAAATACTCAAATCCTGATCCTGATGCAAGGGCACGAGCCAGTTCCGTTCCACTGATTTTTCGAAGTAGGTGCACTGGCCGCCACGAAGCCGGCTGGGATGAGCGCAGCAATGTCGTCATGCTGGAGCAACCTTCCGGCAAGCGCCCCCACACCAGTCCTCGGCTAGCAGGCAGCGCGTGCCGCGCCGCGCGAAGTAGTCGGGCGAGGCGCAGATCGTCAGGCGGTAAGGTGCCAGCGGCTCAGCGATTAGGTGGAGATCCAGACCAGTACCGCCAAGATCAGGCTGCTGAAGTTCACTTTTCAGTCACGCCGCGCAAACTTTTTCGCTTGCCTATGAACAATATTTTGTAAGACGCAGATGCTTTATCGAGCTTCGCTAAGGCGACTCATTGGCCACATCTCGTCAAACCTTGGTAGAAGCGGGTAACGGATAGACGCTAGTAAACGCCACATGTGTTTCATGTCGGCTTGCCGATTTCAAACTACTGTGACTTTTCAATATATTTTTCAGCTAACGCTTTCTTAAAATAGTGTTGTTGCACTGACCACTGGAAAATTACAACTAACAGGTGAGAAATGGGATTACTGATTAGCGAATTAAAAATATTTAATTTCCGCTCTTGCAAGGCAGCAGAACTCAAATTATCGGCATTTACCCCTCTAGTCGGATATAACAACTGCGGCAAATCAAATATATTATCTTCAATACAGTGGCTCCTCCGTCGCAGCAGCTTAGACTCTTCTGATTTTTACGATGCCGAGCTGGCAGTAGAAATTTCAGGGACGATCACTGGAATAACTCCATCGATATTAGATTCGCTAGAAGCGAAACAACGCTCATCAATTTCTCCATATATTCACAAAGAATCTTTAACTGTTAAACGTTCCCAGCCCAAGCCGAATGTCAAGACAAACGAGATAGGACTGTTTGTTTTAAACCCAGAGAACTCCACATGGGTACCAAACCCGAATGGTATTGACAATGCTCTATCAGCGCTTCTCCCCGAGCCGATTCGTATTGGAGCGATGGAAAATTCTGCAGAAGATGCGAGCAAAGCAAAAACGACTACAACCATTGGCAAACTGTTAGCAGAGTTTCTTGCTCCATTGCGGACAGCGCACGGAGAGGAACTTTCGACACACCTTCGTGAGGTAGAGCGTCGTGTTTCGGCAGATGGAGATTTGCGCTTGGGCGAACTTACAGGGATTGACAGCTCTATAAACTCCAAAATTTCGGAGATGTTCCCCGGCTTAAGCGTGAAACTTGATTTCCCAGTGCCTGCTATAGATGATATTATAAAGAGTGGGACGGTACGTGTTTATGAGGACGAGGGACCTGGAAGAAATTTCATTTCGTACGGCCATGGAGCACAAAGGTCAATTCAAATTGCACTAGTTCGTCATCTCGCAGATGTAAAAAGAGCTACTAGCACCAAAGACAGGACTACACTTCTATTAATTGATGAACCTGAACTATACCTGCATCCGGTTGCAGTTGAACAAGTTCGTGCGGCGTTAAAATCACTTTCCAAAAATGGGTATCAAGTGGTGTTTTCGACACACTCCTCTTTATTAGTTGGAACTACAGACGCGCAACACACCTTGTTAATTCGGAAGAATGCAGAACTTGGCACACATTCGCGGCGTAGACTTTCAGATGCCATTCAAGCGGTTGTCCCAAACTCTATCCACCAGATGGAGCAGCTATTTACCCTCACAAACTCAAGCAAAGTGCTTTTTGCCGAACGCGTCGTGCTTACTGAAGGAAAGACTGAGTTAAGACTGCTACCGTGTATTTTTGATTCAATTTCTGGCATGACGCTAGGTCAGAAAAAAATCGCGTTAGTAGCACAGAATGGCGTGAATGATACAAGCAAGTCTAAACAAATTTTAGAAGCGATGGATTTGCCCACGAAAGCAATTGTGGATCTTGATTACGCTTTCAATGGCTGCGTTACTCATGGCTTTCTCACGGCAGAAGACGATGATTTAAAAACGCTGCGCAATATACTTTCTCAAATGGCCATGGTGGGGGCAATTACTCTGAACATGGATACAGGTCTTCCTAAGAAAGGGATAGTTAAAGCTGCGGACGCTTATGCGCTTCTTGCGAAAAATAATGACGCCAAGCCAGCAATTCAATCTTTGCATGATCGCTTGAAGCAAAAAGGAATTTGGCTCTGGACTTCCGGAGCCATTGAAGAGCATCTTGGCCTCACAGATAAGGATGAGAGCTGCTGGGCAGCATTTCAGTCGCGAGCTGAAACCGAAGGAATCACCGCCGTCTGCGCAGATTTAGCGTCAGTCAAAAACTTAGTAGAATGGCTTTGTGATTGAAATCACATGACGGCGCGACCGTGCTGTATTGCTCCTTTGCATAAATGCAATTCAATTGTGGCAAAATTAAGCGTCGTTCATACTGGCGCGTTTGCCGCTCAATAAGCTTTCATAGACACAATCGACTAAAGTATTGCTAAGCGATGTAACCAAAAAACGGCACCTCATAGGGTGCCGTTTTCATTTCAGCTTAACAGCTCAGACGATCACTCGCCCTCACCATAATGCTGCTCCGCCGGAGCCGCAGCATTCTGCTGGTCTTCGGCAGCCATATTGGCCTTCTCCTGCTGCAGCAGTGCCTGGCGCTCTTCCGCCTCCCGCACTTCCTTCTCCTTGCGGGCGCGGTGGAATGCCAGACCGGTACCGCCAGGGATCAGGCGGCCGACGATGACGTTTTCCTTCAGCCGCGCAGACCGTCGCGCTTGCCCATGATCGCCGCTTCGGTCAGGACGCGGGTGGTTTCCTGGAACGATGCGGCCGAGATGAAGGAGCCGGTCGACAGCGATGCCTTGGTAATACCCAGCAGCACGTTTTCGTACTGTGCTGGCAGCTTGTTCAGCGCGTTGACCTTGTCGTTCTCTTCCAGCAATTCCGAACGCTCCACCTGCTCGCCGACGATGTAGTCGGTGTGGCCTGCTTAGGTGATCTGAACACGACGCAGCATCTGGCGAACGATCACCTCGATGTGCTTGTCGTTGATCTTCACGCCCTGCAGACGGTACACGTCCTGCACTTCGTCCACGATGTAGCGGGCCAGCGCCTCGATACCCAGCAGGCACAGGATGTCCTGCGGATCGGCCGGACCGTCGACGATCATCTCGCCATTGTTCACCACCTGGCCGTCGTGCACCAGCACTTGCTTGTCCTTGGTGATCAGGAACTCGTGCTTGTTGCCGTCCATGTCGGTGATTTCCAGGCGCTGCTTGCCCTTGGTCTCTTTACCGAACGCGACGGTACCGGTGACTTCCGCCAGCATCCCCGCGTCTTTCGGCGAACGTGCTTCGAACAGTTCGGCAACGCGCGGCAGACCACTGATGTGGGAGGCACTCATGTTGCGGGACTAAAACAAGAGCCCATTTTTCTCCTTTGCACTTGAATCTTTCCGCTCATGCCAGCAATTAGGTTCTCAATACTTGATTTTTTCCTGAATCACGCGAAAGATTGAATTTACAGAACTCAAAAAAGTTATGGTAGATATTGTCGAGACACAGATCCGATCTCGCATGATGGCTGCAGTACGCGGAAAGGACACAAAGCCGGAATTAATTGTCCGGCGTTTTCTGCACCGGAAAGGATTCCGTTTTCGCTTACATGTAGCCAACTTGCCTGGGCGCCCTGACTTAGTATTTCGGAAGCATAAAGTCGCATTGTTTGTACATGGTTGCTTTTGGCATCGTCACCATGGCTGTCGTTACGCGACCTCCCCGCAGCAAAACGCACAGTTCTGGAGTGAAAAATTTGATGCCAATGTTGCCCGTGACAAGCGCAACGTCAAGCGCTTGATCGAGGCGGGATGGCGTGTAATCATAGTGTGGGAATGCAGTTTGCGCCGTGCGCAGGCAGTGGCGCAGTTGGATCCCTTATGCGACTTGATTCTGCACAGCGACGCGCCTATCGCCGAGTGGTCTTGAAGTCAACTTCTCAATGCAAGGCGTGTTAACCGGGACCAGATTTCCCGGACTTCGTTTTCAGCTGGAACAGTTACATTCCACCCGACGAGTTGGATGATTATTCTGGCATTTCCAACCCGGATTTCACGTCCCAAATCTGAAACGACAGCAGTGGTAGGGTAGATCAATGCTGCAAGGCATCCGGTGATGTCTTCGTTTCCGTAGGATGGCCGTCTGTGAAGCGTCTCAAGGGCATAGGCAGTTGCTTGGTAGAGGTCTTCGGGGCGCAAGCGCACCGGACCAGTGGCCGACAATTCGTTCGCAACAACGGCTTCGCTCTTCCGAAAGACTTGTTTCCACTTGGTGTCCATGACGATAGGAAATCGCTCTTGATCCCCGTCGATCCAGATGTCAGGGATCATGGTCATGGTTTTTGCCACCTCGGCACCGCTACCATCACGCGACTGTCTTAACAACGGCACTGACCACTCATCCTGTTTGTAAGCCTCTGGATGTAACGTTTGAATACAGTTGCAAAACGCTCGCTCATAAACTTTGTTCATATCGAGAGATATAGAGGTACCTTCGACTCGGCCTGCATTCACACCAACCCGGATATTGTTGAGCACAAGACGCGCCAAGGTCACTGCCTGTGCGTAATGCCGCAGGTTCGCCGGAAGCGCATGTGGGTCCGGCCATGGGGAAGGTGGCCGGACCAAGCGTGCTCCGGCGAACTGCCGATCCCTCTTCTCCAATCTTTCCACCAGTCGGTCCGAACGTGTGACGGTTCGCGCCACCGTAATTCCGACGTAAATTGCCCACCGCAAGAACCGGTTGACAGGGTTGTCGAACTCAAGCGATGGAAATTCGCACGGGACAAGATGGGGACGGCCGCGGGATACATTGCGCAACCATGGCACGACAAGAAGACGGCCCGTGACCTTGTTAACTAAGGTGGCATTCACCCGTTCATGAGTGTTTCGCAGTCCGCCACGCGCCAGCAACACATGGAGCGCATGGTCAAATGCGCCGATCGTCCATTCAAGCAACGCGTCTTCTACCGATTCCGAAACAAACACGCCTCCATTCCAATCGGGCATCATTTTCGCCAGCACTGCAAGCTCGAGCATTCGGGCAGTCCCGACCTTCGGCCTCACCCGGGCGAACAAGCGCATGCCGTCCGGTAGCAGCGATGAAACAACCCCCACGATGCTGGTCGCCTCGATCACTAGGCAAGTTCGCTCGCCCGGCGGGCGGCGCGTCTCTGCGGAGATCAGGCCCGCTTCCATCGCTCCCGAAAGTACCTCAAATACCTCTTCCAGAACGGAATGCGGACATTCAGGATCGATTTCGGCAGTGCGGGTCTCGTGTTCGGCCAGGTCCAGTACGCATTGGCCGCTCTCGTGCGTCATTTGCACGCCCAAGCGCGCAAGCACGACGGAGTACGACCACGTCAAGTCGTCTCCTCCAGGACAGCACGAATAGCGGCGGCTAGTCTTCTCGCTTCGGAGCGCCGTGCATCAAGGGACAGCTGAATGTCACGGAAAGCGACTGGGGATTCGTCACGCAACCCCTCTTTCACGTACTCGGACAACAACGGCAAGATGTGAAACGCGATGCGGCGCCCCATCCTTTCCGGCCATGTGTCGCGCGGCTCCGGGTTCTCAAGGAATGCCGCATGTCCGATCTGCAGCCGTGGTGGGAGTCCTTGGTTACATGCACTGAAGAGTTCTTGCGTTAACCCGGCTCGGACCTGATCCGCACCGAATCGCTGGGCGAGCACTCGCGCATCGGAAGGCACTTCAAGGAACCGGAAGCGGCGTCGGATCGCGTAGTCGACCATGGCGATGGAGCGGTCGGCCGTGTTCATCGTCCCAATGATCCAGAGGTTGCGTGGGACCGCGACCGCTGTCGCCAGCCCCGGCCCTTGATACTGGAGTCGGACTGCGGTGCCGCGATGCGGTGGATCGATGGCGAAGACGAATTCTCCTAGGATTGCGGCCAAATTACCACGATTCATCTCGTCAAGGATAAGCAGAACTGGCTTGTCCGGTCCGCGCAGGTCCGCAATCTTGCAGAGCCGCGGCAGCAGACCATCTTCCGTCATCAAACGAATGTTTCCATCTTGGGTCTTGGGGACTACGCGGCGAACAAGATCGTCATAAGAATAGCTGGGATGAAGCTGCACGAATTCCCATACCACGGGAGGCTCAAGCCATCGCGCTGTATCCGTTCCATCGGTTCCCTGTAACAATCTTCCATACCGGCATCCCTCGGCAGTGCTGGCTCCTTCCGTCGCGAGTGCCTCGACGAGAGCCAGCGCAAGACTAGATTTTCCAGTCCCTGGCGGACCTTGCAGCACGATATTAGGTGTTTCGCCAAGATTGATGCGCAGCTGCTGGACTTCTAACCGGCGCGACTCTGCATCCGGCCGCAGCTGCCCCTCGGAACGTGCCGGTCTTGTAGCGATGACAGGGTGCTGGACAGTCGAGACTTGAACGCCGAGCCCATCGGCCAGACCTGCCGCGTAACGGCTGTCCGGATAACCGACAACAGCCGCGCGACGGTTCGTGAGATCGGAGCCGAGAACAATAGCGGAATCGGGGAACTTAATTGGTAACGTCATTCGGCGCTGTGCGCCTTCGACGGCGATATCCTCTCGCGATCTCGCCAAGAAGATGCCAGCGGGCCTACGCGCCCTCGCTGGAGTGCAGCTACCCTCCCACAAGGCGTTGGCTTTGATCTGGGTGCCGTCCCGAATCTTGGCTTCCACGTCTTCGGCACTTACTCCAGCCGCTTCGGCGACAAGCGCTGCCAATTCCTGTTCAGTCATGAGTCGCCACCCCAGCTAGCAGATCGAGAATTACTTGGGCGGCACTCTCGCTGGATAGAGAAAGAAAATCAGGACCACCTGCCACCTGTATGGCGCCTAGAGGAATCCCCTCGTTGCGATACTCGTCAAATAACGGGCGAAGCTCATACAACACGCGTGCCCTCAACCTCTCAGCCCACACATTATCATTCATGTGCTCATGCCCAGATATCAGGAAATATGAATGCCCGGGCCTCAGTTCACGTTGCGGCATCGCGTTCGCAAATAAATCGAAGAGCTCGCCTGCGACCAGCGCTCTTGCGGGGTGAGTGGCATAGAACTGTTCCACGGCCTGTCTGGTTGACTCGACCCGTACGAATCGAAATCTTCGCCGGACCGCGAAATCCAGCATGGCAATCGAGCGGTCGGCGGAATTCATCGTTGCCAGCAGAAGCAGGTTAGGCGGCACGATCAGTGAATCACTGCCGTCAGGCGGGGCCTCATGCTGCAAGCGAACCTCGCTTCCGCGGTGCGCTGGATCGATGGCAAAGATGGTCTCGCCGAGAATCGCCGAGAGATTCCCACGGTTGATCTCGTCGATGATTAGGAGAGTCGGCTTGCCGGGACGTAGCTGGGCCGCCCGCGCGATCTGCGGCAGGACACCGTCCACGCTGCAAAGCGAAAACCCGACGGCATTGGGATTGGTGCGCAGGCCGCGGACAAACTCGTCATAACCGAAGGCAGGATGAAGCTGAACAATCTCCCAGACCAAAGGCGCATCTTGCAACGCTTGCGCGCACGCCTCGATCGACCTGCCGTTGAGAATCGTCTCAAAACGACATGCATTTGAGGCTCCTTGCGAGAGTTCGTAAACAACCTCGAATGCGAGACTCGTCTTTCCCGTCCCTGGCGCGCCCTCAAGCACCACATTTTTCGCTTCGCCGAGATGTTGGATGACTTCGGCCACCGTCACCGTCCTGTCGTCCTCCGCCCCAACCTCGGTGGAATATTGTGGCAGCATGAGGTCCGGGACCACAATTGCCTCTTCGGGAACGACTGGATCGGGCACCTTGATGATGCGCAGATCCTCCTCAAGTATGGTCGCAAGCCTTTCGCCGGTCGATGCATGATCATACTCGACCACAGTGTCAACCTCCCAGCCGTCCGCTCCCGCCTTGCCGATCACTATCGTGTCGAATCCTCCGTTCGAACTTGGACTCAGACGATCGCGAACTGCGCGAACCACATTCGCCGAGTTGGAGGTTTGATCCAGGAACACGAAAAGTTCGTGGGGAGACGAAATCGTTCGCCCCTGCCACACTTGATTGTGAAAACCGTTATTCGTCAGCTTCGCGACATAGATGTCGGATGGGCCGATCTGTCGCCCCACGAGCGCACTGACAGCATCTGCCAGTTGCTCCCTATTAGCGTCGTCCGCCGCGTATGCCTCAACGGCACGCCAGACTTCATCGGTCATCGCTCCTGTTGCCATCGCTCCCGCTATCAATTAAAAAGAGGGAGCGATTTCGCTCTCTCGATGTAGGTGGACATGCTATCTAAAAAGCCATCCGCGAACCGAATCGTAGTGCTCTCCAACGCCCGACTATAGAACCCCGATGCTGCCCGAATGGACAGGGGTTTGAGTTTATCATTCAGGAAGGTACCCAGCGCTGGCGCGTCCGCTTCAAACGCCCAGTTCGACACATCGACCGCAAAACGCTGCCCCCGCAATCCGAAAGCGGCGCCAGGCAACCGGGCCTTTTTCGAAATCGGTGTGATTTGAGCACCCAACCCCTGTGGCTCACCCACCTGCTGGCACAGCCATTCAACCATGGGCACACAGATCGTGTTCCCTACAAGTTTCCAACGCGCGCCTGCACGACCAGATGCGCGCACTGCAGGTTCGGTCCATCCTGAAGGGAAGCCGAACATCCGTTCGGCGTCCGTGATCGAGGGCGTCCCAAATTCGCCGGTGGCCGGAACCCAAATTGCTGGCGGAGACGGGATACCCAACGCCGAGCCCCCCTTAATTGTCGGCACGGCGTTCTTCACCCACCCTAGTCCACGTTTGCCTTCGGTCCAGTAAAAGCCATACAAGCTTTCCGGAATAACTGTGCCGACGGTGTCGTCGACATTCGGCTCGACTAATCCGGTTGGGAAGAGTACTTGAGACGGATCGTGGCTGCGCGACAATAAGATAAGGACACGTTCCCGCCGCTGCGGCAAGCCGAAACAGCGGGCGTCCAAAACCCGATATGCCCAGTTGTAGCCAAGCTCCTCGGCCCGGTTGACGATGTGGTTCATCGCAGCGCCTTGCTTCAACCTCAACATATACGACACGTTTTCAAGCACGACCCACTCAGGCTTACGCACGGCTGACTCAATTAGGCGGAACACATGGTCGACGAGTGACGAGCGGGTGCCACGAATGCCAGCCTTCGCGCCCGCCTGGCTCAGGTCCTGGCACGGGAAGCCAGCGGTCAACACGTCGGCATCGTTCACGGACGCAAGCGTCTCCACGTCATCGTACAGAGGAACGCCAGGGAACCGTTCGGCCAACACCGCCTTCGCTACTGGATCGATTTCGCAAAGCCCCACGCACTCCATGTCATGACGCGAGAAAGCGAGCTCAAAACCGCCAATGCCGCTAAATAAGCCAAAGACCTTCATATCAGAACTCCTTGGATAGCAGCACCGAGGACAATGGCTTGGCTAAGCTTGGGCGGCGCGGCATTGCCGATGATCTGCTGCATAGAGCGTCGTCCGGTCATGGCAGGAAATCGGAAATAGTCGGGGCCAAATTGCAACCTGAAAGCCTCATGGGGAGTCAGCGTGCGCCGGCACAACGGATGTACGAAGCGCCCTTGGCCAGTTGAGCCGAAGCCGCCGGTAATTGTCGGTGCCGGCCGGTCCCAGTACATCCGTCCATAGACCGAGACATAGCTGTGAGGCTTGTCGCGGTGGCACGGCGGACGTTCGGCATTTGGCAGGTCATGTAGATCGTTATCGAACAAGTAATTGATGCGCCGCTGGTTTTCCTTTGAGTGCATTGCCGACGAGTTGTAGATCGTTGCTTGATCGTATGCATCCTTCAGGTCATCGATTGCCCATGAAACGGGTCGCGTCTCGCTCGCGCTTGCGGCTAAAGCCGAGCCGATGTCGAGTTCACCGATACGCGAGGCAACGAGGACGAATCGCTTGCGTTTCTGCGGGACTCCGATGCCGATCATCTCGACCAGCGACGAGGTAACGCGATAACCGAGCTCCTTGAGGCCGTCAGCCGTGCGTTGCACTACCTGCCCCTTGTCGTGGATTACGCCGGGAACGTTCTCGACGAGAATGAATTCGGGCTGCAGCAGTTCTGCAAGCCGAACCACGGAAAAGTACAGGTTGTTCTTCGGATCTTGGCGTCGAGTGTGGTTGTTCAGATCACTGTGGCCCTGGCAAGGAGGACCTGCCACCAGCAAATCAACACCGCCGCCGACCGACTCAACAAACGCGAGTTCCTCTTTGGTGAATGGCTCGCCGAAAGCACCGTTAACAACGGTTGTGATATCCGCATGCAAGGCGACGGACGCAGGAAAGTTCAACTTGAATGTGTTGATCGCATCCAGATTGAAATCGAGACCAAATGCATGAACCGGCGTGAGGCCTACAGCACGCAAGGCCTCGTCGACGCCTAGCGAGAAAATGCCACCGCCGCAGAATGCATCTCCTACCTTGATGGTGCGCTCAGACGCGGACAACGCCGGTCGCTCGGGCGAACGCAGCCAATCATATTCGAATTCGGCCGCTCCATAGTTATTTCCCGTACGGCTACGGGAAGGAACAGTTGACCGTATTGCACGACCGTCACGCAACTGCACGGTCCGCACACCTTTTCCGTCATGCCAGCGGTAGCTGATTAGCTCGTCCGATATGCTAGCTTGTTCAATCTTTTGTTGGGAGACGTAGGAAACCCCGCCAGCGCGAGGGGAATCGTCTGATTTTAGTTCTTCAAAAACTGTTTCTAAGGTCATTTTTAATTTCCGCAAGTCGATATTAGACCATCAATTGCCCCCGCTCGCCAGATACGATGTGGCGAGTCGAGAAGAGTTTGGACATTCTTGCTGCCTGCAGTTGCTAGGCAGCATACCTGTATTAATATACAGTATAACTCTTCATTGCCAGGACCTATGCAATTGGCATACATCAAACAGTCTGGTCAGAGTAGGTTTCAATCGTGCAGAGGATTTGCGGACAAGCACTATTGATGGCTGAACGACATAAAAAAACGGCACCCCTAAAGGTGCCGTCTTTGTTAGTTGTTTATGTTGGGGCTACAGCGATCACTCGCCCTCACCGTGATGCTGCTCCGCTGGAGCCGCAGCATTCTGCTGGTCTTCCATCGCCTGCAGTTCGGCAGCCATATTGGCCTTCTCCTGCTGCAGCAGTGCCTGGCGCTCTTCCGCCTCCCACACTTCCTTCTCCTTGCGGGCGCGGTGGAATGCCAGACCGGTACCGCCAGGGATCAGGCGGCCGACGATGACGTTTTCCTTCAGGCCGCGCAGACCGTCGCGCTTGCCCATGATCGCCGCTTCGGTGAGGACGCGGGTGGTTTCCTGGAACGATGCGGCCGAGATGAACGAGTCGGTCGACAGCGATGCCTTGGTAATACCCAGCAGCACGTTTTCGTACTGTGCCGGCAGCTTGTTCAGCGCGTTGACCTTGTCGTTCTCTTCCAGCAGTTCCGAACGCTCGACCTGCTCGCCGACGATGTAGTCGGTGTCGCCTGCGTCGGTGATCTGGACACGACGCAGCATCTGGCGAACGATCACCTCGATGTGCTTGTCGTTGATCTTCACGCCCTGCAGACGGTACACGTCCTGCACTTCGTCAACGATGTAGCGGGCCAGCGCTTCGATACCCAGCAGGCGCAGGATGTCCTGCGGATCGGCCGGACCGTCGACGATCATCTCGCCCTTGTTCACCACCTGGCCGTCGTGCACCAGCACTTGCTTGTCCTTGGTGATCAGGAACTCGTGCTTGTTGCCGTCCATGTCGGTGATTTCCAGGCGCTGCTTGCCCTTGGTCTCTTTACCGAACGCGACGGTACCGGTGACTTCCGCCAGCATGCCCGCGTCTTTCGGCGAACGTGCTTCGAACAGTTCGGCAACGCGCGGCAGACCACCGGTAATGTCACGGGTCTTCTGCGATTCGGTCGGGATACGTGCCAGCACTTCACCCACCGAGACTTGCTGACCGTCCTTCACCATGATCAGCGCGCCGACCTGGAAGCCGATCGTCACGGCGTGCTCGGTGCCGGCGATCTTGACTTCCTGGCCTTCGTCGTTCAGCAGCTTGACCTGCGGACGCAGTACCTTGCCCGAACCACGGCGCTTCGGATCGATCGCGACCAGGGTCGACAGGCCGGTCACTTCGTCCACCTGGCGAGCGACGGTGACGCCCTCTTCCACGTTTTCGAACTTGATCGTACCAGCGTACTCGGTAATGATCGGACGGGTCAGCGGATCCCAGGTCGCCAGGGCGGTACCGGCTTTCACGGTCATGCCATCCTTGACGATCAGGCTCGCGCCGTACGGCACCTTGTGGCGCTCGCGCTCGCGGCCGTGGTCGTCGGTGATCAGGACTTCGCCCGAACGCGAAATCACGATCTGGACGCCCTTGCCGTTGGTGACGTAGCGCATGGTCGAGGTGAAGCGGACGGTGCCGTTCGACTTCGCTTCGACCGACGATGCCACCGCTGCACGCGATGCCGCACCACCGATGTGGAAGGTACGCATGGTCAGCTGGGTACCCGGCTCACCGATCGACTGTGCTGCAACGACGCCAACTGCTTCGCCGCTGTTAACCAGCATGCCGCGGCCGAGGTCGCGACCGTAGCACTTGGCGCACAGGCCGAAGCGGGTGTCGCAGTTCAGCGGGGTGCGGACCTTCACTTCGTCGATGCCGACGCGTTCGATCTCTTCCACCATGTCTTCGTCCAGCAGGGTGCCGGCTTCGTACAGGGTTTCCTGGGTTTCCGGATTCACGACATCGGTACCGGTCACGCGGCCGAGGATACGGTCGCGCAGCGGCTCGATGACTTCACCGCCTTCGACCATCGCCTTCATGTGCGTGCCGTTGCTGGTGCCGCAATCGTCCTCGATCACCACCAGATCCTGGGTCACGTCGACCAGGCGGCGGGTCAGGTAACCCGAGTTCGCGGTCTTCAGTGCCGTATCCGCCAGACCTTTACGAGCGCCGTGGGTCGAGATGAAGTACTGCAGAACGTTCAGGCCTTCGCGGAAGTTCGCGGTAATCGGGGTTTCGATGATCGAACCGTCCGGCTTGGCCATCAGGCCTCGCATACCGGCCAGCTGGCGGATCTGGGCTGCCGAACCACGGGCGCCCGAGTCGGCCATCATGTAAATCGCGTTGAACGATTCCTGGGTGCCTTCGGTGCCGTCACGCTTGGTGACCGGTTCCACTTTCAGCTGGTCCATCATCGCCTTGCCGACTTCGTCCGAGGTCTTGCCCCAGATGTCGACGACCTTGTTGTAACGCTCGCCGGCGGTGACCAGACCCGAAGCGTACTGCTGCTCGATCTGCTTCACTTCCGCTTCGGCGGTCGCGATCATGCCCTTCTTGACGTCCGGGATCAGCATGTCGTCGACGGCGATCGAGATGCCGGCGCGGGTCGCCAGGCGGAAGCCCGACTGCATCAGCTTGTCCGCGAAGACGACGGTCGCACGCAGGCCGCACTTGCGGAACGACGTGTTGATCAGCTTCGAGATTTCCTTCTTCTTCAGGGCGCGGTTCAGCACCGAGAACGGCAGGCCTTTCGGCAGGATCTCGGACAGGATGGCGCGGCCGACGGTGGTCTCGTAGCGGGTCACGGTGCGGTCGAATTCACCCTCGGCGTTCTTCGGGTGCTCGACGATACGCACGGTGATGCGGGTCGCCAGTTCGACTTCCTTGTTGTCGTACGCGCGGATGACTTCCGACACGTCCGGGAACAGCATGCCTTCGCCCTTGGCGTTGATCGCTTCGCGGGTCGCGTAGTACAGACCCAGCACGATATCCTGCGACGGGACGATCGACGGTTCGCCGTTCGACGGGAACAGGATGTTGTTCGAAGCCAGCATCAGGGTGCGGGCTTCCATCTGTGCTTCGATCGACAGCGGGACGTGGACTGCCATCTGGTCACCGTCGAAGTCGGCGTTGAACGCCGCGCAGACCAGCGGGTGCAGCTGGATCGCTTTACCTTCGATCAGGACCGGCTCGAACGCCTGGATACCGAGACGGTGCAGGGTCGGCGCACGGTTCAGCATGACCGGGTGCTCTTTGATGACTTCTTCCAGGATGTCCCAGACCACCGGCTCCTGCACTTCGACCAGCTTCTTGGCGGCCTTGATGGTGGTCGCGAGACCCATCAGTTCCAGCTTGTTGAAGATGAAGGGCTTGAACAGTTCCAGGGCCATCAGCTTCGGCAGGCCGCACTGGTGCAGTTTCAGCTGCGGACCCACCACGATGACCGAACGGCCCGAGTAGTCGACGCGTTTACCCAGCAGGTTCTGACGGAAGCGGCCGCCCTTACCCTTGATCATTTCAGCCAGCGACTTCAGCGGACGCTTGTTGGCGCCGGTCATCGCTTTGCCGCGACGGCCGTTGTCCAGCAGCGAGTCCACTGCTTCCTGCAGCATGCGCTTCTCGTTACGCGTAATGATTTCCGGAGCGCGCAGTTCCATCAGGCGCTTCAGGCGGTTGTTACGGTTGATGACGCGGCGGTACAGGTCGTTCAGGTCGGAGGTCGCGAAACGGCCGCCGTCCAGCGGGACGAGCGGACGCAGCTCCGGCGGCAGGACCGGGAGCACTTCCATGATCATCCACTCGGGCTTGATGCCCGAACGCTGGAACGCCTCGAGCACTTTCAGGCGCTTGGCGTATTTCTTGATCTTGGCTTCGGATTTCGACTCTTTGAGTTCCACGCGCAGGGCTTCGGCATCGCGGTGGATGTCGATCGAGCGCAGCAGTTCACGGATGCCTTCGGCGCCCATGAATGCGGTGAAGTCGTCGCCGTACTCTTCGTACTTGGCGGCGTAGTCGTCTTCCGACATGATCTGGCACTTCTTCAGCGGGGTCATGCCGGGATCGGTCACGACGTATGCTTCGAAGTACAGCACGCGTTCGATATCGCGCAGGGTCATGTCCAGGACCATGCCCAGACGCGACGGCAGCGACTTCAGGAACCAGATGTGGGCGGTCGGCGAGGCCAGCTCGATGTGGCCCATGCGCTCACGGCGCACCTTGGCCAGCGTCACTTCGACGCCGCACTTCTCGCAGATGACGCCGCGGTGCTTCAGGCGCTTGTACTTGCCGCACAGGCATTCGTAATCCTTGATCGGGCCAAAGATCTTGGCGCAGAACAGGCCGTCGCGCTCAGGCTTGAAGGTGCGGTAGTTGATGGTTTCCGGCTTCTTGACTTCGCCGTAGGACCACGAACGGATTTTTTCGGGCGACGCCAGGCCAATCTTGATGGCGTCGAAGCTCTCGTTTTGCTGAACTTGCTTGAATAGATCGAGCAGTGCTTTCATGTATCACTCCAAAGGTGATTGATTCTGTACTAGGTACTACTACCGCCGGCTTCTCACCGATTTTCGCCGGTGCTTGCTGGACCCACTACCCTTGAAAGCGTCATCCCCGCGCAGGCGGGGATCCAAGTGCGCCGGTCAACTCACCGGGCTCAGGCCCCAACCTGCGTCGGGGCGACGATTCAGGGGCAGCAGGCCGGGCCCGAAGGCCGGCGGCCATGCTGGCCTTGCTTAGTTGCGCTCGAGATCGATGTCGATACCCAGCGAACGGATTTCCTTCACCAGCACGTTGAACGATTCCGGCATGCCGGCGTCGATCACGTGGTCGCCCTTGACCAGGTTCTCGTACACCTTGGTACGGCCGTTCACGTCGTCCGACTTGACGGTCAGCATTTCCTGCAGCACGTACGATGCGCCGTACGCTTCCAGTGCCCACACCTCCATCTCACCGAAGCGCTGGCCACCGAACTGGGCTTTACCGCCCAGCGGCTGCTGCGTCACCAGCGAGTACGGGCCGGTCGAACGGGCGTGCATCTTGTCGTCGACCAGGTGGTGCAGCTTCAGCATGTGCATGAAGCCGACGGTGACCTTGCGCTCGAACGCTTCGCCGGTGCGGCCGTCGAACATGGCGACCTGGTTCTTGGACGGGGTCATGCCCAGGTGGGCGGCGATGTCGTCCGGGAACGCCAGGTCCAGCATGCGGCGGATGTCGTCTTCGTGGGCGCCATCGAACACCGGGGTCGCGAACGGCACGCCGTTCTTGAGGTTGTGCGCCAGGCTCAGGATTTCTTCATCGCTGAAGCTGTCCAGGTCTTCCTTGCGGCCGGTTTCGTTGTAGATCTTGCCCAGGAAGGTGCGCAGGTCTGCAGCCTTCGCTTGCGCAGCCAGCATTTCGCCGATGCGCCAGCCCAGGCCCTTCGCTGCCCAGCCGAGGTGGGTTTCCAGGATCTGACCGACGTTCATACGCGACGGAACGCCCAGCGGGTTCAGCACGACGTCTGCCGGACGGCCATCGGCCATGAACGGCATGTCTTCGACCGGGACGATACGCGAGACCACACCCTTGTTACCGTGGCGGCCTGCCATCTTGTCGCCCGACTGCAGGCGGCGCTTGACGGCCAGGTAGACCTTGACCATCTTCTGCACGCCAGGCTGCAGCTCGTCGCCTTGCGTCAGCTTCTTGCGCTTCTCTTCGAAGGCCAGGTCGAACTGGTGGCGCTTCTCGTTGATCGATTCCTTGATCGCTTCCAGCGCGTTCGCGGTGTCGTCGTCGGCCGGACGGATGTCGAACCAGTGGAACTTGTCCAGGTCCGCCAGGTAGTCGGCGGTGATCGCGGCACCCTTCGCCAGCTTCTTCGGACCGCCGTTGACGACTTTACCGATCAGCATGCGCTCCAGACGCTGGAAGGCGTCGCCTTCCACGATACGCATCTGGTCGTTCAGGTCCAGGCGGTAGCGCTTCAGCTCGTCGTCGATGATCTGCTGGGCGCGCTTGTCGCGCTGGATGCCTTCGCGGGTGAACACCTGCACGTCGATGACGGTGCCGACCATGCCCGAAGGCACGCGCAGCGAGGTGTCTTTCACGTCCGAGGCCTTTTCGCCGAAGATCGCGCGCAGCAGCTTCTCTTCCGGGGTCAGCTGGGTCTCGCCCTTCGGGGTGACCTTACCGACCAGCACGTCGCCGGCTTGCACTTCGGCGCCGATGTACACGATGCCCGATTCGTCCAGGCGCGCCAGCTGGTTCTCGGCCAGGTTCGAGATGTCGCGGGTGATTTCTTCCGCGCCCAGCTTGGTGTCGCGTGCGACAACCGACAGCTCTTCGATGTGGATCGAGGTGTAGCGGTCGTCCTTGACCACGTTTTCCGAGATCAGGATCGAGTCTTCGAAGTTCAGGCCGTTCCACGGCATGAAGGCCACCAGCATGTTCTGGCCCAGTGCCAGTTCGCCCAGGTCGGTCGATGCGCCGTCGGCGATCACGTCGCCACGGGCGACGCGGTCACCAACCTGCACGATCGGACGCTGGTTGATGTTGGTGTTCTGGTTCGAACGGGTGTACTTGATCAGGTTGTAGATGTCGACACCGACTTCGCCGGCCTGTGCTTCGTCATCGTTCACACGAATCACGACACGGCCCGCGTCGATGTAGTCCACCACGCCGCCGCGCAGGGCCTGCACGGTGGTGCCCGAGTCGACCGCCACGGTGCGCTCGATGCCGGTACCGACGACCGCTTTTTCCGGACGCAGGCAAGGCACGGCCTGGCGCTGCATGTTGGCGCCCATCAGTGCACGGTTCGCGTCATCGTGCTCGAGGAACGGAATCAGCGAAGCTGCAACCGACACGATCTGGCCCGGGGCCACGTCCATGTACTGGATGCGTTCCGGCGAGACCAGGATGGTTTCGCCTGCTTCACGTGCCGACACCAGTTCGTCGACCAGCTGGCCTTCTTCGTTGATGGCAGCATTCGCCTGGGCGATGATGTAGCGGCCTTCTTCGATCGCCGACAGGTACTCGATCTTGTCGGTGACCTTCGAACCGTCGACCTTGCGGTACGGAGTTTCCAGGAAGCCGTATTCGTTCAGGCGGGCGTACAGTGCCAGCGAGTTGATCAGGCCGATGTTCGGGCCTTCAGGCGTTTCGATCGGGCACACGCGGCCGTAGTGGGTCGGGTGCACGTCGCGCACCTCGAAGCCTGCACGTTCGCGGGTCAGGCCGCCCGGGCCCAGTGCCGAGACGCGGCGCTTGTGGGTGACTTCCGACAGCGGGTTGGTCTGGTCCATGAACTGCGACAGCTGCGACGAACCGAAGAATTCGCGGATCGCGGCCGAGATCGGCTTGCTGTTGATCAGGTCGTGCGGCATCAGGTTGTCCGCTTCGGCCTGGCCGAGGCGTTCCTTGACAGCGCGTTCCACGCGCACCAGGCCGGCGCGGAACTGGTTCTCAGCCAGTTCGCCGACGCAACGCACGCGGCGGTTGCCCAGGTGATCGATGTCGTCGACTTCGCCGCGGCCATTGCGCAGCTCGACCAGGATCTTGATCACGGCCAGGATGTCGTCGTTCGACAGGGTCATGTCGCCCACGAGTTCGTCACGGCCGATGCGGCGGTTGAACTTCATGCGGCCGACAGCCGACAGGTCATAGCGTTCCGGGCTGTAGAACAGGCCGTTGAACAGCGCTTCGACCGATTCTTCGGTCGGCGGTTCGCCAGGACGCATCATGCGGTAGATCGCCACGCGTGCGGCGGTCTGGTCGGCGGTGTCGTCGGTGCGCAGGGTCTGCGAGATGTAGCCGCCCTGGTCCAGGTCGTTGGTGTACAGGGTCTGGATCGCCGACACATTGGCGTCGCGCAGCTTGCCCAGCAGCTCTTCGGTCAGCTCGTCGTTGGCCACGGCGATGATCTCGCCGGTATCCTGGTCGACGATGTTCTTGGCCAGCACGCGGCCCAGCAGGTAGTCTTCCGGCACCGAGATCGACTTGATGCCGGCCGATTCGATGTCGCGGACGTGCTTGGCGTTGATGCGCTTGTCCTTGGTGACGATGGTCTTGCCCGACTTCGGATCGACGATGTCGAAGCGCGCGACTTCGCCGCGCAGGCGTTCGGACACGAACTCCAGCTCGCCGCCTTCATCGCGGAGATTGAAATTGTCGAAGACGAAGAAGTTCGCCAGGATCTGTTCCGGCGTCATGCCGATGGCCTTCAGCAGGATCGTCACCGGCATCTTGCGGCGGCGGTCGACGCGGAAGAACAGGATGTCCTTCGGGTCGAACTCGAAGTCCAGCCACGAGCCGCGGTAAGGAATGATACGTGCCGAGAACAGCAGCTTGCCCGACGAGTGGGTCTTGCCGCGGTCGTGTTCGAAGAACACGCCCGGCGAGCGGTGCAGCTGCGAGACGATGACGCGCTCGGTACCGTTGATGACGAACGAACCGTTCGTGGTCATCAGCGGCAGTTCGCCCATGTACACTTCCTGCTCTTTCATTTCCTTCACGACCGGCTTGGTCGGCGATTCCTTGTCCAGGATCACCAGACGCACCTTGGCGCGCAGCGGCGACGCGAAGGTCAGGCCACGCTGCTGGCACTCTTTCACGTCAAACGCGGGGTCGCCCAGCACATAGGACAGGAACTCGAGGCGCGCAAAACCGTTGTGCGACACGATCGGGAAGATGGAGCTGAAGGCGGACTGCAGGCCTTCGTTCTTGCGCACGGAGGGAACGGCGTCCGCTTGCAGGAAATTCTCGTAGGATTCGAGCTGGGTAGCCAGAAGATAGGGAACGTTGTGAACGTTGGCGCGCTTCGCGAACGACTTGCGAATGCGCTTCTTCTCAGTAAATGAGTAGTGCATGGACACTCCGTGAGTGACAGAAAGGATGAGAATTCAGGAATTGCCAGTGGTGGTCGCACCACACGCAAGGCCTGAAGCCTCTGCTTTCCCGCCAGGTGATTAAGACAGCCGTACTGCTGTGTTACGATATTTCTGACCGCTGATGCTGCTGGTGCTGCTCTTTACTGCTGTGTTGCTTATCGGCACCTGATGCAAACGTTTGCTGCAGGGACGACAAAAGAGCCAAAGCCGCATCCCCTCCCTTTCGGCAGGTTCCGCAAGCTTTGACTCCCGCGCTGGGCACCCTCGATGAGTGCCCAATGCATATGTATTACTTCAGCTCGGCCTTGGCGCCAGCTTCTTCCAGCTTCTTCTTGGCGGCTTCAGCGTCAGCTTTCGGCAGGGCTTCTTTCACGGTCTTCGGTGCGCCGTCGACCAGGTCCTTGGCTTCTTTCAGGCCCAGACCGGTGATTTCACGGACTGCCTTGATGACGCCGACCTTGTTCGCGCCGACTTCCGACAGAACAACGTTGAACTCGGTCTGCTCTTCAGCAGCAGCTGCGCCGCCAGCTGCGCCGCCAGCTGCCGGTGCTGCCATTGCAGCTGCCGACACGCCGAACTTCTCTTCGAAAGCCTTGACCAGGTCGTTCAGTTCCATGACCGACATTGCGCCAACTGCGTCCAGGAACTCTTCTTTGCTAATTGCCATTTGAAACTCCAAATATTGTGTGTGTGTAGTACAGGTTTGGTTCTACTTGAACAAAAAGTCGCGAAGCGATTACGCTTCGGCGGCTTCCGCTGCCGGAGCAGCCGAGCCTTCGCCTTTTTGTGCTGCGACTGCAGCCAGAACTCGTGCGAAGCCCGACACCGGTGCCTGCATGACGCCCAGCAGCTGGGCGATGAGGACTTCACGGCTCGGGATGCTTGCCAGCGCGGTCACGCCAGCAACATCCAGTTGCTTACCGGCGTAGTTACCAGCTTTCACGACCAGCTTGTCGTTGGTTTTAGCGAAGTCATTGATGACTTTAGCTGCTGCAACGGCGTCGTCCGAGATCGAGTAGATCAGCGGACCGGTCATGGAATCTGCCAGCGAAGCGAACTGCGTGCCTTCGACCGAGCGACGAGCCAGCGTGTTCTTCAGAACACGCAGGTAGACGCCCTGGGCACGTGCAGCTGCACGGAGTTTGGTCAAGTGAGCAACCTGGATGCCACGGTACTCAGCCACGACGATGGTCTGCGCGGTTGCAACTTTCGCGCTCACCTCTTCGACGACGGCCTTTTTGTCATTCAGATTAAGACCCACGGTCAATCTCCTTAAATGATGCGAACAACATGTTCACATCGGTTCGAACACGGCGTCCGAAGTTAAGAAGTCAATCTAACGCGGATGAACTCACGCAGCGTGGACTACAAAACTTGTTCGGGTCACCATCTGCGTTGGGTGGTCTATTAACCTCCAGCTTAATCAGAGGGGACAGAGCGCTTCGCGGTCTTTCCCCTGGTTGACGCTTTCGGCCCAACGGTCTTTGATTGCCTGCCGGAGCGATGATTTGCCCCGACAGCCCAAAGATGCGCCTCGCGATGCTCCGCGAGGACTTAATGCTTTAAAACTTAAGCAGCGATCGAAGCGTGGTCGACGCGGACGCCGGCGCCCATGGTCGACGACAGGGCGACCTTGCGCAGGTACACGCCCTTCGAGGTTGCCGGCTTGGCCTTGTTCAGGGCATCCAGCAGTGCTGCCAGGTTGGTCTTGAGCTGCTCGTCCGAGAACGACTTGCGACCGATGGTGGCGTGGATGATGCCTGCCTTGTCGGTACGGTACTGGACCTGACCGGCCTTGGCGTTCTTGACGGCTTCAGCGACGTTCGGGGTCACGGTGCCGACCTTCGGGTTCGGCATCAGGCCGCGCGGGCCCAGGATCTGACCCAGGGTACCGACGATACGCATGGTGTCCGGCGAAGCGATCACGATGTCGAACGGCATGTTGCCGGCCTTGACCATGTCGGCCAGGTCTTCCATACCGACGATGTCGGCGCCGGCTGCCTTGGCAGCTTCAGCCTTGTCGCCCGAAGCGAAGACAGCGACGCGCACGGTCTTGCCGGTGCCTGCTGGCAGGACGACCGAACCGCGGACAACCTGGTCCGACTTCTTCGGGTCCACGCCGAGCTGGATCGACACGTCGATCGATTCGTTGAACTTGGCGGTTGCGAATTCCTTGATGATCGACACTGCGTTGTCGAACGCGTAGACCTTGTTACGGTCCACTTTTTCTTTCATTGCTTTGACGCGCTTGGACAGCTTAGCCATTACACACCCTCCACCGTGATGCCCATCGAACGTGCCGAGCCGGCGATGATACGCACTGCTGCGTCCATGTCGGCAGCGGTCAGGTCCGGCTGCTTGGTTTTTGCGATTTCTTCAGCCTGGGCACGGGTCAGCGAGCCAACCTTGTCGGTATGTGGCTTCGGCGAACCCTTGGTGATGCCAGCGGCTTTCTTGATCAGGTAGGTTGCCGGCGGGGTCTTCATCACGAAGGTGAAGGACTTGTCCGCGAAGGCGGTGATCACGACAGGAATCGGCATGCCCGGCTCGAAGCCTTGGGTCTGGGCGTTGAACGCCTTGCAGAATTCCATGATGTTCAGACCGCGCTGGCCCAGTGCCGGACCGATCGGTGGGGATGGGTTTGCCTTACCAGCCGGGACTTGCAGCTTGATAAAGCCAATAATTTTCTTTGCCATGAATGGCTCCTAGATTGGCATTGAGTAGTAGCGCCCCACCACTACTACTCTGGCGGGGCTCCTCTTACCGGATTCCGCCTTGCTGCTGCGAACGCTCCGATTACGGCGTTTTAGACTTTCTCTACTTGCCCGAACTCCAGTTCCACCGGAGTTGCGCGGCCAAAGATGGTGACAGAGACACGCACCTTCGATTTTTCGTAGTTGACTTCCTCGACGTTGCCGTTGAAGTCGGTGAACGGGCCTTCCTTGATGCGCACCTGCTCGCCCACTTCGTACAGCACTTTTGGACGGGGCTTTTCGACGCCTTCCTGGACCTGCTGCATGATCTTGTCGATCTCGCGCGCCGGGATCGGCGTCGGCTTGTTCGACTTGCCGCCGATGAAGCCGGTGACCTTCGAGGTGTTCTTCACCAGGTGCCAGGTCTCGTCGGTCATTTCCATCTCAACCAGGACATAGCCCGGGAAGAAACGACGCTCGGAGACGGCTTTGGTGCCATTGCGCATTTCGACGACTTCCTCGGTCGGAACCAGGATGCGGCCGAACTGTTCCGACATGCCCGCGCGCTCGATGCGCTCGGTCAGGGCGCGCATGACGCTCTTTTCCATGCCGGAGTAGACGTGGACGACGTACCAGCGCTTGTTGCTGACCGGGACACTCACGGGAGCCGCACCAGCGTCTTGCGCCGGGTCTTGGCCCGGCGCATTGTCTTGCACGTTTTCGCTCATCAGTTTTTCCATCCCAGGACCAGGTCGTACAATACGAACTCCAACACCTTATCCGTGCCCCACAGGAAAATCGCCGTCACAACCACGAAGGCAAACACGATGCCGGTGATCTGGGTGGCTTCCTTGCGGGTTGGCCAAACAACTTTCTTGGTCTCGCGCACCGACTCCTTGGCGAAGTTCAGGAAATCACGACCGGTAGTGGAAGTCCACAAAAGCAGGACAGCAAAAACTAAACCAGCCACGAGGGCGCCGGTGGCGACCAAGGCTGGTTTGTTTTGGCCTTTCAGGTAAAAGAACCCGACAACGCCTGCAATCGTGGCAACTACCGCCAGTGCGACCTTGAACTTGTCATTCGAGGTGCTGACAGTTTGCACGGATTGATTGGACATCTTCTTTTCTTTCGATGCTTGCGCACCAGAATTCGGTGGCAGGGGCGGAGGGAATCGAACCCGCGACCTTCGGTTTTGGAGACCGACGCTCTGCCAATTGAGCTACACCCCTACGAAAACTTCTCGCTGAATCCAGCATTATACATGGTACGCGCGCACCAGACAATGCTGTTCGAGGGAAGCGTTGCTCCGCTTCCCTCTTGCATCACTTATTAGGCGATGATCTTGGCAACC
>NZ_JBOBRE010000018.1:0-126147 GCF_050586525.1 Massilia sp. BKSP1R2A-1 | reverse complement strand
CTAGCCACGTCGGTTACCGTTTTGATCCCAGAACGGCCATAACGTACCGAGCAATGCGTGACGACGCAAAGCAACGATGTCCTCCGATACGAACGGAAGCACTCCCTCGCCATTTGGATCGGTGGCCCTTCCAGTGATCGTACTTCCCCCGCGAACGACCAGATTCATGAACTTTTTACCGTCGGCCAGCTTCACGTCTACCCAGTGAACGTCCATCTTCATCTCGGGGCCAAGCTTGGCACGAAGATGCGCCGGCAAAAGAAGACTAGTCATTATTATGTCAGTAATTTAAGCCAAATGGACCGCAACCCGAATAGCGACAACACGCGGTAGCGAACGTCCGCTCGTGGCCCAGGCTGTGTAAAAACGCAAAAACTTGAAATTTTCATGGGTAGGGTGACCCCTCCCGACATCGAGAAAATCGCGTTGCGACTGTTCTGAGAGGTCGATTTTTTTGTTCGGCGATTTTTCTCGCGTTTTTACACAGCCTGGGCCGATAGCAGACCTATCGTAGCGCAAGCTTAACGCCGGAGCGGACCGCCGCTACAACTACAATTCGTAGCGGTTCCTCTTTGGATGCATGCGCCTGAATTCCATCAGACTGAATATTGCAGTCATACCCAGGCCGACACTCACGACGACATGGTCTATCACATCAAAGTGCATTCCGGCGATCACCATCAAAACTGTTTAGATGCCGTCGTACCAGAGGGCCATTTTCCAACGCCGCCGCCAGGCGAGTACAAACACGCAGAAAGCTATGGCAAGCACGACCCAGCCAATAAATATCCCTGGAATTCCTGCGATTTCCATGTGTGATCTCTGATTAAAAGTGAATGGACCGAGCCAGCTGGACTTCTATCCAGGGCCGAACCCTATTCGCACGCTCAATCTACCGAACTGATAGTGCAAAGCCGGCATTCTGGGGTTGAGGAGCTGTCGCCATTACTGACTGAGCAAACTCTTCCTGTAGCGGCGGTACTGTGTCATGACCTCGGCGGTGACGAGCAGCACGCCTACACCCAGGAAAACGTAGTGCAACTGCAGCGGAAGCGCGGTCGGCAGCCATCTGTCGAACACCATGAACACAGCGAAGCATGCGGACCAGGTGGCGTCGAACCAGCGTCGCGTCAGCAGGCAGAGTAGCGTTGACATTGCCCAGCATGCGATGGGCCAATCGTTCCAGTTCATGCGATCTCGAATCAGATTTGATTATCGGGAGTTGCGTGTCACTGGCAGCATCATAGCGACCGGACGGTCCCGATAATGCGTGAATTGTCACAGCCGATAGGCCCGGTTCGGGCAGGCGTTCATTTTTCGCCGGGCTCTGCGGTCTCGCGATTACGCGCGTAATGGTGGGCAAGCGAAAATGGCGGCAGCCAGGACTCGCGCCGGACCACCCAGTTCTCGTAGGTCGGCACGAACTGGTCGGGCGCATCCAGTGCGCCGAGATGCACTTCGATCTCATCCTCGCTGCGCGCAAACACGGAGGAGCCGCAGCGCGGGCAGAAATGCCGTCCGCGATATTCGCGTGTGTCACCAGTAACGGTCACCGCAGTCTGGAAAAAAATGGCCGCCGCATAGAAGAGCGCGCCGTGGTGCTTGCGGCAGTCGAGACAGTGGCAGAGACCGACCCGGCGGGGACGGCCGGAGGCGGCCAGGCGAACCTCGCCGCACAGGCAGCCGCCGGTCACCTGGTCCATGGCGCGTCAGCTCTTGCCGACCTTGGTGCGCGGATTCTTGCCGACGCGGGCGCCTTGCACCGGCGGGCTGGCGGGCGCGGTGTCCGGCGCGCCGCCCGACACGTCCAGCGGCGAGCCACCCTTGGCTGTCGGCTCGGCAGGCGGTTTGGCCGCGGCGCCGTCGGCTGGGGGGGCGGCGGGCGGCATGGCGGTCGCGACAGCCTGGCGGAACTGGTCTTGCAGCATATTCCACCACGCGACCGCTGCGGGCATGGCGGCGCCGGCCTGGGACGGATCGCCCGTTTCCGCCGCGCCGCCCGGGGCTGCTGGCGCGTCCGGCTGGGGCGCCGATGGCGCCGGCGCCGTGGCGGACTGGGCAAAGAACTGCGCGAAGGGCTGGGCCAGGGCGGGATCCGTGCCCGCCCGCTGCATGGCCTGCGCCATGCTGTCGCCCATGGCTTTCAGGGTGGCCAGGGTGCCGCGCTGGACTTCGAGCGCCTGGATAGTTCCGCGCAGCATGCCCAGGTTCAGGTTCAGCCAGGATTCGACGGCCTTGAGGTCGGCGATCTTCTTGTCCAGGTCCTCGGTGGACAGGCCGGCCCCGCTCATCCCCGGCGCCATGACGCCCGGGACGTGCATGCCGCCCCACAGGTTTTTCACGAATTCCAGGGTATCGGTCATTCCGGCGGCATTCGTCATGGGCGGCTTGAGCATCGGTGTTCTCCGGGTGGGTGAGAAGCCTAGCGTAGCAGATAACTAACATCGCTACCAAGGGGGCGCGCAAAGCTGCCTGGCAGCATCCATGCCGCGCACAGGCTACACTAGTGGCATGCGTTCCCCTTTTTCTCCTCAGCGGCGGCGCGCGCTGGTGTTCGGCACGCTGGTCGTGCTGCTGCACTGGCTGGCGCTGGGCTGGCTCACCGCCGGCACCCAGGGCCTGGCGCTGCCGATGCGCGATGGCGAAGGCCTGGTGAGCGTGGCCGAGCTGCTGCCCGCGCAGGCGGATCCCGCGCCGGACCTGGCGCCCGTGCCGCCGCCGCAGCCGAAGATGGCGCAGCCGCCCTTGCCTGACTTCGAGCCGCTGCCATCGGATATGGTGGTGCAGGATGCGATCGCGCCGCCGGCCGGGCCGCCCGGACCGCCCGCGCCGCCGCCGGAGACGCCGCCCGCACCCACGCCGAAGGCTATTCCCGCGATCGCCGGCGCTCCCACCCTCCTGCCGTCCGCGGAAGGGGCGGCGGCCCCGATCGTGCATACGATCCGCCGCTACAAGGTCGACGTGCCGCCGCCGGCCGACATCATGTATGACGTGGCGCGCAAGGACGCCAACGGCACCGAATGGAGCGGCGAGGCGCGGCTAGCGTGGAAACTGGCGGAGCAGGGCTACCAGATGCGCTTCGAAGCCGGCATCAAGGTCGTGTTCGCGCGCGTCAACCTGGTGGTCCTGACGAGCGAAGGCCACGTCGGGAATACCGGCTTCGCACCGGTGAAGATGACGGAGAAGCGCCGCGGACGCTCCCAGACCGCGACCCATTTCGACTGGCCCGGCAACCAGGTGACCTTCTCGGCCTCGGAGGCGAAATACGACCTGCTGCCCGGCGCACAGGACAAGGCCACCGTGCCGCTGCAGCTGGCGGCGATCGCGCGCGGCGACGCGGCCCAGCTCACCGGCGACATCGACATGTTTGTCGGCGAGGAGCGCTACGGGAGCGTTTATACCTTCAACGTCGTCGGTCCGGAGGAGATCGACACCCCGATCGGGCGCCTGCAGACGGTGCGCATTGCGCGGCCGCCGAAGCAGGGCTCGTACAAATCGCGGCTCGACATCTGGCTGTCGCCCGCCCATGGCTGGATTCCCGTAAAGATCCAGAGCAGCGAGGCCAACGGCGCGGTGACCACCCAGACCGTCAAACAGATCGCCATGAACCGAACAGGAAACACATGATGCACACACGACTACAACATGCAGGCCTCGGCCTGCTTCTCGCCGGCGCCATCGGCGCGGCCACGGCCCAGGATGCGCCGGCCAGCGCGAAGCGTCCCTTCGAGCTGCCGGCTTCGGCCGACCTGCACTATGAACTGCAGGCGCGCCAGCGCGGCTTCAGCCTGAAGGGCGAAGCCATTGTCACCTGGCGCGCCGGCGACGGTAAATACACTATCAAGGCCGAATCGAAGGTGCCGGTGCTGGGTACCATCACCGACGACCGCAGCAGCGGCGCCATCGATGCCTGGGGCCTGGCGCCCGTCGAATTCGTCGAGAAGCGCATGCGCAAGGACCCGACCACGGCTACTTTTGATCGCGACGCGAAGTCCCTGAGCTTCAGCGAAAGCAAGCAGGTCTACCGGCTCAAGGGCGGCGAGCAGGACCGCGTGTCGATCACCTGGCAGCTGGCCGCCGTGGCGCGCGCGGCGGGCGACAAGTTCAAGGCCGGCTCCAAATGGCCTTTCTTCGTCGCCGGCCGGCGCGATGCCGAGAGCTGGGTCTTCGAGGTGGTGCGCCGCGAAAAGGTGCGCACCGGCCTGGGCGAGGTCGATGCCGTGCTGGTCTCGCGCCAGCCGGTGGCGGACAAGAAGGAACAGTCGCTGGAGATCTGGCTGGCCCCGCAGCACGAGTGGTATCCGGTGAAGCTGCGCTACCAGGAAGGCGAGAAGGAACAGATCGAGCAGACCCTGAGCACGGTCACGAAACATTGAGTTTTTCACAACATTGTCTTGTAAATAAGGCAATGCTGGAGTGTGTCTTTCCTGCAATGGCAGGCCTCCCTGGGGCCTGCCGGACTGCTAATTGCCCATCCTAAACTGTTATACTGGCGCCCCCGCGGACGGCAGAGCACGTCCGCGCCCAGATGAACGGTACCCCTACATGATCGACAACCTGGCCGGCGCGGCGCTCGCCGCAGACTCCCGCATTACTGCCGATTTGGCCCCTCAGGAAGACGACCCTTTACAGGCGCACTTCCAGAACGGGGTCGCGCCCGACGAGATCGAGCAGGTCTATCACCTCAAGCGCGCGCAGCCGATGCTGTCGGCGTTTACCGCCCTGTTCCACGGCACCCAGGACGGCGTGCTGGTGCGCCTCCTGGTGCTGCGCGAGCTGGCCAGCGACACTGGCAGCTCCGCCTTTTCGCGCGCCGACATCAACAACAAGCTGGCCTACCTGATCCCGGAAAGCCTGGAGACGGTCCTGAACCGCCTGCGCGGCCATGGCCTGCTGGCCTGGGATGCGCCCGGCGCGGTCTACCGCATCACGCCGCTGGCGCGCAATGTGCTCTCCGCCCTCGATACCCTGATCGCCCTGGCCAAGCCGGAAGAGGACGATGCCGAGATGGGCTTCCTGCTGTCGCAGGTGGCCGGCGCCCAGGCCGTGGGCGGCGTCACGGTGGAGCAGCTGCGCCACCTGCTGGGCCGCCTGGTGGAACTCACCGAGGAGTTCCGCGACGCGATCGCTTCCGGTTCCGAGTTTCGCCTGCGCACCTCGCAGGCGAAGTGGCACATGGCTTGCGACTGGGTCGAGAAGGGCTCCGTCATCCTGCGCGCCATCCTGCAAGACCCGAACGCGGATGCAGCCACGCACAAGGCGGCCCAGGCGATCGGACGCGCCCAGAGCGCGCTCTTGAACATGCAGGGCATGTTCTCGCGCGCCCTGAACCAGATCGAGCGCCAGCGCGTGCACCTGGGCCAGTCGGGCCTGTCGACCACGGACGTCAAGCGCTGGCTGCTGGCCCACGAAGACCTGGCCAGCCTGGCCGAGGGCGCGATCGACCGTCCGGTGGTGCCGCTCTTCGCGACGCCTGCCGAGATGATCGACGTGGCCGAGACCGAGCTGCTGCTCGAGCGCGTGACCTCGACCGGCCCGAAAGGCCTGCCGAGCGGCCAGGATGCACCGCTGACGGTCAACGACAACCCGGCCATGATGGCCGAACTGAACGACTGGATCAACAAGCTGGCCGACTTCGCCAACCTCGGCAACTTCCCCGAATTCTCGGACAGCGGTCCTAAAAAAGTGGCGCTGCACGAGTCGCTGCTGCCGGCCAGCTTTGCCGTGGCGTCCTACCGCGCCTCGCTGCTGCCCCTGCTGGGCGACGCGGCCGAGGCCAGCCTGCAGGGCGCGACCGCCGAGCTGGCGCGCCTGCCGGTGAAGTTCGAACCGACGGACAGCATGATCCAGCTCGACGATCCGGAAGTGGCGGCGATGTCGATCGCCACCCTCTCACTTAATCTAGACAGTCCCGAAAGCGGCAACACCGATGAATGACGACGCACAAATCCTGATCGCGCGCCTGCTGACGCACCAGACCCTGCGCCGCGACGACAAGATGGTCAAGCGCGCGCTGTCGGACGAAGCCTTCCGCATCGAAGTCGACAAGCGCCTGCTGGAATCCGGCCTGAAGCTGCTCGACAACGTGTATGCCGACCACGTGACGATCGCCCTGCACCGCAATGTCGAGCCGAAGATATTCGGCGCCAAGGACATCTGGCAGAACAATAACTTCGGCCTGACCCGCGACGGCGTGGCCCTGCTGGTGGTGCTGTGGGCCCAGATCATCCTTCCGAAGCGCGAGCGCCAGGAGACCCACGTCACGGTCGACGACGACCAGACCGATATGTTCGACAAGGACGCGCCGATCCCGCGCGCCGAGGACACCTCGATCGGCATCTCGTATACCGCGCTGCTGTCCGACTTCGGCGACAAGCTGGGCAAGAAGACCCGCATGGACATGAACCTGGGCGTGCTGTCGAAGCTCGGTTTCATCGAGCGCCGCGGCGACGTGATCCTGGAAGGCCCGCTGCTGGACCTCATGATGGACACCGACCTGCTGAAGGAACGCATCATCAACGGCGCGCTGGCCGAGGTGTTCAAGCGCGCCCCGCTGGCCGCGGCGCCGCGCAAGATCGACGCCGCCAACGATGCGGTGGTCGAAGCGGTTGCCGACGCGGCCGACGAAGAAACTCCGAACTAAGGTATCCCCATGTTCCACATCAAATCACTCGAACTGGTCCACTGGGATTACTGGCAGCGGATCAAGAACATCCCGCTGGACGCCAAGATCATCACGATCGCCGGCCAGAACGGCTCCGGCAAGACCACCCTGCTGGACGCGCTGCGCACCCTGTTCGGCCTGGACTGCTCGATGGGCCGCACGTATAAGCACTATGCGCGCCACTCGGGCCAGCAGAGCGCCTGGCTGCGCGCCGTGGTCGACAACAAGCCGGTCGGCCGCCAGCTGTCGAACCGTCCCTTCCGCCACTCCGGCTTCTTCTCGGACGACGAAGTGACCCTGTTCTGCCAGGTGCAGAAGAACGGTGGCGACTGGAAGCGCCAGTACCTGATGCGGCCGGGGAACGTCGAGATCGAGGAAGTCACCGAAGCCACCGACTGGCTCGGCGTCGAGAACTACAAGAAGCGCCTGGCCTCGGCCGGCCTGTCGCCGGCGATGTCGAAGGTGCTGGCGCTGGAGCAGGGCGAGACGGACAAGCTGTGCGAATACGCGCCGCGCCAGCTGCTGGACCTGGTGTTCCAGGTCTTCGGCGACAAGGAAGTGCTGGACGCCTACGACGAAGCCAAGCGCCACCAGCGCGATACCGAGACGGAACTGAAGCGCTTCGAGGCCGAACTCGAGACCTCGCGCATCAACCTGGAAGGCCTGCGCCTGCGCGTGGCCAACTACCACCAGTGGGAAGACCTGCACAAGGAAAAGAAGGAACTGCAGGAAGACGTGCTGCCCGCCCTCGAATACCACGAGGCGCGTGAAAAGGCCGCGACCATCAGCCGCAACCTGAAGGAAGCGAGGAAGCCCCTGCTGCAGGCGGATTCCATCCTGGCCGAGAAACGCCAGCAGCTGGCCGCCCAGCAGCGCGCGCTGACCGAGGCGCAGAAGCTGGAGACCCAGCTGGAACAGGAAGCCACCGAGCTGGCCGGCCGCCTCACCCAGGTGAACCAGAAACTCAAGCCGCTGGAGAGCCTGGCCGAGCAGAAGGAGCGCCTGCAGAAGCTGTCGGCGGACGCCGGCGCCGACCTGGCCGAAGTGGCCAACCAGCTGAACGAAAAAGAAGCGGAGCTGGCCAAGAACAAGCAGCAGCGCGACAACGTCTCGGCGAAGATCGCCGCCGAAATGGCGACCATCTCGGCCCTGCAGGGCAAGAGCGCCATGCCGGAACCGGAAGCCCAGCGCCAGATGCGCCGCGCCCTGCGCGACGAAGGCATCGCCCATGCCATGCTGTCGGACATCGTCGAAGTGACGGACCCGAAATGGCAGGGCGCGGTCGAGGGTGTGCTCGGCGGTTATGCCTCGGTGGTGCTGCTGGAAAAGGCCAAGGATGCGCCGGCGGCCTACCGCCTGGCCGAAAAGGAACGCTATCGCCACTTCATCGTCCCGGACTGCATCGAAGCGCCGGTGGTGAAGGACGACAGCCTGCTGTCGGTGGTGCGTTTCTCGGGCAAGGCCCCGGGATGGCTGATCGACCAGCTCGAGCGCATCGAGCGCGTGGACTCGGTCGACGCCGGCTTCAAGTCGGGCGCCGACGAGTGGATCACGCCGGACGCCTACCACCGCGAACGCCGCGGCGGCCGCTCGCTGTTCGTCGAACCGTCGCGCTACCGCTTCGGCTCGGCCGGCAAGACCCAGCGCCTGGAAGCGATCCAGAAGCTGCTGCCGTCCCTCGAAGCGCAGGAAGACGCGCTGACCCTCACCATCAGCAAGTTGGCCGCTGAAGTGGGCGCGCTCAAGGGCCGCATCGCCGGCGTGGACGCGGCCAAGGAACTGTCGGCGCGCCAGGCCGAGTTCGAGGAAGCCGCGCGTGCGCTGCAGCCACTGAAGGCCGAGCGCCTCGAAGTCGGCGCGCGCCTGGGCGAGCTGTCGACCCTGACCAAGAACGCGACCGTGGCGCGCACCCGCGCCGACACCGTGTGGCAGAACGCGCGCATGGCCCTGTCCGAGGCGGAAGCCGGCATGCGCCTGAACAACCGCCGCACCATCGAGCAGCGCGCCGAACACGCGCAGGCGCTGCTGGCCTTGCGCAAAGGCTGGCGCGACGTGCCGAAGACCTGGAAGAATGCCGCCTGGCGCGGCGGCATCGTCGCCAAGCACCAGAACGCCCACCAGGTCAACCTGCGCCTGTCCTCGCTCGAGCACGCCCTTGCGCGCGACGACTGGGAACAGGACGGCACCGTCATCGACCAGTACGCGCGCCTGAACGACCAGCTGAGCGGACGCCAATCCGAAACCGAGGAGCGCCGCTACCAGAACAACCGCGCGATCGAAGCCACGGCCAATGCGCGCGGCGCCTACATCGAGCGCCTGCGCTACACGATCAAGACCTACTCCAAGAACATCAAGGAGCTGGGCGAGCTGGCGGGCATCGACGTCCAGGCCGACCCGGTGCGCCTGGAGAACGACGACGTGCAGCTGGCCCAGGCCGGCCTGCACGTGCGCTTCAAGTTCGACGGCAAGGACCAGATCGGCATGAACGACGGCGAGGCCTCGGGCGGCCAGCAGGTGATGAAGTCGCTGGTGCTGCTGATCGGCCTGCTGAAGTCCGAGGAAGGCTCGGGCGGCTTCGTGTTCATCGACGAACCCTTCGCCCACCTGGACATCCGCAACATCCAGCTGGTCGGCGAGTTCCTGAAGAACACCGACGCCCAGTACCTGATGACGACGCCGCTGACGCACAACACGGACGTCTACGATCCGTCGGAGCTGACCCTCATCACCAGCAAGAAGAAAAAGGATGTGCAGTGGGCGCAGCCGATCTTCGTGCTGCAGCGGAGGAAAGACGAGGCGAAGGCCGCGTAAGAACAAAGGGAGCCGACGGCTCCCTTTTTACTTGTGTCGTTGCCGTTCCACGGCTGCGGGCGTATCGAAGGTTTTATAGGTTTCCCTGGTCGGAGTGAGGGCCATGTGCCAGGCTGAGCACGGTCGTTCCATCCGTCAGCAACATCATCATCGGTTCAACGCCGTCGCGCGGATCGCCCTGGAAGATCGTTCCGCCCAGGTGGAATGGGGCGACAGTCGGATCGGAGGAGCGCACAGTCGCTTCCACGCCATCCTCATCAAGGATGGCTTCGAGCGATTGGTAGATGCTGCCGTCCTCGGCATGGAAGCGCAGCGTCGCGTGCAGCTTGTTCCCGGCCAGCGTCACCTCGGCGTATCCCTGCGTCGTGATCCACCGGCCGCCCAGGTCGGCCGATTGGACCCAGTTCCAGCGCTGCCTGGGCGCTCTCATTCCAGGTCGATCGCCTTGCGCAGCTTGCGGCGCCACAGCAGCAGCCCGGCCGAGTAATACCCGAAATAGCCCGCGGTCAGGCCCACGCACAGCATGGTCAGCGGGTCATCAGTCAGGCGCGGCGCCGGGATGCCCTTGCCCTGGTTCGCGTAGATCTCGACCCCGAGGTAGAGGATGCGCGCCACCAGGATCATCGCCATCAGGATGCCCACGCGCATCGGTGGCGTGAAGTAGTAGCCCTGCGGCGTGTCTTCGAAGCGGGTGCGCTTGATGGCCCACACGCCCCAGCCGATGCCGAAAGCGGCGCCGACCGCCAGTGCGCCGAGGTTGGTGATGTTGTCGAGCAGTTGCGCGGCCGGCACCAGGATCATGGCGCCGAACACCAGCACGCCGGTGTAGTGGCGCGAGACGATCGAGCGCTGGCGCACCATGCGCGCCTTGATGCGGTTGTAGACGCGCCAGACCAGGAGGGGCGTCAGGACGAGCAGGATGAGGGTGGTGATCGAGAGGTCCATGGTGCGATGTGTTCGTTGAGCCTGCCATTGTAGCCTCCCCGCACGGGAGACGGCGGCGAACGACAGCCCCGGGGCGCTCATGATAAGGTTCTCTTCCGGTTTGAATGAGGAGATTCCCGCCATGAATGCAGTTTCGTTTCCGCATTTCCCCGTGAAGGCGCACCGTGCACCGGACCCGGCCCCGGTCGAGGAACCGGCGCCCGAGCCTTTCGATACGCCTCATCCGCACCACCAGCCCGGCCATTCCCACACGCCTGCCGGCGACGTCGAGCCCGTTCCCGATCCGAAGCCGAGCGTTTTTCACTGAGTGCTAGCCGAGCACGGCGCCGGCAATCCAGGTGTACAGCGGAATGCCGGCCAGGATGTTCAGGGGGAAGGTAACGCCGAGCGACATGCTGAAATAGACGGAAGGGCTGGCTTCCGGAATCGCGTAGCGCAGCGCTGCCGGCACGGCGATATACGAGGCGCTGCCGGCGAGAACCATCAGCAGGGCCGCATTCCCCGTGGACAGGCTGAAAAGGAACGCCAGGCCAAGCGCAAGTCCGGCGTGGACCAGCGGCGCGCCGGCCGCGTAGGCCAGCAGCCAGCGCGACTGCTCGCGCAATTTGCCCAGGTTGCGGGCAGTCAGCAAGCCCATGTCAAGCAGGAAGAAGGCAAGCATGCCTTTGAACAGGTCGACCGAGAACGGCGCCATGGCAGCTTTGCCGGCTTCGCCCGTCAGCAGGCCGACCAGCATGGCGCCGAGGAGGAGCAGTTGGGTGCCATCGGTGAACGACTCATGCAGGATCTTGCCAAGGCCGACACGTTGTCCCGGCCCACCTCCCAGCGCCGCCGTGCCGTCCGCCGCAGGCAGGACGGAAGCTGCGGCGCCGGATTGCCGCAATGTGTTCGCGAGGACGACTGCGATCACGATCGCCGGCGATTCCATCAGCGCCATGGCCGCCGCCATGTGGCCGCCGTAAGCGATGCCCTGCACGTCGAGGTACTGGGTAGCCGAGATAAAGGTCACCGCGCTCACCGAACCATAGGTGGCGGCCACCGCTGCGGCGTTGAAACCCGATAGAAAACGCGTCAGGAGCCGATAGGCCCCGAGGGGAATCAGGATCGCCAGCAGGACGGCGCATCCGAGGCTGGTGACGATCTCGGCCGTGAGCCCGGAGTGGGCCAGCGCGAACCCACCTTTCAGGCCGAGCGCCATCAAGAGGTAGAGGGACAGGAAGCGTGAGATCGGAGGCGGAATTTCGAGGTTGGATTTGAGGCAACCGGCCAGGATACCGAAGGCGAAGAAGAGGATGGCAGGATCGAGGAAATTGTTCATATTTTTCGTAATCAACAAAGGTGAGGCATCCTAAGTGCATTCGCTCATCGTAAAAAATCGATTATGCTGATGAGATGCATCGATAAATTCCTATGCACGCGACATTCCGCCAACTCCGACTTTTCCTCGCTTTTGCCGAACACCTGAGCGTAACGGCAGCCGCGCGCGCTTGCCATGTCACCCAGCCCACGGCGTCGATGCAGTTGCGCGAGCTGTCGGACAGCGTCGGCATGCCACTCTATGAACAGGTCGGCAAGCGGCTCTATCTCACCGCGGTGGGCGAGGCGCTGGCCGTGACGGCGCGGGCCATGCTGGACGAGTGGATCGTGTTCGAACAGCACGTCGACGGAATCAAGGGCATGACGCGCGGGCGCTTGCGGATCTCGGTGGTGAGTACCGCGAAGTACTTCGTGCCGCGCGTGCTCGGCAGCTTCTGCGCCGCCTTTCCGGATATCGATGTCGCCCTCGAAGTCATGAACCGGGACGGCGTCCTCGGTCGGCTGCGGGAGAACCTGGACGACCTCTACATCATGTCGATGCCACCCGAAGACATCGGGCTCGAGCAGCACGACTTCCTGTCCAATCCCCTGGAAGTGATCGCGCCGGCCTCCCATCCGCTGGCCGGCCGGCGCGGCCTGGCGCTGGCGGAGCTGGCGCCGATGCGCTTCGTCCTGCGTGAAAAGGGCTCCGGCACCCGGCTTGCCTGCGACAATCATTTCCGGGCGCTGGGATTCCGGCCCGATGTGCGTATGGAATTGGGCGGGAACGAGGCGGTCAAGCAGGCCGTCGCGGCCGGCCTGGGGCTGGGTGTGATTTCACGCCATGCGCTGGGGGAGCGGCCTGCCGAGGAAGGACTTGCCGTGCTGTCGGTCGAGAGTTTCCCGGTGCAGTCGCGCTGGTGGACGCTCTACCCGAAGGGCAAGAAGCTGTCCCCGGTCGCGGCTGCCTTCCTTCAGCATCTCGATCATGCCAGCCAGCCGCGCCAGGAAGGGCAGGCGCGTTAGTCGAAGGCCCAGGAATACAGCACGTCCAGCGCCGTATTGGTGCCGGTCTGGAACTGCAGCGTGATCTTCGGGCTCCACTTGTAGCGCAGGCGCACCAGGCTCGAGGCCGTGGTCGCGCCCTGCTCGAAGCTGAGGTAGGCGCGCGAGGAGATGCGTTTGCCGACGGTGACCACCGTGCTCTCCAGGCCGGTCGCGGTGCCGTTCGCCTGCTTCAGGCCGAGTTCGTCGACGCCGAGCGAGGTGGCGAGCTTCTGGGTGATGCCGCCGGTGCCGCCCTTTCCGCCCAGCAGGGCGGCGGCTGCGGCGGCCAGCACGTCCTTCTCGTTGCCGCTCGTGCCTTCCATGCCGTGACCCAGCACCAGCCAGGACAGCTTCTCGCTGTCCGGCACGTTCGGCGTCGACACCAGCTGGGCCTGCGGCGACTGCGCCGTGCCGCGCACCCGCACGCCGGCTTCCACATTGGTCTCGGACAGCTGCTCGCCTTCGGGGCGCTTGCGCACCGCGAGCACGTCGAGGGCCGGGTTGTCGTAGGGGCCGCTGAAGGTGATGACGGCGCGTTCGATGGCGAGCTTCTGGCCGTAGGCCGCGTAGTCGCCTTCGACGGCGCGGATGGTGCCGTTCACGCGCGGGGCGCCGGCGCCGATCTTGCGTACGCGGACGTTGCCGGCCAGGGTCGCATCGATGCCGAGGCCGCGCAGCTTGAATTCCTCGCCCAGGTCGGCGCGCAGGTCGATGGTGAGCGGCAGCTCTTCCTTCTTGTTGGAAGCCACCGGCTTGGCGCCGCCCTGGCCCAGCACGATCACGTCGTCCGACATGGTCGGGCGGCCCTGGGGCGCGAATTCGATCAGGGCGCGGTCGGCGCGCACATTGCCCTCCAGGGCGAAGCGTTCGCTGTCGCGTACGAGGGACGCCTTGCCGCTCAGGACCACGGTGCGGTCGGGACGCGACAGGGCCTCGAGCTTGTCGAGGGTCAGGCGCAGGTCGGCCGCGGCCAGGCCGCTGGAGAAGCGCAGCGAGCCGTCGGCCGAGGCGCTGCCCTGGCGGCCCTGGAAGTAGAGGCGCTGCAGGTTGAGCTGGTCGCCTGCGAGGCTGGCGCGCAGCTCGCCGTTCTGCAGGCGCACGCCCTGTTCGGGCCAGCGCACCGCCAGGCGGTCACCCTGCACGCTGCCGTCCAGGCGCGGCGTGCCGATGGTGCCGGAGCCGGTCAGGGCCAGGCGCAGCGCGCCGTCCAGTTCCAGGCCGGACTGGCCGGCGAAGGACGCCAGCCAGGCGATCGAGCCCATGTTCGCGTTGGCCGTCATGCGCATCGGGCTGTCGCGGTCCAGGCGGCCCTGGATCAGCTGGGCCGTGCCGTCGACGTTGGCGGTGCCGGTGCGCGTGCCGTCCAGCGCGACCTTCACGCGCAGGGCGCCGCCCGTGACGTCGGCGCGCGCGTCCAGCGTGCGCAGGCCGAGCGGGACCGGGCTGTCGCTGCCGGCGATCACGTCGCCTTTTTCGCGGAACACGTGGACCATGCCGTCCAGCGCCGGCGCGCCGCCGGTCGCGGTGGCCGTGCGCAGGTCGAGGGCCCACTGGGCGCCCAAGGTCAGGTCGCCACGCGCATTGTCGCGGATGGCCGGCGAGAACTGGGCGAGGTAAGTAAGGGGCACGTTGTCGGCGTGGCCGCGGCTGGCCCAGCGCGGGCCGTTCTTGACCAGCGAATCGACCGTGATGCTGCCGGCCGGCAGGCGCACCACGGCGCCGTTGAAGGCGATGCGCTCGGGCTTGGCCAGGCCCATCACGCCGCTGCCCCTGGCGCCGGAAATGGTGAGGGGCACCGGCGCCTGCAGCGCCATCGCGTAGCGGCCGCGGTTCTGCAGCGCGGCGAGGGTCCCGCTCCAGGTGTCGCCCGAGAAGCCGCCGCGCACCTCGACGTTGGCATCGAAAGCGTCGCCGACGGCGGCCGCGCGCAGGGTATGTGCGCCGCGGGTACCGTCGGTTTTCAGGCTGGCGGAAGCGATGCGGGTTTCGCCGCTCACGTAGTCCAGCATCTGGATATCGGTCGCGATCGCATCGCGCGCACCGCGGCCGGAGCCGATAGTGGCGTTGGCGCGCAGCGAGCGGATGTTGTGTACGCCCATCAGGCGCAGGTTCTGGCCTTCCAGTGCCGCGGTCAGCGAAGGCGTGTCCATGGTGCCGGACAGGGTGCCCTGGCCGCGCAGCACGCCGCCGTAGTCCTGGCCGAGCGCCGCCAGTTGCGGTGCGTCGATGCGCCAGGCCAGCTGGTCGTTGCCCGCACCGAAGCTGCCCTTGGCGGCAACCAGGTTGGCGCCCACGTGCAGGTCGACGTCGGCATTCGATACGTGGCGGCGGTCGGCCGTGAGTTTCGCATGGCCCCACAGCGGCGAATTCGACAGGGTCGAATCCTGCACGCGCAGGTCCAGCGCGCCGCGCCAGTCGGCGCCGCTGCGGCCGCTCGCATCGAATGCGCCGTTGATCGAACCGGCCAGGGGCGAGCCGAAGGCGGCCGGGTTGAAGCGCTGCGCCGTGCCGCTCACCTTCGCTTCGACGAAGCGGGCGCCTTCCGAGCCGGCCAGCCAGGCTTCGCCGCTGGCGCGCAGGCTGCCGTTGGCGTTCTTGCGCTGGGCCGCGACCCAGCCCAGGTTGTTGGCGTCGACCGTGAACGTGGTACGGGGTGCGGCCATGGTGCCGGTGGCGACGCCGCTGGCATTAATGGCCCCATACAGGTCGCTGCGCGCGGCCGAGAGCTGGCGCCCGTCGAGGCGCCAGTTCAGGCGGTCGCCTGCGCCGCCGAAGGCGCCCTTGAGCGCGGCCGTATTCTGGCCCAGGGCCAGGGTGGCGTCGATGCCGCTGATGCGCTTGGCGTCGGCGTGCAGCTTGCCTTCGCCGCTCAGGGCCTGGTCGAACAGGCGGCTGCGGCGCACGGCGAAGTCGGCGTCCACGCGCCAGGCGGGGGCCAGGGCCCCGGCCACGTCGACGCTGGCGTTGATGTCGGCCTGGGGGAAGTCGCCGAAGTTGGCCGGGTTGAAGCGGCTCGCCGTGGCATTGGCCTTGAAGGCCTTGTCGTCCAGCAGGTTCATGTTGCCGGTGACGTCGACGCGGCTGCCGCCAGCGGATATGCGGGCTTCGCGCACCGTCACCACGTTCTTTTCCAGCGTCGCCAGGGCCGTCAGGCGCAAGGCCTTGTCAGCCAGGTTGGCCTGCAGGGTCTGGACGTTGGCGGCATTGCTCACCTGGATGTCGCCGCGGATCGCGGTGGGCTTCATCGTGGAATAGATGCCCTTCAGGTCGAAACGGTCGGTGTGCAGGGCGAAGCGCGCGGTGCCGAGGCCTTCCTCGTCCGCGCCCCGTTGCACGCCGCCCGTGCCGGTGAAGCGGCCGGCCGCGCCGAAGTCCATCAGCACATCGGACACCTGCAGGGCGTCCAGGCTTCCGCCCAGCTGGCCGCGCATGCTGCGCAGCGGCAGGCGCTGCTGGTCGATGGTGCCTTCCGGGCCGTCGTTCGTGATGTCGACGCGGCCGCTGATATTGCGCTTGTCGTCCAGCTTGCCGGCGATGGCGAAGGTGAGATCCGCCGTCGGCAGCGAAGGATTGAAGAAGCCCGGGTCGACGTTGCGGCCGTTGATGCGCATCTCGCGCAGCGGAATATCGGCGTAGGGCGAGAGGACGAAGCGGGCGTCGCCAATGGCGCGTCCGGCCTGGCCATTCGCGTCCACCAGCGTGGTCTCCAGGTCGCCGCCGACCTTTAAATGCAACTGTGCCGCACGGGCGCCGGCCTTGGCCTGCGACTGCGTCAGGCTGGCCGTCGCGTCCAGCTTGAAGGGACGCTGGGCGCCGATGCTGCCGGTTGCCGCCACGTCGCCCCAGGGCGTCACGGCGGCGGCGTCGCGCACTTCCCAGCGCTGCTTGTTGCCCTCCAGGCGCAGCCGGATATTGTCGATGCGCGTTTCCGCGCCCTTGGACACGAACACGGCCTGGTTCAGGCGTGCATCGTCGATCGAGACCGGGAAGGGCGGCGCCAGCTTCACCGGCATGGTGCTCTTTTCCTCGGACTCCTTGAGCGTCTCGACGCGCACGCTGGCCGCGTGCAGTTCGTCGACCAGGATGCCGCGCGAGACGATCTGCGCGGGCGACCAGCGCAGGTCGATCGTGTTGGCGACGATGAGCTGCTCGTCGGTGCGCCACACGATGCGGTCGATGTGCATGGCGCCGTACAGCGAGCCGCGTACGCCGGTGAGGGTCAGCTTGCCGCCGGTGGAGGCCGCGACCTTCTGCGCGATCATCTGCAGCGTGGTCTCGCGGCCCAGGTACCAGAGCGTGCCGCCGACGATCACGCCGGTGACGACGACGCCGATGGCGACGCGGCGCGGCCAGCGCCGTGGTTTCGCCGCGGGTTCCGTGGTCGGCGGGGTGGTGTCGTTCGTTTCCATCAGAAGGTGAATCCCAGGGAGAAGTGCAGGCGCGCCTTTTTGACGGCGTGGCCATAGGCCAGGTCGACGTTGATCGGGCCGACCGGGCTGCGCCAGCGCGCGCCCACGCCGAAGCCGGACTTCGGTTTCAGGTCGCCGACCTTGTCGGCCGCGTTGCCGGCGTCGTAGAAGAAGGCCACGCCCCAGGGCGGACGGAACCAGTACTGGTACTCGGCGCTTGCGGTGATCATGTACTTGCCGCCGACGATGGCGCCGTTCTCGCGCACGCCCAGTTCGCGGTAGCCGTAGCCGCGCACCGACTGGTCGCCGCCGGCGCGGAACAGGAAGGTCGAGGGCACGCCCAGTTTTTCCTTGGCCGCCACGCCGCCGAATTCGCCGCGCAGCACCAGGGTGCCGGATTCGCCCAGCGGCTTGAACATCTGGCCGCGCAAATACAGGCGCAGGAATTTTTCGTCGGTCAGGATCGTCAGCAGCGCGCCGCCCAACTGGCCCTGCAGCACATAGCCGTCGGTCGGCTGGATCAGGCTGTCCAGGCGGCGCTTGGTGATGCTGTAGGTGAGCGGCAGGCTGCGCGTGGTGGTGGCCGGATCGGGCGGTACTTCGCGTTTCTCGACCAGGGCCTCGAGGGTCAGGCTGCGCTCGAGCAGCGGCGTGCCCCACTGGCGGCGCGCGGCCACGGTGGCGAGGGTCGTGATCTCGCCGCGCACGTCGTTGCGCTCGACGCCGGCGCCGACGCTGTCGTTGTAGCCCTTGGGCGTGGTCGGCCAATAGAAATCGACGCGCGCGGTCTGGCGCTTCTGTTCGTAGATGATGTCGCTCTTCATGCGCTTGCCGAACACGTTCAGGTCGTCGTAGCTGGCCTGGGCGCGCGCGCCGGTGTCGGTCGAGAAGCCGAGGCCCACCTCGACGTTCTTGCGCTTGTTCTCGGTGACGCGCACCAGCACCGGCAGCACGGTGGGGCCGGTGGACGGCTCCACCGTGGTGGGATCGCCGTCGGCATCGTTGTCGCCGTCCTTCAGGTCCTGGATCTCGGCATTGAGCACGGCGCGCATGTCGGCGCTGACTTCCACGCTGCTGAAGTAGCCGGTGTCCTGCAGGCGCGATTGCAGGGCCTGCAGGGCGGCCTCGCTGTATTCGTCACCCGGCTTGATGCGGTTCAGATTCGTGATGACCTCGCGCGGATAGCGTTTCAGGCCGCGGATGCGCAGCTCGCCGAAGCGCATCTCGGGGCCGCTGTCGATCACGACGTGGAGCAGGGCGCGGCGTTCTTCCGGGTCGACGGTGGCGCTGGTCTCAACCAGGCGCGCGCGCGGGAAGCGCCGCTGCGCCACGTCGCGCAGCAGTTCGCGCTTGGCGGCTTCCCAGTCGGCTTGCCGGAAGCGCGCGCCCACCGGCAGCTGCCAGCGCTGGCGCAGGGCCGCCGCATCGAACGGCGCCGCGCCTTCGTCGATGGGGGCGAAGCCCTGCAGCACCAGGTCGACGTCGCCGACCAAGGTGGGCTCGCCCGGGTCGACGATCACGCGCGCCACCGGCCGGCTGCCGCTGGTATCGAGACCGGCGGAGATCTTGGGCGAGTAATAGCCCTCGGTGGCGATGAAGGTCTTGGCCTGGGCCGGGGCTTCCTTGACCAGGCGCTGCAACTGCTCCATGTCGACGCGCGGATTGCCGCGCCAGCGCATCAGGTCGAGGTTTTCCTCCAGCATGTTCTCCAGCTGGCGGGGCGCGTCGATGCGGACCTGGTAGTCGATGCCCTGGGCGTGCAATGCGGTTGCGAAGAGAAAAGCGCCTATCCCCATCAGGAGACGGGAAAGGGGCAACAGGCGGCAGGGGATCGATCTGACAGGAAACATGGCACTCCGACGAAGAATTTCATGGCAATCTTAACGGATTGGCAAAAACGACGACGGACTGCTGAGTCTTGCGTGCGCCACTGGCGCTGCACGATTGACCCGGTTTTATGCCAGAATGCGCGGTTCTCCTGTCCACCTTCCGGAACTCGATCATGCAATCGCAAGACACCGCACTCGTCCTCTTCAGCGGAGGCCAAGACTCCACCACCTGCCTGGCCTGGGCATTGCAGCGTTATGCGCACGTGGAGACGATCGGCTTCGACTACGGCCAGCGCCATGCGATCGAGCTGGCAGTGCGGCCAAGCGTGCTCTCTAAAATGCGCGCCCTGAACCCGGAATGGGATGCGCGCCTGGGCGAGGACCACATGATCGACCTGGGCCTGATCTCGAAGATCTCGGACACGGCCCTGACCAGCAATGTGGCCATCGCGATGCAGGAAAACGGCCTGCCGAACACGTTTGTTCCGGGCCGCAACCTGCTGTTCATGACGGTGGCGGCGACCGTGGCCTACCGCCGCGGTTTGAACGTGCTGGTGGGCGGCATGTGCGAGACCGATTTTTCCGGCTACCCGGACTGCCGCGACGACACCATGAAGGCGCTGCAGGTGGCCCTGAATCTCGGCATGGCGACAAGGCTGAAGGTCGAGACGCCCCTGATGTGGATCGACAAGGCCCAGACCTGGCAGCTGGCCGAGGATTGCGGCGGCGCGGCGCTGGTCGACCTGATCCGCTTCGACACCCACACCTGTTACCTGGGCGAGCGCGGCGCGGCCCACCCCTGGGGCCATGGCTGCGGCACCTGCCCGGCCTGCGCGCTGCGGGCGCGCGGCTACGAGCAGTACGTGGCTTCGTAGGGTGGTCGGCTTCGCCGACCGCGCGTTCAACTACACGGTGAATTGACGCGTATCGTCCATTTTACGCCGGTTGAACGCGCGGACGGCGAAGCGTGTTCCGGTCCACTGGACCGGAACAGCCCTACGGGAGCCTGGCTACCACCTTGATCTCGAACTGGAAGCCATACAGCCAGGTCACGCCGACCGCCGTCGCGTTCGGGTAGGGCGCCTCGCCCCAGTACTCGCGCGCCACGTCCCAGATAAATTCAAAATTCTTTTCCGGATCGACCAGGAACATCGTCACGTCGACCACGTCGGCGAAGCTGCAGCCGGCCGCGCCGAGCACCGCGTTCAGGTTCTGGAAGGCGCGCCGCACCTGGGCGTCGAGTTCCGGTTCGGGCGAGCCATCCTCGCGGCTGCCGACCTGGCCCGAAACGAACAGGAAGCCGCCGGATTTCACCGCCGGCGAGTAGCGGTTCTTCTCATAGAGGGCCTGGCGGCCCGGTGGGAAGACTACTTCACGTACTGTCATCGCATTTCTCCTTGGTTGAGGTCAGGAGAATGGTAGTCTTCCGGATTGTGCGGATAAACAGACAATTCCAGTCAGGACTGTTTGCGCATTCCAAATAATTCGGAGGCGGGATGGACAGGTTCGATGCCATGCGGGCGTTCGTGCGGGTGGTGGAGGCGGGCAGTTTCACCAGGGCGGCCGAGACCCTGCACATGAGCCGCACCAGCGTGACCCAGCTGGTGCAGCAGCTGGAGGCCCACCTGCGCGTCAAGCTGCTCAACCGCACTACGCGCCAGGTCAACGTCACCGAGGACGGCGCCGTCTACTACGAGCGCGTGGCCCGCCTGCTGGCGGAGCTCGAGGACGTCGAGATCGGCCTGCCCGGCAACGCGGCCACCCCGCGCGGCCAGCTGCGGGTCGACGTGCCCAGCCCCTTCGCCAATATGGTGCTGGTGCCGGCCCTGCCGGCCTTCCACGCGCAATACCCGGAAATCCAGTTCGAGATGGGCGCCAGCGACCGCAAGGTCGACCTGATCGGCGAGAACGTCGACTGCGTCGTGCGCGGCGGCGAGATCGTGGATGGCTCGCTGGTGGCGCGGCGCGTCGGCGAGCTGCGCCTGGGCGTGTATGCGGCCCCCGCCTATCTCGCGCGCGCCGGCACGCCTGCCCACCCGGCCGAACTGATCGACTCGCACCACCGCATCGTCCGGTTTCGCTGGAACCGGAGCGGCGGCTTCCCCTATGCCATGCACCGTGGCGAAGAGACGGCCACGGTCGGCGGCACGCACATCCTGTCGATCGACGACGGCAACGCCTATCTCACCGCCGGCCTGGCGGGCCTGGGCGTGCTGTGGCTGCCCGACTACATGGCGCGCGACCACGTGCTGGCGGGCCGCCTGGCGCCGCTGTTCGCCGACTGGCGCATCGACCCGATGCCGCTGCACATCGCGTATCCGCCGAACCGCCACATGAGCCGCAAGCTGCGCGTCTTCATCGACTGGGTAAGCACGCTGATGGCGCAGCATGCGCCGTTGCCGGGCTAGGCCCGCACGCTTTCGAGCAGCGGCAGCACCGCTTCGCGCTCGAGCGGTTTGCTGAACAGGAAACCCTGGTACTCGTCGCAAGCCATCCCGCGCAGCACCGCGAGCTGGGTCTCCGTCTCCACCCCCTCGGCCACCACTTTCAGCTTCAGCCCGCGCGCCAGGTTGACGATCGAGAGTGCGATCGCGGCGCTGTCCTCGTCGCGCCCGAGGTCGCGCACGAAGGCGCGGTCCACCTTCAGGCGCGATACCGGGAAGCGCTTCAGGTAGGCCAGGCTGGAGTAGCCGGTGCCGAAGTCGTCGATCGCCAGGTCGACGCCAAGGGCGCGGATGTCGTGCATCAGCACGTCCACTTCCTCTTCCCGGCTCATCAGGGCCGACTCGGTGATCTCCAGCTCGAGGCAGCCGCGTTCGATCCGGTACTGGTCGAGGCAGCGCCGCACCGTGTCGAGCAGCGACTTCTGGTACAGCTGGCACGGCGCCAGATTGACCGCCACCCTGACCGGCCGGCCCAGGCGCGTGTTCCATTCGCCCATCTGGCGGCAGGCTTCTTCCAGCACCCAGGCGCCAATCGGGGTGATCAGGCCGGTGCGTTCGGCGATCGGGATGAATTCGACCGGCGACACGGCGCCCAGTTCGGGGCTGGTCCAGCGCAGCAGGGCCTCGAAGCCGACCACCCGCTGGTCCTGCACGGTGACCTTGGGCTGGTAGACGAGGCGCAGCTCGCCGCGTTCCAGCGCGCGGCGCAGGTGGGCCTCGATGGTCAGGCGGCGGCCGAGTTCCGTATGCGCGCTGGCGGAAAAGAAGCGTACGGCCTGTTCGAGCTCGATGCCGGCGCCGCTGGCCGCGCCCTGGGCGTTGCGGTGCAGTTCGTCCGCGTTTTGTCCGTCGTGCGGGAACAGCGCCAGGCCCAGCCGCGGTCCGAGGTAGAAATCGCGTCCGTCGAGCCGCAAGGGCCCCGACATGAGGGCATGCAGCTCGGTGGCGAAGCGCTCCACCGCCTGGCGGCCGCCGGCGGCATCGTGCATGACGGCGAATTCGGCGCCGCGCACGTGCGCGGCCACGGCCGTGTCGCCGCAGGCTTCGCGCAGCAGCTCCGCGACCTGGCGCAGGGCACGGTTGCCGGCCTCGTGGCCGAGCAGGTCGACGATCTCGTGCAGGCGGTCGAGCATCAGCGTGACGACCGCCAGTTCGCGTCCGGCGGCCGCCGCGATCCGCGCTTGCAGCAGGCGCCAGAACTGAAGCTGGTTCGGCAGGCCCGACACCGGGTCGAATTCGGCGAGCCAGGCCAGGCGGGCCTCGGCCCGTTCGCGCTCGGTGATGTCGGTCAGCACATTCACGAGGTGGGCCTTGCCGTCCTCGCTGGTGAGGCGGCTGGTCAGCTGGATCACGGTGCGGGCTTCGCCGCTGCCGTCGCGCACCGAACCGGCCGCGTCCAGGCTGGTTCCGTGGGCCAGCACCTGTTCGTAGCGGCGTTCGCGGTCGCTGTCGGCGCCGTCGAACACCGCGCGCTCTTCCAGGCCGGGCAGGGTGTCGCGCGGTCGTCCCACCAGGCGGGCGAAGGCATCGTTGGCCAGCACGATGCGGCGCGCGCCGTCGAGCACCCAGACCGGGGCGCCGATCGCGTTGACGATCGAGGACAGGTAGTCGAAACGCTTGGCCAGCCTCGCCTCGCTGGCCGACACCATGTCGACCAGGCGGTACTGGCGGCGCGTGTCGCGGGCGACGCGCCAGGCCAGCAGCACCAGCACGGCCGACAGCAGCAGGTAGAAGGCCAGGGCCGTCCACAGGCGCCCGTACCAGCCGGCCAGGGCGACGTCGCGCTTCATGCCGGTGATGATGACCAGGTCGGCGCCCTCGACCACGTCGTAGCCGTACAGGCCGACGCTGCCGTCGATCGGGCTTTTCGCCTGGAAGGCGCCGCGGCTGGCGCGCGGCAGCTGCTCGCGGAACAGCGGCGTATCGAGGAAGGAGCGGCCGATCCCGGCCGGATAGCCGGGCCCGCGCACCAGCATGGTGCCGTCGCGGTGCAGCAGGGTCACCGATCCGCCCGGCCCGAGTTCGACCAGGTTGTAGAGGCGTTCGAAGCGCCGCGAATCGACCTGGGCCACCACGGTGCCGGCAAGACGGCCGGCACGGTCGCGCACCGGATGCATGCAGTTCAGGACGGCGCGGCCGGTGACGCGGTCGACGTCCGAGACCGTGATGCGGCGTGCGATCGCGCCGGTGGGTGGCGCAGGAAAGCTGGGCATGTCCAGGCTGCTGGTGCCGGGGGTGACGCTCCCGGCCAGCCGCCCGGCGGCATCGAAGAGCACGAGGCGCAGCAGATAGGGGTGGGCCGCCTGCACCTGCGTATCGTCGAGCGTCGTGGCCTGTGGCGTCGCAGGACGCGCCAGCAGCATGCGCGCAGCGCCCTGGGATGCGCCTTCGATGGCCTGGGACACGCCGGCCGTCTGCGCCGCGAAGGCGACCGCCACGTTGCGCAGCGTGACCTGTTGTTCGCGCAGCGCATCCTGGTAGCTGGCGAACAGCATCGCGGCCGTCACGAAGCCCAGGGCGGCGATCAGGCCGGCGGTCACGATCGCCAGGCGCGCCAGCGAATACGGGCGCCTCGGTTTCAGGTCGGAAGTGGCAAAGGCTCGCATGGGCGCCGTGTCGGGTGAAGAAACATGGCCCGATTCTACAGGCCAGTCCCGCATGCGCAGCGCAAAATAAATACGGCCGGGATAGCCCGGCCGTTCGGTGGGGGGAGAGGTATCAGGCGGCGGACTGCACGCCCGGCTTCAGTTCGCGCTGGCGGCGCGAGCGGGACACCATGTACCAGACGATCGCGATCGGGATCAGGAGCGGCAACAGCAGCGGCGAGATCGCCAGCAGCACCGCACCCGCCGCGAAGCCGAGCGCGCCGATCACGATCACGCCGACGCCGGCGAAGACCACGGCCAGCACCAGGCCCACGAACAGCATCACCACCGTGGCGATCACCGCGCCGCCACCGGCGAACACGAGACCGACCAGCCATCCGAGCGGCCCGCCGATTTCCTCGCCATCGATGTTCACCGTCATGAAGTCGGCGGTCTCGGCGAAGATGTTCAGCAGCAGCATGGCAAACAGGAACAGGATGATGATTTTTACGGTCGTTTTCATGGCGGTCCTCGTCGGTTGGGTCTTCAATTTGCTTTCGCGATGGTTGAAGAGTACGCGCGCGCGTCTGCACGCTCCACCGGATTGCGACAGGCTGCATTTTTCGGGCGCCGAGATGTTCCGGCGAGCGATAAAGAGGGGAAATGCGGCGTGCAAAACGTGACGCTTTGGCATTGCTTTCAGTACTGAGGCTCCTATACTGACAGCCTGCTCTGTTACAGGGGGATCCCATGCATCCGTTCATCGACAAAATGGGGGACCATGTTCTGCATCCCGCAGCAGCCAACAGCGGTCCCAAAGGCCCACCATCGGCGCCACCTGCCATCCCGCCGATCATCATCAATCCCTTCAATCGGGAGCTGCCGTCTCCCCGGGGCGACCCGCATCCGACACCGGTGCGCCCGCCGATACGTCCACCATCCGGGCCCGGCTGGCGCTGCCCCAGAATTGCCTGATAAAAAAGGCGAATCACGCTTCTTCCTGTGGTCGGTTTCCTCTATGATCTCTGCTTTGCAGCACGAGGAAACACGACCATGAACGACAATACCGAACACGACGACGGCGCCGGCGACGAAGAAGCGCTGGTGCAGGAAGCACGCCTGTGGCAAGGCAATGGCTGGACCGCGCGCGTGATCAAGAACGACGACGACGAAGGCTGGGCCGTCGCCATGTACAAGGATGGCGAACGGGAGCCGGCCCTGGTCGGTCCCTGGACCATGGGACGCGACAAGAAAAATCCCAAGCCGCTCGACGTCAATGCCTTCAACACCCTGATCAAGACCGCGTCGGAAGTCATCCGCCGCCACGAGCAGCACCTGCACGCGATCCTGCACAAGAACACCACCATTTCCACCGAGCAGGGCGAGCTGAAGGTCACGCTCGACATCGTGCCGGACGACGACGACCCCTACGCCATCCTGGCCGCCACGGACGAGATGGGCGAGCAGGTGGCCAAGGTGCGCGTCTCCGCCGGTTTCAAGCTGAGTCCGGCGTCGGCCCATGCCTGGGTCGACAGCGGCTTTCGCGCGCCGCGTGCTTAATTGGCCGGCACGGAAGGACCGGGTTTTATTTTCAAATTGGAAAGAGTTCTCGGGTATAGTCCTGTCAGTACGTTCGTGTCGTTCCGATAACTGACTTGCAGGCGCCCGCTTCAATGAAACTGAAATCATCGTTCTTTCCTTGGTTGGTCTTGGTCTTTTTCCTTACCAACCTGGTCCACGAATCGTTTCATTGGCTGGCGGGCGCTGCGCTCGGTTTCGAGATGCGATTCGGCCTCAATGCCGTCAGCTACCTGTCTCCAACCGAGCCGTGGCAGCGCGCCCTGGCGGACATCGCGGGACCTCTGGTCACGATCGCGCAGGGAATCATCGCCTATGTGCTGTTCATGCGAACCGGGTCGCAGAAGATATTCGCTTTCCTGTATGCGGCCTTCTTCATGCGCCTGGTGGCGGGACTCGTCAGCGTCATGCATCCCAACGACGAAGCGCGGGTGAGCATGTTCCTGGGCTTGGGAAAATGGACCCTGCCGATCCTGGTAGCGGCCGGTTTGCTGGCGCTGGTCATCAAGGCCAGCCGCCGCCTGAAGCTGGGCTGGAAGGACCACCTCGCGTGCTACGCCCTCGCATCCCTGACCGTTTCGGCCATCGTGGCACTTGACCGCGTTCTGCGGTAGGCTGGCCACTGTGAATAATGCGACAGCCCGGCCGAATAAGGCTTCGGCTCGGGCGCCTTAACTGCTAGTATTTCCCCTGTGCATTAATCACTACTGGGGAAGCAATGGAACGTCTCGACCGGCTGGAAGCGGTCCAGTCGATGCTGCTCGAAATCGGCGAGCTCTCGACCACCTGCAGCGACATCGTCGACTTCATCGGCGCGGTGCACCGCGCCCTCGGCCGCATCATGTATGCGGCCAACTTCTATGTGGCCCTGTGCGACCGCGAGGACGGGACGATCTGGTTCCCGTATTTCGTCGACGAAGCCGACGACGAGGTGCCGATCCTGAACCAGCGGGTGCCGCTCGCTTCGCCGGAAAAATCGCCGACGGCCTGGGTGGTGGTGAACAAGCGCCGCCTGATGATCACCGCCGAAGAGTTCGTGCGCGCCGGCGCCCAGTGGGGCCACGGCAGCGCGGCGGAGCACTGGATGGGCGCGCCGCTGCTCGACCGCCACCAGCAGGCGCTGGGCGCGATCGTCATCCAGAGCTATACGAAGGGCGTCACCTACAGCGAGGAAGACCAGGCGCTGTTCTCGCAGATCGCCAACCACGTCTCGAACGCTCTGCAGGGCCTGCAGAGCGTCGACCGCCTCGAGCGCGCCGTGCAGGAACGCACCGCCGCGCTGGCGCACGAGGTGGCCGAACGCAGCCGCGCCGAGCAGGTGCAACATGCGCTGTACCAGATTGCCGACCTGTCCGCCCAGGCCCTCGATGCCGAGCGGCTCAGCGCCAGCCTGCACGCCATCATCGGCGAGCTGATGGTGGCGAAGAACTTCCTGATCGGCCTCTATCACCCGGACACCCAGGAAATCAGCATTCCCTATTTCGTCGACGAGAAGGATGCCGAGGCGCCGGTCAAACGCTTCCCCTTCGGGAAGGCGATGTGTTCTTATGTGTTGTCCAGCAAGCAGGCCCAGCTCCACGATGCGACGAGCTTCCGCCACCTGGTCGCCAATGGCCTGGTCAAGGAACCGCTGGGGAATTTCGACATCGCCAGCTGGATGGGCGCGCCGATGCTGGTGCACGAGCAGCCCTACGGCGTCCTGATCGTGCAGAGCTACGATCCCTCGACCCTGTACACCAAGGCCGACCTCGACCTGCTCGCCTTCATGGCCAGCCACGTCGCGGTGGCGATCGCGCGCATGCAGGCCGACCGCAAGATCCGCAAGACCAAGGAAGCGCTGGAAGCCCAGAACGCGGCCCTGGAAGAAGCGCTGCACAAGCTGCAGCTGGCGCAGTCCGAGCTGGTGCGCCAGGAGAAGCTCGCCTCCCTGGGCGGCCTGGTGGCGGGCGTCGCGCACGAGATCAACACGCCGCTGGGCATCTGCGTGACCGCGACCAGCCACCTGGTGCAGGAACTGAAGCTCACGCGCGAAGAACTGGCGGCGGGCGAGATGACCGAGGACAGCCTGAACTCCTTCCTCGACATCGTCGACCAGTCGCTGCGCATCATGACCACCAACACCCAGCGCGCGGCCAGCCTGGTGCGCAGCTTCAAGCAGGTGGCGGTCGACCAGTCATCCGACGACATCCGCAACTTCAATCTGTGCACCTACCTGAACGAAGTGCTGCTGTCGCTGCAGCCCAAGCTCAAGGGCCGTCCGGTGAAGGTGAGCGTGGACTGCCCGAAGGACCTGGTGCTGGTCAGCTTCCCGGGCGCGGTGTCGCAGATCGTCACCAATATGGTGGTGAACTCGCTGGTGCACGGCTTCGAGCGCGACCAGGCGGGCAAGATCGACATCAGGGTGAAGGAAGAGGGCGGGGAAGTCGTCTTCGACTACGCGGACGACGGCGCGGGCATGGACCGGGAAGCGCTGGCGAAGCTGTTCGATCCCTTCTTCACGACCAAGCGCGGCAGCGGCGGGAGCGGGCTGGGGGCGCACATCCTGTACAACCTGGTGACGGGGGCGCTGGGTGGGACGGTGCGGGTGGAGAGCGAGCCGGGAAAAGGCCTGCGCTATCACCTGACCTTTCCGCGTTCGCGCAAAAAGTAGGGTGGGCGGAGGAACGCCCACCCTACGAACGGCACAGAGTGAGCGGTATCTCAGTCAGGCCACTGCTCGTTGATCGCCAGCGCCTTGTCCATGTTCCTGATGAGCAGATCCACGTAGTGCGGGTCCAGGTGGTGCCCCGCCACCTCGCGCAGGTGTTCGGTGACCTTCGCCGCCGGCCAGGCGTCCTTGTAGCAGCGCTTGTGGCTCAGGGCGTCGAAGACGTCGGCCACCGCGACGATGCGTGCATACGGGTGGATCGCCTCGCCCTTCAAACCTTGCGGATAGCCGCTGCCGTCGTACTTCTCGTGGTGCTGGTGGGCGATCACGGCGGCGGCTTTCAGGATCGGGCGCTGGGAGCCGTCGAGGATCTGCAGGCCCACGGTCGGGTGCTGCTTCATGATCTCCCACTCTTCCTCGGTCAGCTTGCCGGGTTTGAGCAGCACCGCGTCCGGCGTGGCGATCTTGCCGACGTCGTGCATGGGCGCGGCGTGCATCAGGGTCGCCACTTCTTCTTCCGGCATGCCGTCCGCCTGGGCCAGCATGTAGCACACCTGCGACATGCGGCGCACGTGGTTGCCGGCTTCGTGGGAACGCGATTCGACCACGTCGCCCAGGCGCAGGATCAGCTCCGCCTGCGTGTCCGTGATCTCCTGGTTCAGCAGGATGTTATCAAAAGCGATCGCCACGCCCGAGCAGAACACCTCGAGCAGCTGGGCGTCGATTTCCGCGATCTCGTCCACGCCCTTGAGCACCAGCAGCGAGGCCTTGCCGCTGCTGTTCGGGAAGTAGCCGACGTAGGTGTCGCCATGCAGGCGCGAGATGCGGTTGTGGCGCGCGTCGTCGAGCTGGGCCACGAGCTCCGGCCCGATCTCGCCGGCCAGGTCGCCGATCTGGGCCAGCACCTCGTACTGGCTCTCGCCGGTGATCACGCTGGCGCCCTTCAGGCGCAGCAGCATGCTCTGGTCCAGGCGCAGCAGCGCCACCACCTGCTGCAGCAGGCCGTTGGCGAAGTCCTTGAGGTTACGCTGCTGGAAGATGTGGGTGGAAGCGGCGATCACGCGCTCCAGGCCTTCGCGGTAGGTCTGCTGGGCGCGGCGCGCGTCCTCGACCTTCATGATGTCGCGGTAGGCGCGCAGGGCTGCGAAGGTGGTGGTAAACAGCTTGGTGCGATCGAGCTCGGTCTTTTCCTTGTAATCGTTGATGTCGTAGTCGACGATCACCCGCTCTTCCGGCGCCTGGCCCGGCTGGCCGGTGCGCAGCACGATGCGGGTAAACTGGTTATCCAGGTCCTGGCGCATCCAGCGCGCCACTTCCAGGCCGCTGTCCTCGTTCTCCATCACCACGTCGAGGAACACCAGCGCGATGTCTTTTTCCCGCGCCAGCACCTCTTTCGCCTCGGCGCCGCTGTAGGCATGCACGAAGGTCAGCGCGCGGCCGTCGAGGCGGAAGCGCGACAGGGTCAGCTTGGTGATGTCATGGATGTCCGGCTCGTCGTCGACGAGCAGCACTTTCCATGGCGCGAGCTTGGGCGCGGCGGATGACAGGAAGGACATACGGGTTCCGTTAACCTAGGTTGATGACAATCAGGCGGCAGGCGTACAGAGGAAAAAGTAGCCGCAAGTCAAGACGATTGTAGTACGGCTATTGAGCCTTAACAACAAGCAACATAAAAAGTGTTGGTTAACGATGTCACATTGCCGCAGGCTATGAATGTCGAATAAAGACAATCCGGCAAGAACGCCTCAGGCATAGCGTTTCTGGCAGCGTTCGCAGTAGAAGCTGCGCTTTAGAGCGAAGGTCCTTCGGGCATTGCCGCTCTCCTTTGCCCCATTGTGGGCCGGGCTCGAACAACGTCCCGTGCGGGGCCCAACATTGGCCGGGCGACCCCATTAAAAGTCATAGTAGACAGTTGCCGCAAAGAGCGTATATTTCAGAAGAATTTAATTTTGAACAAGAAAGGGAGAGACATGAAATCCATGGTGGGTAAAGCGGCCGTTGCGGCCGTATTCGCACTGGCGGCCAACGCCGCGTCGGCCGAGGTGACGGTGAATTTTGTGAATCCCGAAAAATTTGCCGACCTTCCTCTCGGCGACTGGGAGCGCAAGAAAGTCCTGGAAGACCTGGCTGCCTACTTCAAGAAACTTGGCGCAGACATGCCGGCGGGCCAGGACCTTGCCATCGAGGTCTACAACGTCGACCTGGCAGGCCAGGAAGTGCGCGGCAACCGCGCCGGCGGTGACATGCGCGTCCGCGAGGGCAAGAACGACTGGCCGCTGATCGAGCTGCAATACAGCGTGGTCTCGAATGGCCAGGTGATCGACAACGGCACCGCCCAGATCAGCGATGTCGCCTACATGCAGCGCATGATGAAGCGCGCCTACGAAATGGACGAACTGCGCTTCGAGAAGCGCATGATCCAGGAGTGGTTCAAGAAGACCATCCTGAAGAAATCCTGATCACGCCCGGTTGAGGCAGGCAGGATGGAACGGCGCCGCGAGGCGCCGTTCGCGTTTGCGCGGCTAACATCTCGATACAAAACTTCGACAAAAGGGGACTGGAAAGCCGGCGCCGAGGGCGTATATTCGAAATACGGAACCATATGGAACACTGAAAGGGAAAGCGATGAACTCCTTGATCGGCAAAGCGGCCTTTGCGGCCGTGCTCGCGCTGGGTGCCGCCGGCGCCGCCTCGGCGGGCGTGACCGTCAATTACGTGCAGTCCGACAAGTTTTCGGACCTGCCCTTTACCCCCTGGGAGCGTGAAGAGGTCTTGCGCACCCTGTCCGACCACTTCGCCAAGCTCGGCAAGGAATTGCCTCCCGGACAGGAGCTGAGCGTCGAGATCACCGATATCGACCTGGCCGGCCGCGAATACCCGAACCGCCGTGCCGGGGGCGACCTGCGCGTGCTGCAGGGCACCGCGGACTGGCCGCGCATCGAACTGAATTACACCCTGAGCGCCAATGGCCAGGTGATCGACAGCGGCAAGGCGCGCCTGGCGGACATGAGCTACATGAGCCGTCCGGTGCGCGGTTTCGACACCGACAGCCTGCGCTACGAGAAGCGCATGGTCGACGAATGGTTCAACAAGACCATCCTGCAGAAGAAGCCCGGCTGATCCGGGCCGCGGAATGAAAAGGCGCCTCCGGGGAGGCTAATGTCGTTCAGTTAAGCGAAGTGGAAGCTGTTGTAGGGTGGACGGGGTAATTGCGGGCAATGCCCGGAATTACGAACGTCCGCGCATTCAACTCCCGGTTGAATGGATGCGACGCATGCTGTTCATGCACTGTTTGAACGCGCGGACGGCGAAGCCGTCCACCCTACGCTACGCTAACTGAACGGCATTACTTCCGGGGAGGCGCCTTTTTTGTCACTGCGCTTTCTTCTCGATCCGGGTCCTGGCCGTGGCGAGCGGATCCTTCACCGTGTAGTCCGAAGGCACGGTGAACAGCGCGGCGGCCGGTTCCTCGCGCTTCAGGTCTTCCAGGCGCAGGATGGTGTCGCCCGCACGCGGGTCGCTGCGTTTCTGGTAGACCACCACCTGCAGCTCGGGCGAGATCCAGGTCTCGGTGCTGACCACGATCGGCAGCCGGTTGCCGATCTCGCCGGCCGGGATCTCGTAGCTGCGCTGGCTGCCGCTGGCTTTCACGCCGTTGAACTCGCGGGTGCCGAGGTCCTTCGTCTCGGCCTTCGACGCCCATTTGCGCCGGTCGAGCGCGCTCTCGAGGGCCGGTCCGAGCTGGGCGGCCAGCATGGGGCCGGCGCCGAGCTGGGCGATGCGGATGTTCACGTCCTTGTGTTCGCCATCGGCGCCGCCCTTGCGTTCGACCTGCTTGATGATCACGCGTTCGCCGCCCTCGGGCAGCTTGCCCTCCTTGCGCAGTTCCTCGATCCGGATGCGCGCCTGCTCGGCGGCGATCCGTGCCTCGCCGCGGGCGGCGCGGGCCGCGGCCGCGGCCACGCGCGCTTCGCCGGCCGCCGCGCGGGCCTGTTCGCGGGCCGCGATGGCGGACGCGTTCGGCGCCGAGATTTTGGTCGCGCTCTTGTCGCGCGGGCGCAGCACGTAGCGCGCGCCTTCGACCGGGTCGTTGATCATCACGCTGCGCACTTCGCCGTCGGCGCCACGCACCTCGGTGCGGGTGCGGCCGGCGCTGTCGCGATAGCTCATCGAGCTGCTCTTGTTGACGATCTGGTTGCCGTCGCCGAGGGTCTGGATGCGTTCCGACACCATCTCGGCGCTATAGGGCGCGTTCTTGACCAGCTTGCCCGCGCCGAGGTGCAGGACGGTCGCGTTGCCGTCGAGGCCGAGGGCGTGTTCGAGCTGCAGCCCGATGCCGTCGGTGCTGCGGGTCACGATGCGCTGCACCTGTTCTTCAATCTCGAACTCTTCGGCGAGGGCCGGCGCGAAGGCGCAGGCCAGCAGTGCTGCAATCAGGATCTTCTTGGTCGTCATGGCTTCCTCTTGTGGGTGATCGGGTTGTCGATGGAGTCAATTCGTCGCGCTGAGCCGCACGGCCAGCGGCTGTCCGTCGGCCGCGACCAGCATCTCGGCGCGCACGGTGTCGGCCGCGTTGTCGGGGCTGACCGGCACGCCCAGCGGGGCCAGGACCGTGCGCGGCACCTCGGCCTCGACCAGGCGCGCATCCGGTTCGGCCTCGATCCGTTCGAGCGAGTCGAGGGCGACGAAGGCGGCGCCGCCGTCGATGCCGACCAGGGGCGGCCCGCCTACGCTGATGCTCTGGTGCGGCGACAGGGCCAGCAGCACGGCCATCGCCGTCAGCGAGCACAGCGCGCCGGCCGCGCCCCACTGGGGCAGGGTCAGGAAGCCGTACCAGGGGCGCTTCGGGCGGAACTGGTGCTGGAAGGCCTGCATCAGCTCCTTCTCGACGCAGCGGGGCGTGTCCAGCGTGGCCAGCTCCTCGCGCAGTTCCTTGAAGCGGGGCGCCAGCAGCGCCTCGGTGTCCTTGGTGTCCATTCGATCTACTCCTTCAATTCGTGAGGCATGGCGGCCGCGCCGCGGGGGCATGCGCCTGCAGGCGTTTGGCCAGGGCGGCGCGGCCGCGCGACAGGCGCGAGCGCACGGTGCCGATGTCGACCTGGCAGACCGTCGCGATCTCCAGGTAGGACAGCTCATGCAGTTCATACAGGATGACCACGTCGCGGTAGTGCGGAGCCAGCTGCGCCAGGGCGCGCCGCACCTCCTCGGCCGCCTCGATGTCCAGCAGGCGCATCAGCGGTCCGGCGTCCTCGCAGGGCAATTCCACCTCGCCGTCCTCGTCGCCGGGTTCCGGCAGGGCCACGTGGCGCCCGCGGCCTTCCTCGGCCTTCAGGATGAGGTTGCGCGCCACGCCGAACAGGAAGTGCTGCAGCTGCCCGCGCAGGGCGTCGAACTGGAAGCGCCTGGTGAGCAGGCCCATGAAGGCTTCCTGCACCACGTCGGCCGCCGTGTCGGCCGAGCCGCAGCGCATCAGGGCATAGCGGTAGAGCGGGCCCTGGTGGCGCCGGTAGAGCGCCGTGAAGGCGTCGGCATGCCCGGCGTGTACCTGGCGCAGCAGTTCGGCATCAAGCGTGTCGTGAGTGGTCATGGTCGTCATCTTTACCTGTATTCCGGTCATCGATGCGAAAAGTTCCAGGAATTTTCGAAGCACACCATGGATGGGGGAAGTGCTTGCGCATGGGTGTTGGCGCGGACCGAAGCTTTCTATAATTTCTCTGCGTATAACAATCAAGCCGACCCGACCATGACCATCCTTCGCGCGACCATCGCCATCCTCCCCCTTTTCCTGTGCGCCGGCGCCCACGCGGGAACGCCGGACGACCATTTCGTCCTGAGTCCGGCCCTGATCCAGAAGGTCAAGGCCGCCAATGCGGCGCTGGAAAAGGCCAATCTGCCCGGGCAGACCGAGGAGGAGGAGGCGGATGACGACAAGTACCGCAAGAACGGCGAACTGCCGGTCGAGCGCTTCATTCTGTCCGTCGAAAAACGTCCGGTCGCAAAGAGCATCGTGACCAAGCATGGCCTGTCGCCGAAGGAATTCGGCCTGGCCAGCTACGCCCTCATCGATGCCTCGCTGTACCTGACCCATGAAGCCATGGCGGGCAAGGCCGAGGCGGCCAGGATGCAGGCCAGGCTGACCCGCGAGCGGCAGGCCAATATCGCGCTGGTGCGCAAGCTCGGCCCCGCCGCGGCCTTCAAGTGAGCGCTTGAGCGTGACATATCTTCAATGGCTGCTGCTGGCGCTGTGCGGCTTGTTCGCGCAGCAGCTTCGAACTTGAGCAGTTCCAGACCGAGTCAGGCAGGCACGGCAGGTATCTTGCTTCTAGTCATCAGGAAACCGGCGACGAAACCCATGCCTGCCGCTCCCCATGTCAATGCAGCAGCGACTTCGAACAGATTGATCAGCTCTGGATGTGTGAACGCCAAAGGAAGCAGAATAAGCGCGCGAAGAAGGCAGATGCTCGCTATCCCGGCAAGCATCGTCCGGAGCAAGGGCAGGCGCCGAAGTAATCCGAGCGCCGAACAGGCATACATGGCACAGATGCCCATCAATAATGCGATGCCGGTAGTGGAGACCGGCGCCAACCATGTACCCGCCTGTGCCGAGGCCACTACCTGTGGCGGAGCGCCGAAGAAGGCATACCAGGATGGCCCTCCTGCAAGAGCTGCGACGTGGATCGCCGCGCCGACTATGGAAACCGCGGCGGCAAGGTAGGTCAGACGGACTTTGAGGTTCTTCATCGCTGACAAGTTAGCAAAACGATGCGAGCAGAAATGCGCGAAAAGTCACGACGGAGCAGGTTTGCGGCCGACGATCCGTCAGTTTGCTCTCTTGATCGTTTGCTGCTGGCCGGTCTCCGCCCTCGAGCTCAGCTTAGCGGGTCGCCACGGTCGAAAAATCTCGGACTGTCACGAAGGACCGGATCCAGCCCGAAGCGGACACTCTACAAGCTGTGCAGCGTCAAAGTATCCCGGAAATTGTGGAGATCAATCCAGGCGAAACTCGTCGTTCTTTATCGCTGTAAGGGCACGTCTGGCCCTGGAAAATACAACGCAATCTCGAATGGTAATCCAGAGACAAAACGCAAGCACGAGTAAGCCCGCCACACTAACGCTGAGTGACTGTTTGCTCCAGGCGAGCAAGGCGGCGGCCGCTGGAAATGACAACAGAAAGAAAAACACCTGAGGTCCGCGACTCCAGCAGGTAATCTCACCAGTACGATGGTCGAGCCACCCCAACAGGGTCTGCCAGTTATCGCTTTCTTCAAGGAGCACGGATACCGTCATTCCACTCTCAACTTCGGGCTTGCCTGGAAGTGCGACGCCAAATTGATTTGTTTCGCCGCTTTGAAAGCTGAAAAAGGTGCATGGCTGCCTGCCTCGCGACAGCCCTGTAGTGATATCGAAGACACGGTCGATCGTGATAGTAATGCGCTGCATGTCGATTGCTTGATTTCAGCCACGTCGAATAGCCAGCATACTTTGTTTCCAAGGAAAAACACATCTTCGAACGGAAACATCGGCTCCTGGCCGATAGCGGCTATTCAAGGCAGCATAACAGGTTGCTGAGGCAACAAACTCTCCGACTGACACGGCCGGCCGCTACCGACCCAGAGCAGACCTTCAACCCACGACAGGCAGTCATCGGTTCAACGCAGTACTACATTGGGCGCATAGTCCTTCAGCGTTCACTTCGAGAGACGAAAAGTAGCGCCTCAAATTCTGCCCTTTAAAAAGAGGATCATCATTTGGCGGCATCTCAGGCTTGTAACCGCTGAATTGGCAGCACACGCACATATTCATCCAGCGCCTCAAATCCGGGTACATTGCTAGATAACCGGCTCCGTCAGCATACCTCGCACTCATTCATCACCTCGAACCGAAATTTCTTGCAGGCTGATGTCCGCTCTTGTCCGAACATGGCCGTGAGCTCAGCACAGCAGGTCACAGGACCAAAAAATCACAGACTGTCACGGAGGACCGGATCCGACCCAAAGCAGACGAGACGATCTCAAACTGAATTACTCGCTCTCTGGAGAGAAACTCCAGTGCGGAGCTTCGATTCGGATTACGTCCCCAGACTGAAGCTCAATTTCAAACACCCCTTCGTGCGGCTGCGCCAGAGTATTAATTGAAGAGGACCGCCCCCAGCTTTCACGTCGTGGAAACTCAAGGTGCGTGAAACCTTCAAAGACGAGCAGATGATCTGGCAGGCCGACGGGACGAAGCCGTAAGTCACATCGTTCTGCCTCCCAACTTACGTAGACGAATGCCAGCAAAGCATCATGAAGTGGCAAGGATGTGAAAGTCATCTACTCTTCCTACAAAGTTTGGCCGAGGTTAAAAGGTCCGCTTCTGGCCGAACTCGGCCGTTCAGCTCCGCATAGCAGGTGGCCAGGGCCGAAAAGTCGCGGACTGTCACGGAAGACCGGATCCGACCCATACCGGACGTACCTTGCTGAGAGAATAGGGCCTTATTTTGGGCGGATTAGAAACTGATCAGTACTCGTCAACTGTTCCAAGAGGTACGCACACGCCTCGCCTTCAGTTGAGAACGATGCCAGCAACGAAGGCGTCCCTCGTTCGATGTACATCACTTGAAACACTCCGTTGCCTTTTTCAAGCAAAAACGAGTCGTCGGAAAATCCGTGCCCATATGGACCGAATCGATAGTAGCGCGACGAGACACCATGATTGTTTAAGGCCTGCGCAAGCTCCGCTTTGTCCATGATTCCTTGTTCGTGCGTTTAGTCCGCTCCTGGCCGAAGGCGGCCGTCGAGGTCAGCATAGCATGTAGCCAGGGGGCGAAAATCGCAGACTGTCACGAACGGCCGGAACCGACCCAAAGCAGACGATGGCAATGAGGACCGCTCCAGATTCCTCTGTCGTCTTGGGAAAACGTTTTGCCTATCTGGTACGCTCCAGCGCTTTGCTTTGCGGCGACATGCTTAGAACAAGAAGCCAAGCTACGAAAGAAAGCCCGCGCTGTAGCCCTACGAAGCACAGAAAGTACAGTACCCATTGCGAAAAATTGTAGGGGTGCTCGATCCCAGCACTGCTTACAAAGTGTAGCGTCAAGATTGCCGCTAGCGCAGCAATCGGGAGGGCGAACCACCATTTTCGTTCAAGCTTGGACGTCATATTTACGTATCGGGTTTGTGTTGGTCTCGTCTGCGCGAGTCACGGGGGCAGGTCTGCTGTTGGCCGAAGCCGGCCATTGGCCCAGCATAACAGGTCGCCACGTCCGAAAAACGCTGACTGTCACGAAGGAGCGCGTCCCGGGCCGAAGAATCGCAGGCCGTTAAGAAAGACCGGAACGGACGCAAGGCAGCCATTCATCTTTCCGACAAAAGCGCCGGATCGAACCAGACGTCCTCGTACTCATCTGCGATCTGAAATCGGTACCCCGGCGGTAGTGACAGGTAAGGGGTGACCGACGGCAGGTATTCAGCGATGTGCTCGACATGAAGCGGTTGATAAAAGCCAGAATCGACCGACATTTGCTCGCCAGCCCAGATGAACCATCCGCACGTTCCCTCGAGGCGAATCCTCAATCCGTTTATCGGGAGCGCTCCCATCGTCGAAAGTGCGACCCCGAGCTTCTCGCCTGCACCTGGCGGCGCGGGCGCCTCGCCGAATCTGGCGCACACTTCCTCTTGCGTTTCGATGAGCCCCCCTTTGAGACCGGCGCACTGAACCGGAACGGTGAATGGCCGCTTCAGGTCCGACATTACAGGTCCGACCGGCTCAGTGTGCGCAGCCGATGTTCTGACGACGAAAACAGGCTTCGTCAGGCGCTCTTCAGTCGATCCAGTTCACCCGGTCGAACTTGTTCCGGAAATCTTCCGGCATCGCCACGACCTGGCTCGACTTGTAGTTGAAGAAGACGAAGCCGGACTTCGCCATCGCGATCAGCTTGCGGTCGCGCGGGCGGGTGATGCGGAAGATGATGTCGCCGCCGTACTTGTTGAAGTCCATGACGCCGACCTCGAACAGCAGCTGGTCGCGCGCATGCGCCTCGGCGCGGTAGGTGGTCGCCAGGTCGGTCACGATGATGCCGGTGCCGTCGCGTTCGGTCTCGGCGACGCCGAACTCGAACAGAAAGCGCGCCCGCGCCTCGGAGATCATCGAGATCATCGAGTCGTTGCCGAGGTGGTTCCCGGCGTTGATGTCGGTCACCCGCACCGACATCGGGGTCGAATAGTAGAACTGGTCTTCGGGGAAGGAGAGCTGTAAGCGTGCCATTGCTACATTCTAATGCCTACTGCGCCGCGCGGACGATTTTATGGACGGCGCCGCGCGAGCTCAGAAGGTAGAGCTCGCCCTGGCCGTCCTGGCCGAAGGAGACCACATTGCCGATGGCGGCGATGTTCCACTCGCGCTGCTCGGTGATGCTGCCGCCGCTGGCAAGGAAGCTCTTCAGGAAGCCGCGGCAGTAATCCGAATAGAAGTACCTGCCGGCCAGGCCGGGAATCGCGCTGCCGCGGTAGACGAAGCCGCCCGTGATCGAGCAGCCGTTGGCGTCGTTGGTCCCGTGGTCGTATTCGAAGGCGGGTAGCGTGAGGCCGCTGCGGTCGCAGGTGGCTGCGTTGTAGCACAGCGTGCCTTCCATCGTGTTCCAGCCATAGTTCAGGCCGGCCGCATCGGCGGCGACGATATTGACCTCTTCGCGCCGGTCCTGGCCGACGTCGCTGAGGTAGAGCTGGCTGCCGTCGAAGCTGAAGCGCCAGGGGTTGCGCAGCCCCGCCGCCCAGATCTCGGCGCGCCGCCCCGGCTGGTTCGCATAGGGATTGCCGGCCGGGATGGTATAGGGCTGGCCGGCCGCGGCATTGCGCACGTCGACGCGCAGCAGCTTGCCCAGCAGCGCATTCAGGTTCTGCCCATTGCCCGTCGGGTCGCCGGCGCCGCCGCCGTCCCCCGTTCCCAGATAAAGATAGCCGTCCGGCCCGAAGGCGACCTGGCCGCCGAAGTGGTTGGTGAAATTCGGGTGGGCGACGCGCAGGATGACCAGGCCTGAGGTGGCATCGGCCAGGTTGGGATTGCTGCCGGCCGTGAAGCGCTCGATGACGATGTTCTGCTGCGGGTCGGTGTAGTAGAGGTAGAAGTAGCGGTTGCCGGCGAATTGCGGGTCGAAGGCCATCGACAGCAGGCCGCCTTCGCCGCCCGTGAACACGCGCGCACTGATGTCGAGGAAGGGGATGGGCAGCAGGCTGCCGTTCTCCACGATGCGCACGCGCCCGGGGCGCTCGAGCACGAACAGGCGCGTGTCGCCGGCGGGGGCGGTGAGCCAGGTCGGGTTGTCCAGGTTGGACACGACTTCGCTCAGGGTGATGTTCACGGCCGTGCCGCCGTAGGTGATGGCGGCGGTGGCGGTGCCGCCGGCGCTGACGACGGCGCTCTGGGTGGCGGGCGAGGGGGTATAAGTGGTGCCGCCGACGGTGACGGGCGCGGCGGCGACGCTATAGCTGCCGATGGCCAGGTTCGACAGGGTCTGCGTGCCGGTGAGGTCTTGCTGGTAATTGTTGGGGCCGGTGACGCGCACCGAGGCGTTGGCGCCGGCCGGCAGGCCGGAGGTGGTGACGGCCAGATTGCCGGTGGTGGCGCCCGGCGGCGTGGGAGAGGGGCCGGGCGTTCCGGGGCTGCCGCCTCCGCCGCCGCAGGCGGGCAGCAGCAATGCCAATACCAGCATCGGCAAGACCAGCAGGATCGTTCGCACACGTTCGGACAGCATCTCGGCCTCCATCGCGTTCAGCTTGTCCGGCTATTCTGCCAGCGAAGTCGTGCGCATGCACGCACCGCTCAGCGTGTCAGGCGGTAGATCAGCAAGGCTGCGCGGATCGCGGAACTTTCCAGGGATTTGAGGTCAACGCGCTCGTCCGGACCGTGGGCGCCGCTGCCGCTCGCGCCCAGGCCGTCCAGGCTGTCAATGAGGGGGGCGACGAACTGGATGTCGCCGGCGCCGCGCGATTCCGGCGGCACCATGCCCACCGCACCGAGCCCGGCATCCTGGCTGGCCTGGGAATACCGGGCCAGCAGGTTCAGGTTGCCCGGCGTGACCGCCATCGGCGGATAGGAATCGCGGAAGGTGATCCTCGCCTCGGCACCCAGCAGGTGCTGCGCCACGATGGCGCGCATGCGGGCCTGGGCGCGGTCGCGCTGGGCGTAGTCGAGGTAGCGCAGGTCGGCGCGCACGGTGACGCGGTTGGCGATGACATTGGTCTTGCCGGCCACGGTGCCGGTGGCATTCGCTTCATCGAAGGCGACCTCGGTGCCGCCCAGGATCACGCCCGGGTTGAAGGTCAGGCCCGGCTCCACCACCTCGCGGCGGAAGCCGTCGAGGATGCGCGCGGCCTCGTACACGGCGCCGAAGCCGTTGGTGCCGAACACGCTCATCGAATGCCCCTGGCGGGCCGTCACGTCCAGGTCGAAGCTGGCGGTGGCGCGGCGGCCGACGGTGGCCATCGGCTGCCCGTCCTTGCCGATCGCGGCTTCGAAGCTGAGCGCGATGTCGCTGCGCCTGGCCAGTTCGACCATGTCGCGCCGCGAGAGGTCGCGCGGGTAGCCGGCTTCTTCCTCGTCGCCGGTGAACAGGACGGTGATCGTCGTGTCGTCGAGCGCTCCGGCCTGCTGGAGGGCGCGCAGGGCCGCGATCACGACCACATTGCCGCCCTTCATGTCGCTCACGCCCTGGCCGCGCGCGCTGTCGCCGTCGCGCTGCCACAGCGGACCGGGCGCGCTCTGCTCGAACACGGTGTCGAGGTGGCCGAGCAGCAGCAGGCGCTTGCCCTTCTTGCCCGTGCGGGTGGCGACCAGGTGGCCGGCGCGGCCCATCTCCTTCGGCATGTCGAGCCAGGCGGTCTTGAAGCCGAGCTTGTCGAGTTCCGCGCGGAACACGTCGCCGGTGGCGCGCACGCCGGCCAGGTTCAGGGTGCCGCTGTTGATGCGGGCGCTGCGCTCCAGCAGCTCGATCGCCTGCGGCTGCCAGGCGGCCACACCCGCCGCGATGCGCTGCTCGGTGGGCGAAAGATCCGCGGCCTGTGCACACAGGGCGGTACTCAGGAGCAGCGGGAGGGCAAGCTTGCGCAGCATGTCGGCATCCTTGGCAATGAAGAATGCACGACTCTACTACGGATGAGCTCAAGGCAGGGCGGGTAGGCGTGTCCGGGTCTTGGTGACGACACCGTCAGGATTGATGAGCACGACGAATTCGCTGAACCGGCCATTGCCGGCGGGCGACTGGTAGACCCAGCTCTCGAAGCCGCTGTCGAACACCACGCGCCTGGTCGGCCCGAAGGCGGCCAGCACTTGCGCCCTGGTGGTCGTGCCGGGCGCCACCGTCTGCTGCAGGCGCTCGAGCGCCACCTGCGTACCGGGCGGCGCGGGCGTGCCGGCGCAGCCCGCCAGCAGGCACAGGGAGACAATGAGCGCCAGCTGCTTCACGGCGCATCCTCCATGTATTCGAACTCCACCAGCGTGTCGTCCGGCCAGGATGCGTCCCAGATCGGGGCATAGAAGGTGCGGTCGAGCATGACCTGGCAATCGCAGTATTGCAGATCCGTCTTCGACTGCTCGCCGCCGGCGTAGAGCATGCGGAAGGGCAGGGTTTCGACCCGCTCGCCGGCGCGCAGGCGAACCGAGAAGAGGGGGCGCTCGGCAAAATAGAGATAGTTGCCGTTCGGGCTGCCGCAGACCTGTTCGGGCGAGGTCAGGGCTTCGTTGATCCAGCTGAACAGCGGCGAGCTGTTCGACACCAGGCCCGCCTCGACACCGACCCGGCACTCGAGGCGCATGTCGCCCAGGCGCCGGGTGCCGGGAGGCAGTCCCGGCGTAATGATCTGGGCGCGCCAGGTCATGCTGGTGGTCTTGCGGTTGGCAAGCACGGCGGCGTCCTCGCGCAGGGCGACGCTGTCCCGGGGCAGGACGAAGCTGTTGTCCTCGGCAACCGGGACCGGGATGCTGACGGTATTGCCGGCCACGCGCAGGGTGATGCCGCGCATGTCCACGGTGGGCGAGCGCGGCAGCAGCTGGAAACGCAGGGGCGCATGCGGGGCCATGGCACGCTCGCGCTCGAAGCGTTCCATGCCCCGGATCATTTTTCGATAAGATTTGTCGACCGGATCGCGGGTCGATTGCACCGTGACGGTGACGGGTTGGCCGGATTGCGCCAGCACGGAAGCAGGAGTAAAAGCAGGCAGGCCCGCGAGGCATGCCAGCAGGAGGATGACGCGGACGGGTTGCCGCGCCATGGTCTTACCAGTAACGGACGCGGCCGGTGTCCATGTGGACGAACTGCGAGTCGGCGTAGTAGCCGACGCCGCCGCCCTTGAGCGACATGGCCGCCTTGTGCAGCATGCGCAGGTCCTTGCCCGGCAGGCGGATGTCGATGGCCTTGGCATCCATGTGCAGGCTGCGCTTGGCCACGCCGCCGCTAGCCGCATGCAGCTTGGCGTTCGATTCCGGCGAGCGGTAGCCGGAGATGATGTGCAGCTCCTTGTTGTTGTCCAGCTTGCCGTTGAGCTGGGTGAGCAGGAGCAGGAGTTCAGGGTCCATCTCGGCGACCTTGTTGTTGCGGTGGTCGCGCAGCACCTTGTTGATGTCCTTCATGGCATCCGGAATGAATTCGCCTTCTGCCCAGAACGTCGTGCTCAGCTTTTCACCCGTGTGCGTGTTATACAGGCGCAGGGTCCGCTCGCCGGGAGCGGCTTGTGCTGTGTTGGCAAGGGCGGGGATGCTGAGGGTAGGTGCTGCGAGGAAGAGGGAGGACTTCAGGAATGCGCGTCGTTGCATCATCGGATGGAATCCTTATGAAGGTTCAACAGAAACGTCAATTCTACGCCTGTTCGGTTTAACGTGCAGAGAAAATGCAGGATTTTGCAGAAAATAAGCTATTTTATTGACAAATTAAACAATTTTAGGAGCAATTAGATGACGAGTTATCAATCATTTGCTGTGTCTGCTGTCGCCTTGTCTACTCTGCTTGCGGCAACTGTCCGGGCCCAGGCCATCGAGACCAGTGGCGAGCCGCCGAAAGCGAAGGGCTGGCGCGCCGAGACCGTGGTGTCCGGCCTGCCCCAGCCCTGGGGCATGGCCTGGCTGGCCGACGGCCGCATCCTCGTCACCGGCAAGGAAGGCACGCTGCACCTGGTGGACGGCAAGCGCATGGTGGCGGTGCCGGTCGAGGGCTTGCCCGAGCTGTTCGCGAGTGGCCAGGGCGGCCTGCTCGACATCGCCGTCCATCCCGCCGACAAGGGCGCCAATGCGCGCGTCTACATGACGATGTCCAGCGGCACCGCGAGCGCCAACCGTACCGTGCTGGTGCAGGGCGTCTTCGACGGCAAGCGCGTGCACGGCGTGAAGACCATCTTCACCGCCTCGCCGGCGAAGAGCGGCGGCCAGCACTTCGGTTCGCGCATCGTGTTCCTGAAGGACGGCACCCTGTTGATGAGCATCGGCGATGGCGGCAATCCGCCCCAGCGCGTCGGCAATATGCTGGCGCGCGACCAGGCCCAGAACCTGGGCAGCCACAACGGGTCCATCCTGCGCCTCACCGGCGAGGGCAAGCCGGCGCCCGGCAATCCGCTGGCGGGCAGGCAGGGCGCGCTGCCGGAACTGTGGAGCATCGGCCACCGCAACATCCAGGGCATCGCGGTCGACCCGCAAAGCGGCCGCGTCTGGGCCAGCGAGCATGGCCCGCGCGGCGGCGACGAGATCAACCTGATCGAGGGCGGCAAGAACTACGGCTGGCCGCTGCAGAGCTATGGCGCCGACTACAGCAGCCGCGAGCCGGTCGGCACCAGGAACGTGCCGGGCATGGAGCAGCCGCTGGTGGCCTGGGTGCCGTCGCCGGCGCCCTCGGGCCTGGTGTACTACACCGGCAAGGCCTTCCCGCAATGGCAGGGCAGCCTGCTGTCCGGCGGACTGGCCTCGAAGGACATCCGCCGCATCGCCTTCGACGCCCAGGGCAAGGTGATCAAGCAGGAACAGCTCGACATCGGCAAGCGCGTGCGCGACGTGCGCCAGGGACCGGACGGGCAGTTGTATGCATTGACCGACGAGGACAAGGGCAGTTTGCTCAGGATCGTACCGCAATGATTTCCGTAGGGTGGTCGGGTCCCCCGACCGCGCGTTCAGCCAGACCATGCGTTGCCACGGTGCGACCGGGAGTTGGACGCGCGGTCGGCAGAGCGTGATCGGGTCCACCGGACCAGATCACGCCTACGAAATGCGCTGTGCATGGATTCTTCGTCATTCGTCGCATTGCCATTGTTGCCACAAGAAAAGCTGCCTAGAATGCTCCATCGCATCCATTCCGGATGGTCCTTTGGAGGAGCAGCATGGCAGTTTCCCTTCGTCGCAGTACCCAGCTGGCCGCAGCGCTCGCGCTGGCCTTCGGCATGTCCGCCGTCCAGGCGGCGCCGGCCAGGCAATCCAGCACGCCCGATATTCCGATCCCGGATGTCCCCTACACCAAGTTCACCCTGAAGAACGGGCTGACCGTGCTGGTGCACGAAGACCACAAGACGCCGGTGGTGGCGATCAACACCTGGTACCACGTGGGATCGAAGAATGAAAAGCCGGGCAAGACCGGCTTCGCCCACCTGTTCGAACACCTGATGTTCAGCGGCAGCGACAACTTCAAGAAGACCTACCTGAACGCCATGGAAGGCATCGGCGCGACCGACCTGAACGGCACCACGAATACCGATCGCACCAACTACTTCCAGAACGTGCCGACCTCGATGCTGGACTATGCGCTGTTCGCCGAGAGCGACCGCATGGGCCACCTGCTCGGCACCGTCGACCAGAAGAAGCTCGACCTGCAGCGCGGCGTCGTGCAGAACGAGAAACGCCAGGGCGAGAACCAGCCCTACGGCGTCGCCTACGAGCTGCTGGTGACCAACACCTATCCGGTCGGCCACCCTTATTCCTGGACCGTGATCGGCAAGATGGAAGACCTGGATGCGGCCTCCATGACCGACGTGCAGGAGTGGTTCAAGAAGAACTACGGCCCGAACAACACCGTGCTGGTGCTGTCAGGCGACATCACCCCGGAAGTGGCGCGCCAGAAGGTCGAGCAGTACTACGGCCACATTCCTCCGGGCCCGCCGCTGGCCAAGCATGAAGCCTGGATCGCCAAGCGCACCGGCACCCACCGCACCACCGTGCAGGACCGCGTGCCGCAGTCGCGCATCTACCGCACCTGGAACGTGCCGGGCGCGAACACGCCGGAAGAAGCGCAGCTCGACCTGGCCGCGATGGTGCTGGGCGGCGGCAAGACCTCGCGCCTGTACAAGCGCCTGGTCTACAAGGACCAGATCGCGACCAGCGCCGTCGCCAGCGACGACGCATCGGAAATCGGCGGCCAGTTCGACATGACCCTGACCGCGCGTCCGGGCGCCGACGTGGCGAAGATGGAACGCAGCGCCGACGAAGAACTGAAGGCGCTGATGAAGAACGGCCCGACGGAGGCCGAACTGCGCCTGGCCAAGACCGCCATCCTGGCGCGCTACACCCGCATGATCGAGCGCGTCGGCGGCTTCGGCGGCAAGAGCGACCTGCTGGCGTCCTGCCAGACCTTCACCGGCAATCCGGACTGCTACAAGGTCTATCTGCAGCGCATCAAGGACGCCACCCCGGCAAGCGTGAAGAAGGCCATGAACGACTGGCTGAGCGACGGCGACTTCATCCTGCAGGTCGATCCTTACCCGACCGGCCTGGCGGCTTCCAAGCCCGGCGTGGACCGCAGCAAGGAACCGGCGCTCGGCAAACCGATGGCGCTCAAGCTCCCGGAAATGCAGAAGACGACCCTGTCGAACGGCCTGAAGGTCGTGCTGGCCGAGCGCCATGAGGCGCCGGTGGTCAACTTCCAGCTGCTGGTCGACAGCGGCTACGCCTCGGACGCGGCGGACAAGCCGGGCGTCGCCAGCCTGGCCATGCGCATGCTGGAAGAAGGCACCAAGACCCGCAAGTCGCTGGAAATCGGCGAAGCCTTCGAAAGCCTGGGCGCCCAGTTCGGCGCCGGCGCCAGCCTTGACAGTGGCACCGTGTACATGAACACGCTCAAGGCCACCATGCCGCAGGCGCTGACCCTGTATTCGGACCTGATCCTGAACCCGTCCTTCCCGCAGAACGAGTTCGAGCGCCTGCAGAAGGACCGCCTGGCCGCGATCGCGCGTGAAAAAACCGTGCCGCAGTTGATGGCCCTGCGCGTGCTGCCGGAAATCCTGTACGGCAAGGACCATCCGTATGCCAAGCCTTTCACCGGCACCGGCACCGAGGATGCCGTCAAGCGCATGCGCCGCGACGACCTGGTGAAGTACCACGCCACCTGGTTCAAGCCGAACAACGCGACCCTGCTGGTGGTGGGCGACACCACCCTGGCCGAGATCAAGCCGCAGCTCGAGAAAGCTTTCGCGGGCTGGAAGGCCGGCGAGGTGCCGAAGAAGGTGCTGGCGGACGTGCCGGCGCCAGCCAAGGGCGTGGTCTACCTGGTCGACCGTCCGGGCGCGCTGCAGAGCGTGATCGTCGGCGCCCAGCTGGCCGTCCCGCGCAACAATCCGGACTCGCTGCCGCTGGAGATCGTCAACGACCTGTTCGGCGGCACCTTCAGCTCGCGCATCAACATGAACCTGCGCGAAGACAAGCACTGGTCCTATGGCGTGCGCAGCCTGCTGCAGCCGGCCCTGGGCCAGCGTCCTTTCATGAGCGTCTCGCCGGTGCAGACCGACAAGACCCGTGAAGCGATGCAGGAACTGGTGCGCGAGTACCGCGACATCGCGGGCGGCAAGCCGATCACGGCGGAAGAGTTGAAGGCCGCGGTCGACAACAACACCCTGGGCCTGCCGGGCGGCTTCGAAACCGCCGGCCAGCTGGCCGGCGCCTACACCAATATCGTGCAGTACGGCCTGCCGGACGACTACTACAACACGTACACCCAGAAGGCCCTGTCGCTCACCCCGGCACAGGCCAATGCCCTGGCGGCGCGCAGCTTCACGCCGGACCGCCTGGTGTGGATCGTGGTCGGCGACATGAGCAAGGTCGAATCCGGCATCCGCGCGCTGAACATCGGCGAAGTCCGCAAGATCGACGCGGACGGCAAACCTGCGCAGTAAAGCCGGGCGCGACCGCCCTTATTCGTCGAACGACGAGAACAGGGCGGTCGCGATCCTGGCCTGCTCCGACTGCTGCATGTCGGTGTTGTTCAGCAGAACCACGGCCCGGCCTTCCAGCGGGTCGTAGACGAGGAGGCTCTTGTAGCCACCGATGGCGCCCGCTTCCCAAGCCAGGGAGCGGGCGCCTTTTTTCGTGGTGACCGTCTTCACCTTGCCGCCCAGCGCATAGTCTTCGGAAGCCACCACCACGGTCGATAGTTCCTTGCGCGCCTTATCCGACAACAGCTTGGTGAAATACACGCTGTCCGCGATCGCCACCAGATCGCGCGCCGTGCTGTACAGCGTGCCGCTGGCCGCCACCATCGGCGGGACGGCCGGGGACTTGCGTTCGCCGGTGGCGCCGTAGGCCACCGCCATCCCGACTTCGTCCTCGTAGCCCGTCGCGGCGAAACTGGTGTCGCGCACGCCAGCGGGGGCCAGCACCAGCTCTTCCACGACTTCCGTGAACGTTTTCTTCGTGGCGCGTTCGACCACGGCCGCGACCAGGACCCAGTTCGTGAACGAGTAATCCCAGCGCTCGCCGGGGGCCGCGCCCGGCGCGCCGGCGCCGAAGCGCAGGGCCGCCTCGACCGGGCCGATCTCGAGCTTCTCGACCGCGCGGTCCTTGCGCAGGGCCTCCGCCAGGCCGTTCGGGATGCCGCTGCGGTTCGACATCAGGTGGCGCAGGGTCACCGCGCCGTTCGCCGCCGGCAGTTCCGGCAGGTGCCGTCCGATCGGCGCGTCGAGGTCGAGCTTGCCCATGTCCACCAGGCGCAGCACGGTGACGGCGCTGATCCACTTGGTGATCGAGCCGATCAGGAAGCGGGTGTCCTTGGTGACCAGCTGCTTCTCCTCGCGCAACGCGAGGCCGCTGGCGTGGGTGACCAGGGTCGAGCGTGCATCCTTGCGCACGGCGACCACGCCGCTGTAGTCCTTGGGTACGTGGCGGTCGATCAGGGGACCGGTCGTCAGGCTGGAAATCGCCGCGCAGCCAGGCAGGAGGGCGGCGCCGGCGGCGAGCGAGGAAAGGTGGATGAACTGGCGACGTTGCATGCTTCCTCCGGAAAGAATAGTCGAGGCATTGTAGCCGTGTGCGCCGCGCCCGGCCCGATTCATGAATACTGCGCGCGAGGAGGTAGCGAGCAATGACCGAACAAACCCTGAATCTTGCGCGCACGGCGCTCGTCCTGATCGACCTGCAGAACAGCAACGTCAAGCGCGAGCTGGCGCCCTATACGGCCGAGCAAACGGTCGGCAACTGCGTGCTGCTGGCGCAGGAGATGCGCAGCCGCGGCGCGATGGTCGTCTACGTGCGCGTGTTACTCAATGAACTGCCGGTGCCGCTGGCCGACGCGCCCATGCGCCCGCCCGGCGCGCCACCCTACGATGCTTCGGAGCTGGCCGAGATGGCCGGCGTGGAAGCCACGGACATCGTCGTCACCAAGCGCCAGTGGGGCGCCTTCTACGGCACGGAGCTGGATCAGCTGTTGCGCCGGCGCGGCATCGATACCCTGCTGCTGGGCGGGATAGCGACCAATTTCGGTGTGGAATCAACGGCGCGCGCGGCGTTTGACCGCAGCTACAGGCTGGTGTTCGTGGAAGATGCGATGTCGAGCATGGACGGCGAGGCCCACCACTTCGCCTGCAGGCACATCTTCCCGAAGATGGGCAGGGTGCGTTCGACGCGGGCGCTGATCGACATGCTGCAGGCGGGGACTGGCGATGCCTAGCCCTTGCGGTTGATCTCGGCCGTGATCTCGTAGGCGCGCAGGCGCGCCGCGTGGTCGAAGATCTGCGAGGTGATCATCAGCTCGTCCGGCCTGGTGTGGGCGATGAAGCTGCGCAGCTGGCTCTCCACCGTGGCCGGGGAACCGATCGCGGTGCAGGACAGCACGGAATCGAGCATCATGCGCTCGGCCGTGCCCAGGCTTTCCAGGTAGCCCGGAACCGGCGGTTGCAGCTTGGTCGGGCGGCCGGTGCGCAGGTTCACGAAGGCCTGCTGCATCGAGGTCGCCAGCAACTGGGCTTCCTCGTCGGTGTCGGCGGCGAACACGTTAAAGCCCAGCATCACATGGGGCTTGTCGAGCTGTTTTGAGGGGCGGAAGGTCGAGCGGTAGAGTTCGATCGCCTGCATCATCATCTGCGGCGCGAAGTGCGAGGCGAAGGCGTAGGGCAGGCCGAGGGCCGCGGCCAGCTGGGCGCCGAACAGGCTGGAGCCGAGGATCCAGACCGGCACGTCCAGGCCCGCGCCCGGCACCGCCCTGACCGTGCGGCGCGGCGAATCGGCGAAATAATCCATCAGCTCCACCACGTCCTGCGGGAACTCGTCGGCATCCGAGGCGAGGTTGCGGCGCAGGGCGCGCGCGGTGGTGTGGTCCGAGCCCGGCGCACGGCCCAGGCCCAGGTCGATCCGGCCCGGGTAGAGCGAGGCGAGGGTGCCGAACTGTTCGGCGATGACGAGCGGGGAGTGGTTCGGCAGCATGATGCCGCCGGCGCCGACCCGGATGGTGCTGGTGCCGGCCGCCACGTGGCCGATCAGGACGGCGGTCGCCGCGCTGGCAATGCCCGGCATGCCATGGTGTTCGGCCAGCCAGAAGCGCTGGTAGCCCCAGCGTTCGCCATGCTGGGCGAGGTCGAGTGAACGTTGGAAGGAAGTGGCCGCATCGCTGCCTTCAGTGATGGGCGCGAGGTCGAGTATCGAGAAGGGGATCATCCGTTCATCATACGCCGATGCGGATTTTCGCGTGCGAAGGCCCCATTTTTCACGATGTTGCTTGCCGTACTGTAAATATTGACCCGTGGCGGACCCGTCTTTATGATCGATCGGACCTTTTATCGCCCGATATCCCATGCCCAGCCATTCGCCATGCCGCCGCACCGCCATCCTCGCCGCCGCCCTGCTCCTCGCCGGCTGCGCCCAATTGCCGGGAAAGACCGGGATGCGGCTTGACGGGGCCCGGCTGGCCGAGCTGGACCGCGCCATCGAGGACAATATCGCCGCCCGCAAGCTGCCCGGCGCCGTCTTCCACCTGGAGCGCGATGGCGCCGTTTACGAACGGGCTTTCGGCGCCCATACCTACGAGGCCGGCGCAGCAAAGGTGACGCCGGATACGGTGTTCGATGCCGCCTCGCTCAGCAAGGTGCTGGCGACGGCGCCCGCGGTGCTGCTGCTGGCGGAAGAGGGCCGGATCGACCTGGAAGCGCCCCTGGTGCGCTACTTCCCGGAATGCGCGGGCGGCGGCAGGGACGCCATCACGGTGCGCCAGCTGCTGACCCATTCCTCCGGACTGCCGGCGGGCCTGCCGGCCAGGCCCGCGTGGCAAGGCAGGGAAGCGGCCTACCGGCTGGCCTGCGCGCAAGACGTGACGCACGCGCCCGGCACCTTCTTCCGCTATTCCGACATCAATTACATCCTGCTGGGCCGGCTGGTCGAGCAGACGGCCGGCATGGGCATCGACCGCTTCGTGCAACAGCGTTTCTACGGGCCGCTGGGCATGCGCGACACCGGCTACCTGCCGCTCGCCCGCATGCCGGCCGGCGCCATCGCGCCCACCCAGCGCGGCCCTGACAGCCTGGACGTCGCCCTGCATGGCGACCTGGCGCCGGGCGCGCTGCTGCAGGGCGAGGTGCATGACCCGACCGTGCGCCGCATGGGCAATGTGGGCGGATCGGCCGGCGTGTTCACCACGGCGCGCGACGTGGCGCGCTTCGCCCGCATGCTCCTCAATGGCGGCGAACTCGATGGCGTGCGCGTGCTGTCCGTGCAATCGGTGCGCCTGCTGACGACCGCCCAGTCGCAGTCCGGCCTGGCCCTGCGCGGGATGGGCATGGACATCGATTCCCCCTTTGCCCAGCGGCCACGCGGCGCCGTGTTCCCGCTGGGCTCCTATGGCCATACGGGTTTCACGGGCTGCGTCCTGTGGGTCGATCCGGGCTCGCGCACCTTCTACGTCTTCCTGTCGAACCGGGTTTATCCCGACGACAAGAGCAACATCCTGGCCCTGTACACCCAGCTCGGGACCCTGTCGGCGCAGGCAGCGCAGGCAGCGCAGGCAGCTCAACCATAAGCCTGTTCGGAATTTTTCCGGGAGGCTACCGTGCGCCTCCCTCATTCGTGCATCTCTACACTCGGACCCCTAAACAATATCTTTTTGATATTGCTGAGCAGTTTGCCCCGAAGACAAATTTAGGAGATTGACATGAAAATGAACAAGCTACTGAAAGGCCTGCTGGGTGCTTCCGTTGCCGCCGCCATGTTCGGCGCCACCACCGTCCACGCACAATCGAGCGATGGTACCCAGAACACCCGCGGCGCCGGCACCAGCGCCAGTTCCAGCATGAACGACCAGAGCAGCGGCAGCTCGTCGGCCAGCGCGACCGGCAGCTCGCAGCAGCAGAAGGGCGCGGACCACAGCAAGACCGGCACCAGCAGCGCCGCCGACACCGGCAGCCCGATGGGCGGCCAGGACCGCAAGAGCGGCTCGAGCAGCACCAGCGGCATGACCGGTTCCAGCACCAGCGGCTCGATGGACGCGACCGGCACCGGCACCACCGGTACCACCGGATCCATGGGCGCCACCGGCACCAGCAGCAGCGGCTCGACCGGCGCGATGGGCGCGACCGGCGCCAGCGGCACCCAGGGCTGGAGCGGCTACGACAGCCAGGGCGTGGAAGCAGGCCGCACCAGCACCGGCGCATCGAGCGAACCGCCGACCCGTTCGAGCAGCGGTTCCTCGGGCTTCTCGGGCACCACCGGTTCCTCGGGCTCTAGCGGTTCGATGGGCACCTCCAGCACGACCGGCACCATGGACGCCACCGGCCGCGCCGGCACCACCGGTTCGACCAGCACCACCGGCGGCACCTCCAGCAGCACCAGCAGCACCGGCCGCGGCTACTGATCCGCAGCGCACACACCCGATGCGGCCCGCGTGGCCGCATGCGACACCAGCCCCCGGGCTGGTGTCGTCGTTTACGGCCGGGGCGCGTGGCCGTTCAGCGCACGTTCCGGCCGCGCATCCCGGCGCGCGGCGAACGCGGCGGCGGCGCGCCGCCTTCCTGCAGTTCGACCTTTTCCAGCGGTTCGGGCGCCGGGCCATGCAGCACATTGCCTTCGATGTCGAAGCGCGAGGCGTGGCAGGGGCAGTCCCAGGAACGTTCGGCCGAATTCCAGTGCACGGCGCAGCCCAGGTGGGTGCACTTGGCCGACACCGCGTGCAGGCCGCCCTGGGCATCGCGGTAGACGGCGATCTTGCGCAGGCCGTCGCGCACCACCGCGCCTTCGCCGGCCGCGATTTCCTGGACCGAATCGACGTCGCCGCCGGTCAGCCATTCGCCGTAGCGCGCCATGGTCCTGGCCTGCTCGGAGGCGAAATCGGCAAGGCCATGCAGCGGCTTGCGGGAGGGATCGTAGAGTGCGTAGCAGGGATGGTCGCGGCCCGCGATCAGCTCGTTCACCAGCATGGCGCCGACGGTCGCATAGGTCATGCCGTTGCCCGAGTCGCCCGTGATCAGGTAGACGTTCTCGTCGTCCATCGGGTTGCGGCCCAGGTAGGGCAGGCCGTCGGAGGGTTCCATCACTTCGCCCGACCAGCGGTAGGCGACCCTTCCCGCCTGCGGGAAGTGTTCGCGGGTCCAGCGCTCGATCTCGTCGTAGCGGTGTTCGGGGTGGTCGTCGTGGCCGGTCTTGTGGTCTGCGCCGCCCACCACCAGGATGTCGTGCGCAAGCCCCTCCGGGCTTTCCAGGCGCACGTAGTAATACGGGTCGCCCGTGTCCCACAGCAGGATGCGCGGCAACGATCCGCGCGGGACCTCCATGCCCACCACGTAGGTGCGGTAGCCGGCCTGCTTGGTGTGCATCACCACGCGATCGTTGAAGGGCGTGTGGGTGGCCAGCACCACGGCGCCGGCGCGGACCTCGCCATGGCCGGTGGACACGGTCTGCTGCCGCGCATCGCCGCGCACCCTGTGGGCGTGGGTGCCGCCGAAGATCCTGCCGCCATGGCGTTCGATGGCGGCGGCGAGACCCGCCAGGTATTTCAGCGGATGGAACTGGGCCTGGCCCGCGAAGCGTAGCGCCGGACCGGTGTCGAAAGGCAGGCCCGGTACGCGGGGCAGCAGTTCGACCGGCACGCCGGCGCGCGCGGCGCAGGCATATTCCTTCTCCAGGTCGTGCAAGCCGTTGCCGGGCAGGGCATGGAGGTAGCCGTCGAGGCGTTCGAATTCGCAGGCGATGTGCTCCTGCGCGGCGATCGATTCGACCAGGTCGATGGCGCGCGCATGGCTCTCGGCCACCAGGCGCGCATTGGCCTGCCCAAACTTGTCTTCGATGGAGGCATACCACTCGTCGGGCGGGAACAGGTGGGCGGTGGTGCGTCCGGTCTCGCCGGCGCCGATGCCCAGGGCGTCGATCACGGCCACGCTGCGGCCCGCGCGCGCCGCGAGGTAGGCGGTGGTGAGGCCGGCGATGCCGGCGCCGATCACGCAGACGTCGACGTCGAGGTCGCCGGGCAGGGGAGGGCGGGCAGGCACCTGCGCGGTGTCCATCCAGACCGAAACGGAAGCGCCATTCGTGGTGGCAGGCATGTCGTGATCCTTTCAGTACGGCGGCGCCCCGGGGCGCGGTGTCGAAGCGTCTGCACAGTCTACTTGGGCGGCCGAAAGGCCGGAGCACGATGGGACTGTGGTGCGCACGCCGCACTATCGTCAAAACCGATAAATTTTCCGTCGGATAAGAATTCTCTGGCGTATTATCAATATTAATTTCCACAAGGAACCACCCCATGAGACCCGACCTGCCTGCGACGCTCGCACCGACTGCCATGAAGCTGTCGGAACTCATCGGCGCACTCAGCTATGCGCTCGACATCACCGAGGGCCAGCCCGCCGGCCACTGCGTGCGCAGCTGCTGGATCGGCATGCACATCGGGCGCGCCGCCGGGCTGCGGGAAGAGCAGCTCTGGGAGCTGTATTACACCCTGCTGTTGAAGGACCTCGGCTGCAGCAGCAATGCGGCCCGCATCTGCGAGCTGTACCTGACCGACGACCTCGAATTCAAGCGCGACTTCAAGACCGTGGGGGACAGCCTGCCCCAGGTGCTGTCCTTCGTGCTGCGCCACACCGGCCTCAAGGCCGGCCTTGCCGAGCGCTTCCGCAGCGTGATGACGATCCTGCGCGATGGCCCGGCAATCGCCCAGGACCTCATCGCCACGCGCTGCCAGCGCGGCGCCGAGATCGCACGCCTGCTGCGTTTTTCCGAAGGCGTGGCCGCCGGGATCTACTCGCTGGACGAACACTACAATGGCCAGGGGAAACCGGAACGCCTGGCCGGCGCCGCCATTCCCGTCTACGCGCGCATCGCGCTGCTGGCGCAGGTGATCGATGTGTTCCACACCGCGTCGGGCCGCGACAGCGCCCTGCGCGAGGCGCATGCGCGCGCGGGCAGCTGGTTCGACCCGGAGCTGGTGGGCGCTTTCGACAGCGTGGCGCACAGCCCCGGCTTCTGGACGATGCTGGCTTCCCCGGACCTCGACCGGGCCGTGTTCGCGCTGGAACCGGCCGGACGCGAAGTGGCGCTCGACGACGACTACCTGGACGACATCGCGGCAGCCTTCGGCCAGGTGGTGGACGCGAAGAGCCCCTATACCAGCGGCCATAGCGGCCGGGTGGCGCTGTACACGGACATGATCGCGGAGGCGCTGGGACTGCCGGAGGGGCGGCGGCGCTGGCTGCGCCGCGCCGCACTGCTGCACGACGTCGGCAAGCTGGGTGTCAGCAACAGCGTACTGGACAAGGCGGGAGCGCTCGACCGCGACGAATGGGCCGCGGTGCGCGAACATGCCGCCTACACCGAGACCATCCTGGGCCGTATCGCCGCCTTCGGCGAACTGGCGGCGATCGCCGGCGCCCACCACGAGCGCCTGGACGGCACCGGCTATCCACGCGGCCTGGCTGGCGAGGCGATCGGCCTGGAAACCCGCATCATCACCACCGCCGACATCTTCGATGCGATCACCGCCGAGCGGCCCTACCGCGGCGCGATTCCCGTGCCGCAGGCGCTGGAGATGATGGAAAAGACGGTCGGCAGCGCGCTCGACCCGGCCTGCTTCGCCGCCCTGAAGGACGCGCTGGCGCGGGTGCCGCTGCCGGAAAACGCCTGAATCAGGCGCGCCGGCGGCTGGCGGCCAGGCCCGCCAGGCCGAGGCCCATGATCAAGAGAGTGGCCGGTTCCGGCACGTCGCCCTGGCGCTGGTCGACGATGCGCAGCGTGTCGAGGCCGACATAGTTCGAGGTGGCTTCGGGACCGGTGTGCACGAAGCCCAGGCGTCCGTCGCCGGCGCGCGCATCGATCGTGATGGAGTACTGCGTCCACCCATCCGGGGCGATGGTGACTTCCTGGAGGATGAAATCCAGCGGATCGGCGCCGCCATCGGTGTAGCCGTAGACCACCATGTCGAAGAAGCCGGGGTCGTTGGCGCCCCGTAGCCAGAACGTGGCGACCGCCCCGTTCTCGAGCGAAAACAGCGGCGTAAACAGGCGGTCGTCCACCTGCCCGTTCGGTGCGGCGCTCTGGAAGCTGGAAGCGATGTAGGCGTTCGGTTCACCCATGTGCGCTTCGAACACGTCTGGATTGCCCTGCACCCAGCCCGGCGCGATGCCTGGTGGCACGCTTGCGTTCTCGAAGATCCATTGGTCCCCAGCACGCAAGGCATTCACGTTATCGAAATTCTCCACCAGCAGGACCTCGGCCTGCGCCGTGCCCATGGCGACGGCACAAGCCAGGGGCAGCATCACCTTCTTCATCATCTTGCCTCCGTGTGATTAGTCATGGGTTTTCTTTATCCCATTGAACTAGCACATAACATGCCACTTAGCCAAGCCATTGATTTTACTAATAAATTATATATTTCCAATTAATTAATCTTGCTGTTCTGTAAAACTTTCCGACACTGTCGGACCCGTCCGGCCCGGATAGCACGGCGATGTGTCATGGCGATGAAATCGCATCTTCTTAGCAAGATTTGACAAACATGGCCGAAAAGATCACTCCACAATGCCTCCCACACGAGAGACGCACAAACGTCCACACGCGGTCGAGACGACGGCTGAAGTGAAAGAAGCGGTTCCGGCCCTTCGCGGAATCACCATAATGTTTTGGAGAGAACATGAACGAGTTGATGGCAAGGCAGCAGTACAAGCGCACCGCGATCGCGGTCGGCGTGGCGGTATTCCTCATTGGCCTCGGCAGCCCGGTAATGGCTCAGGAGCAGGTCGAGCCCCAGACCGTGGTGGTGACCGGCGTGCGCGCCGCCCTGGAGCAGTCGCTGCGCCAGAAGCGCAACGCCGACTCGGTGGTCGAGGTGGTGACCGCCGAGGACATCGGCAAGATGCCCGACAAGAACGTCGCCGACGCGATCCAGCGGCTGCCGGGCGTGAACACCCAGTCCTCGGCCGGCGGCGAAGGCGGCTTCGGCGAGAACGACCGCGTCAGCCTGCGCGGCACCAGCCCCAGCCTGCAGCAGACCCTGTTCAACGGCCACGCCATCAGCACCGGCGACTGGTTCGTGCTGAACCAGATCGGCGGCAACGTCGGCCGCTCCAGCAGCTTCTCGCTGCTGCCGTCCGAACTGGTCGGCTCGATCGTCGTGCAAAAGAGCCCGACGGCCGACCTGGTCGAAGGCGGCGTTTCCGGCGCCATCAACGTCATCACCCGCCGTCCCCTCGACTTCCGCAAGCCGCTGACGGTGGAAGGTTCCATTCAAGCCAACTACAACGACCTGTCCGACAAGGCCGAGCCGCACGTCTCGGGCCTGGTCAGCTGGAAGAACGAAGCCAGCACCTTCGGCGTGCTGCTGCAGGGCTTCTCGGAAAAGGCCAGCGTGCGCCGCGACGGCCAGGAGATCCTCGGCTACACCCCGATCAGCCCGACCAGCGCCGCCGTCGCCGCCAATCCGGCCCTGCGCGGCGTGGTGGTCCCGACCTTCATCGGCGCGGCCCTCTTCGAGCAGACCAAGAAGCGCCAGGGCGGCGCCTTCGACATCGAGCTGCGTCCGCAGCGCGGCACCAGCATCGACCTGAACGGCTTCTATTCCAAGCTCGATGCCCCGCACCAGAACACCAACTGGCTGGCCGCCCCGGCCAACTCGATCAACAGCATGAACCTGGTGCCGCAGAACCCGGTCATCAAGAACGGCACCCTGGTGGGCGCCGCCTTCACCCGCAATGCGGGCGAGGTCGACAACATCTACCGTCCGGACGCCGGCGGCGAATCCTGGTACCTCGACCTGAACGGCAAGCACAAGGTCAACGACCAGCTAACCCTGTCCGGCAAGATCGGCAAGACCCATGGCGTGGGCTGGGACCGCGACGACGTCTACTACCAGAACAACGTCGACGGCGGCATGGTCTACGCCCTGAACGGACTGTCGCCGGCCAGCGTCAGCTACCCGGGCGGGAACACCGCGGCGCCGGGCAGCACCGCCTGGGCCGGCGGCGGCGAATCGCAGTCGGTCGACCGGGAAAAGTACGCCCAGCTCGACGGCGAATGGCGGGTGCAGGATTCGATGGTCTCGGCGATCCGCTTCGGCGCGCGCTGGACCGACCACACCCGCACCGCCGAGCATCCGCTCGAGACCCGTCCGGGCGCGACCGGCTTCACGGCCCCCGGCCCGGCCTGGAACGGCCAGATGTACCCGGGCGACTTCGGCAAGGACCTGGGCGGCAGCATCCTCAATAACTACTTCAAGTACGATGGCGCGGCCCTGGGCGCCTGGGGTGCGGTCCCGGGCAACCGCCTGCTCGACTACACCCTGCGCCATAACTGGACCAACGAGTTCCAGGTCGGCGAGAAGACCGCGGCCCTGTACGCAATGGCGGACTTCGGCGCCGACAACTGGAGCGGCAACATCGGCCTGCGCGCCATCAAGACGCGCCAGAACACGATCGTCAACCTGCCGGGCGGCCCCAACCCGATCACCGGCTCGGCCTTCGGCGCTTACACCCCGACCACCTTCAAGCGTACCTATACCGACTACCTGCCGAGCGCCAACCTGAAGTACGAGGTCTCGCCGGCCCTGGTGCTGCGCACCGCGCTGGCCAAGACCATCGCCCGTCCGGACTATTCGGCGCTGGGCGGCTCGGTCTCGCTCAACGACGACGCCCTGAGCGGCAGCGGCGGCAACGTCAACCTGGATCCGGTGCGTTCGGTGAACTTCGACGTGGGCGCCGAGTGGTACTACGCGCCGAAGGCGCTGCTGTCGGCGGGCTTCTTCTACATGGACTTCCGCTCCATCGTTGCGCAGGGCACCTCGACCGGGACCTACTTCAACAACAAGCGCAACACCCAGACCCAGTATCAGATCACCTCGCCGTACAACACCACCGGCAGCAACAAGGGGATCGAGCTGAGCTGGCAGCAGCCGCTGTGGGAGAACTTCGGCACCCTGATGAACTACACCCATGCCGACGGCAAGCTCGATGACGGCGGCGAGCTGCTGAACTCCTCGCGCAACACCTGGAACCTCACCGGCTACTTCGAGAACGAGCGCTTCTCCGCGCGCCTGGCCTACAACTACCGCTCGAAGTACAAGGCCGGCGTGGACCGCGGCGCCAGCCAGCACGTGGACAGCATGCCCTCGCTGGCGGCCTCGGTGAACGTGAAACTGAACGAGCGCTTCACCCTGACCTTCGACGCACTCAACCTGACCAACGAGACGATCAAGATGTACGCCGAGAACGAAGACCGCCCGCGCGCCTTCTACTCGAACGGCCGTACCTTCTACGTCGGCATCCGCGGCAAGCTGTAAGACCTGCAGGACGGCGGGCGCCGGCAATGGCGCCCGCCGGCAGCGCAAAGCACAACATGATCCCCATGACCGAACCATCCGTCGACGGCCCCGCGATCGCGATCGCCTGGGAATGCCTGAGCAACTACACACGCGACGATGCGTTCACGGCGCGGCTCGTGCTGCGCAACGTATCAAGCCGGGCCATCGCGCCCGGCTGGGCGCTGTACTTCAACACCTGCCGCAAGGTGCTGCGCGACAGCGTCAGCACCGGCTTCGCCGTCGAACACCTGAACGGCGACCTGTTCCGCCTCACCATGCCCGGGGGAGGGGCATGGCTGCCTGAACAAACCCTTACCGTGGAATACGAAGCCCTGCACTGGGCGATCAGCATCACCGATGCGCCGCTCGGCTTCTACCTGCAGCCCGGCGACGGAAGTGCGCCCATCGACCTGGGCGACCCCGCGATCGCCCCGTTCGCCCGCCCCGAGCAGCGCCATCGCATGCGCGGCGACCTGCTGCCGACGGCCGATGCGGCCTGGCGCTTCGAGCAGAACGCGGCCCTGCGGCTGCTGCCCGAGAGCGCGGTCGGCCGCATCACCCCGAAGCCGGTGTCGGCGCACTTCGACGGCCGCCGCTGCCTGCTCTCGCGCCACGCACCGATGGGTTACGAGCGCACGCTGTGGAACGAGGCCTCGCTGCTGGCCGCGATGCTGGGCGCCCTGCCGGGTCTCGTGCCCGGCGGCTCGAGCGACATCCTGCTGGAGATCGGCGCGGTAGAGGGATTGTCCGGGGACGAGGCCTACCTGCTCGACATCGAGCCGGGCCGCGTGCGCATCACCGGCGCCAGCGCCCACGGCGTCTTCAACGGCATCCAGACCCTGGCCCAGCTGCTGTCTCCAACCGGCGAACTGCCCACGGGACGGGTGCTGGACGCGCCGCGCTTCGGCTACCGCGGCATGATGCTCGACGTGGCGCGCCACTTCGCCGGCGTCACCACGGTGCTGCGCCTGCTCGACTGCATGGCCGGCTACAAGCTCAATCGCTTCCACTTCCACCTGACCGACGACGAGGGCTGGCGCCTGGCGATCGGCGCGCTGCCGGAGCTGACCGCGGTCGGTTCCCGGCGCGGCGTCGCGCAGGATGGAATTCCCTGCCTGCCGCCTTCCTTCGGCTCGGGCGCCGACGTCGAGGCTTCGAGCGGCAGCGGCTTTTATACCGCCTCGGAATTCGTCACCATCCTGCGCCACGCGCACGCCCGCCACATCGAGGTCATCCCCGAATTCAATATGCCCGGCCATGCGCGCGCCGCCGTGGTGGCGATGCGCGAACGCCACCGCCGCCTGCTGGCGGCCGGCGACGTGGCAGGCGCCGGGGAATACCTGCTGAGCGATCCTGAAGACAGCTCCACCTATGAATCGGTGCAGCTCTGGCACGACAACGTGATCTGCATCGCGCTGCCCTCGGTGGACCGCTTCATCGACACCGTGGTGGGCGAGGTCTGCGTGCTGTACCGCGAGGCCGGCGTGCCGCTGCGCGTGATCCACACCGGCGGCGACGAAGTGCCGGTCGGCGCCTGGCTCGGTTCCCCGCGCTGCCGCGCGCTGATGGAAGAGAAGGGCTGGGACGTCCAGGCCCTGCACGACGACTTCATCGAGCGCTGCCGCGCGATCCTGGCGCGCCATGGCGTGGAGTATGCCGGCTGGGACGAGACGGCCTTGATGCGCGAGGGCGAGCGGATGCTGCCGAACCCGCGCTTCGCCGGCCCGGATTTCCACGTCTACGTCTGGAACAACCGCTGGGGTTCGGGCCAGGAAGACTGCGCCTACCGGCTGGCGAATGCCGGCTACGACGTGGTGTTGTCGAATGCGGCCAATCTCTACTTCGACCTGGCCTACGCCAAGCACCCGCAGGAGCCGGGATACTACTGGGCCGGCTTCGTCGGCACCCGCAACGCCTTCGGTTTCTGCCCGCTGGATGCGCGCGCCATGCCCGACCTCGATCCGATGGGCCATGCGCTCGACCGCAGCGTGCTGGATGCCCTGCAGCCCCTCGACGCCAAGGGAAGCGCCCGCATCAGGGGCATCCAGGGCCAGTTGTGGGGAGAGAACGCCCGCTCGCGCGCCCGCCTCGAATACCTGGCGCTGCCGCGCCTGATCGGGCTGGCCGAGCGGGCCTGGGCGGCGGACCCGGGCTGGCAGGACATCGCGGCGCAGGAAGAGCGCGCCGCGCGGGCCCAGCGCGACTGGAACGAATTCGCCAACCGCCTCGGCCAGCGCGAGCTGCCGCGCCTGGACCGTGCGCGCCGCCCCTGGGACTACCGCCTCCCGCCTCCGGGCGCGGTGGTGAAGGACGGCCTGCTGCATGCGAATGTCGCCCTGCCGGGACTGGCCGTCCATTACACTGTGGATGGCCTCGATCCTTCGGTGCGCAGCCCGCGCTACGCGGCGCCGGTCGCGCTGGGTGGCGCGCGCGTGCTGAAGCTGGCCACCTTCGACACCCGCGGCCGCGGCAGCCGCATCGTCACCCTCAACCTGGAACAGCCATGAGCTTCCTGAAAGACTTCCCCGGCGCCGTGATGGCCGAAGGCGCATCGAAACCTTCCCGCCATCCGCTGGCCTGGGTCCCGACCCTGTACCTCGCGCAGGGCCTGCCTTTCTATGCGGTGGCGCTGGTCGCGGGCCTGATGTACAAGTCGATGGGCGTGCCCAACGAGCAGATCGCGCGCTGGACGGGCCTGCTGGGCATGGCCTGGGTGTTCAAGGCCCTGTGGAGTCCTTTCCTGGAGCTGGCGCGCAGCAAGCGCGGGGTGGTCGTGTGCTTCCAGCTGGCCGGCGGCTGCGCCCTGGGCGCGATGGCGCTGGCGCTGCAGCTGCCCGCCTGGTTCGGTCTCTCGATCGCCCTGTTCGCCATCGTGGCGCTGGCCTCGAGCAGCCACGACATCTGCGCCGACGGCATCTACATCGCCAGCCTCAGCGAACGCCAGCAGGCCGCCTACGCCGGCTGGCAGGGCGCCTTCTTCAACGCCGCCAAATTCCTCTCGATGGGCGGCCTGGTGATGCTGGCCGGTTACCTCGAAGACCGCATGGGGCCGGGGCCGGCCTGGGCCACGGTATTCGGCCTGCTCGGCGCGATCATGGCGGGCCTGGGCCTCTACCACCTGTGGGCGCTGCCGGACACGCCGGGCAATGCGCCGACCGGCAGCGGCGCGCGCGGCGTGGCCGGCACCTTGTACGACGTGATCCGCGACTTCTTCGCCAAACCGGGCATCTGGATGGCGATCCTCTTCATCATCCTGTTCCGCGCCGGGGAGGGGCAGATCCAGACCATCGGCCCGCTGTTCCTGCGCGACGCGCGCGAGGTCGGCGGCCTGGGACTGAGCACCGCCCAGGTGGGCGCCGTCTACGGCACCGCCGGCACCATCGCCTTCCTGGCCGGCAGCATCGCGGGCGGCTACTTCACCGCGGCGCTGAGCCTGAAGCGCGCCATGCCCTACCTGATCATCGCGATGAACCTGCCGAACGCCGTGTTCTGGTACCTGAGCGTGGCCCAGCCGGAATCGCTCGGCATCATCGCCGTGGGCCTGGGCATCGAGATGTTCGGCTACGGCTTCGGTTTCGTGGGCGTGATCCTCTTCATCATGCAGGTGGTCGCGAGCGGCCGCTACCAGACCGCGCACTATGCGCTCGGCACCGGCTTCATGCAGCTCGGCTTCGTGCTGTTCAAGATGGTCAGCGGCGACATCCAGGGATGGCTGGGCTACCAGACCTTCTTCCTGTGGGTGCTGGTGGCCGCGCTGCCGGTGCTGGTGCTGAGCCGCGTGGTGCGGCTGGAGGCGCTGCGGAAGCCTGCGGCCGCAGCGGACTGAATACGATCCTGTAGGGTGAGCCTGGGCGGCCCCGCGAGTCCTCCGCCCACGCGTTCAACTCACGCATGCAACAAGGCGATGCCTCTGCGAGTTGAACGCGTGGGCAAAGGATTGCCCACCCTACGATTGCGCAAACCCGGCCACGCATATGACCGGAAAGCCGTCTAGCGTTTCTTGATCGGCAGCGCCAGGTGACCGCGCCACTGCCCGTCGGGCCCGCGCTCGACGCGCTGGATGTGCGGGCGCGCGCTGTCGAAGCGCCAAACGGCCTGGGCCTGGCGTTCGAGCCAGTCCTCGTACATGGAGCGGAAGCGCGGCCACTCGTGGCAGAAGTCGAGGCAGGCGTAGGTGCCGGCGGGCAGCACGCGCAGGCCCAGGCTGGCGTCGCCCGCTTCCTCGCCGCCGTGCGCGGCGTCGAAGCCGAAGTCGTAGCAGTATTCGCGCTCGCCCGTGAAGCCCGGGTCTTCGTCGAACACGCCGTACCAGGGCGCGCCCGGCAGCACCTCGCCGCTCTTTTCGCGCTCGCAGATGAAGCTGTTGCAGGCGATCGAGAGCGCGGCGCCGGACTGACCGAAGAAGCGCTGGTAGCGCAGGGTGACGGCCGGCAGCTGGCGCACTTCGATGCGGGCGGCGATGCTGCCCGGTACCGGCGCGCAGTAGGGCGCCAGGATCGCCTCGACGTTGCCCGGTTCGGCGACGAAGAAGCTGACGTCGCTCTCGCGCCCGACCTGCTGGTCCATATAGTCGCGCCAGCCGCCTTCGCGCCAGGTCTTGGCCGACATCGCGAACTGCTGCTTGAAGGCCTTGGCGAAGGCCGCGTTGCTGGGGAAACCGCAATCCTGGGCGATGCGTCCGATCGGTACGTCGGGCTCGTGGCGCAGCTGGTGGGCGGCGCGGCGCAGGCGGCGCTTGCGCTGGTATTCGACGGCCGAGAAGCCGGTCAGCTCGCGGAAGATACGGTCGAAGTGGTAGCTCGAATAGCTGGCCGACGCGGCCAGCCCGCTCAGGGCCAGCGGGTCGCCGACCGAGTCCAGCATCAGGTCCATGACCTCGTACAGGCGCGAGACGCGCGTCGGGGCCTTGGTATTCATGGGCAGGCAGCAGGCAAGGGTGGAACGATACGACAATACATCGCGTCACGAGGTTGCTGTTATTGCAGCAATTATGGGGCCAAAGCCGTGGCGGAACGTGATGTCGTGGCGAAAGATGTGCTGCTTGCGCAACACATGCATGGCGCCACGCCCCGTTTAGCCGATGAATGGCTGATATTCGACGCCGCCGCCGATCAGTCCGGCGACCACCCAATAGTTCTCGTTGCTTTCGCTGAAAGCCGCCAATACCGTGCCCAGGTCGGTCAGTTTGTTGTCGAGGACCGAGAGCCAGAAGTCGTAGCCGCCCTTCTCGGGCTCGCGATCGAGGATGTTCTGGTACAGGCGGGTGACGATCTCCGCATTGCTTGCATTGGCGCCAAACAGCTTGATGAATTCCTCCCCCTGGGTAAAACCTCCCGCGACCGTCTGCAGCGACACGCCGCGGTCGAGCATCTCGATCCAGAAGCCCAGGCCGACCTTGTCCGGCTCGCGGTCGAAGGCGGCGCGGTAGAGGCGGTAGGCCTGGCCGGCAGTGCCATTCGTTCCGGTGTCGAAAGCGATGGCGCTGTCGGCGAATACCAGGCGTTCGATGCCGTCCACACGGTCCTTGCCGTCATTGGCGCCGGCGCGCAGGTCGGCCACCATCGGTGTATAGGTGTTGAAGCCGACGAGCGCGTACTGGCTGCGCGCGCCGCTGAACACCGCGGTGTCGACGCCGGCGCCGCCGGCGAGCAGGTCGTTGCCGCCGCCGCCCACCAGCACGTCGTTACCATCGCCTCCGTGCAGGAGGTCGGAACCCGCATTGCCTTCCAGGCGGTCACGCCCGGTGCTGCCGTGCACTTCCGGCGCCAGGGAGCCCGCATTGTCGCCGGGCGCGTAGCCGTAACGGAAGTTGGCGCCGCTCAGCGTCTCCTTCGCGATGCCTTTCAGTGTGACCAGGTCGGCGGCGGCTTTCGGCCCTTCCGATCCGTCCTCGTCGAAACGCAGCACGGTATCTGCCCCGCGCTGCTCGAGGGAGAAGTGGCCGGTGGCGAACGGCGACTGGCGTACCCAGCCCAGCAGCTCGAACACGTCCAGCACGTCGCCGCCGGCGCCGGCCTGGAAGTCCGTGATGATGTAGGCCGCCGTTGGCGTCGGCACGTTCAGCTGGAAGGTGTCGCTGCCGGCGCCGCCGCTCATGGTCGCGCCGACCCCGGGCTGGGTGCCGTTCTGGATCGTGATGCGGTCGTTGCCGTCGCCGCCGTCGAGGGTGACACGGTAGTTGAAGGCCGCCGTACCGAAGCCGGTATAGCGCGCCAGCACCAGGCGGTCGTCTCCTGCGCCGCCCAGCAGGGTGTCCGCGCCGTAGCTGCTGGTCAGGGTATCGTTGCCTGCGCCGCCGTCGAGCACGTCGTCGCCGCTGAACATGGTCGGCCAGGGCGAGCCGTAGCCGTCGACCGGCACCACGCCGGCCTTGTCGCCGTCGAGCTGGTCGTCGCCGTCCCCGCCTTCGAGCCGGTCGTTGCCCATCGAACCGGACAGCACGTCGTTGCCGGCGCCGCCGCGCAGGATATCGTCGAGCCAGCTGCCCACGAGCTGATCCCGGCCGTCGGTGCCGGTCATGGTCTGGCCGGTTGCCGAGCCGTCGGGATTGAAGCCGAAGCTGATGTTCTGCGCGGTAAGCGTGGACTTGTCGACGTTGCGCAGCACCAGCGCGTCCGCGAAGGCGGCGCCGCTGTCGCGGCTTACGCGCGCCTGCAGGACGGTGTCGGCGCCACGCTGGATCAGTTGCGCGCTGCCGCCGGGTGCGAAGGGGTTCGACGGCGAAGGTGCGACCAGGCTCATGACGTCGATGATGTCGCCGCCTGCGCCGGCCTGGAAATCGTTGACATACGCCGTCGTCCCGGCCAGGATGCTGCCCGGACGGTAGGTATCGACGCCGGCGCCGCCGCTGAGCCGGACGGTGGAGGCGGCGTTGCCGAGGGAATTGATCAGGAAGGTATCGTTGCCATCGCCGCCGGTCGCCTCGATCTGGTAGGCGGCGCTGTTGAAACCGCCGAAGATCTCGATGGTGTCGTCGCCCGCGCCGCCGTCGATCGTGCCGCTGCTGCCTTCCGCGCGCAGCCTGTCGTTGCCGGCGTCGCCAAACAGCGCATTGCGTCCGGCCGCGGCGTACAGCCCATCGTCGCCATCGCCGCCGCGCAGGGTGTTGTCGCCGTACTGGTCCTGCAGTATGTCATTGCCGGCGCCGCCAAGCAGCTCGTCGTTGCCTTCTTCGCCGTACAAATTGTCGTTGCCTTCGCCGCCGTCGAGGCGGTCGTTGCCATCGCGGCCGGATAGCTGGTCGTTGCCGGCGTCCCCGTAGAGTTTGTCGGCGCCGGCGTTGCCAATCAAGTAGTCGTTGCCGTCGCCGCCCCGGATGGTGTCGTCGAGGTTACCGCCTTGCAGATTGTCGTTGCCGGCGGTGCCCGCGATGTCCAGGCCGGTCGAGCTACCGTCGGGTCTGGCGCCCTGGGTGAAGTTGGCGCCGGTGAAGTTGGCCACCAGGGTATTCTCGAAGGCGATGCGGCTCGCCCAGACGCCGGAGCCGGCCGGTCCGTCGAGATCGATCTGCAGCAGCACGCGGCTGCCATCCTGCACCAGGCGCGCCTGGCCGGCAGCGCCGAAAGGATTGGCGCTGAAGTTCCAGCTGAACGAGTACAGGTCCACCACGTCGCCGCCGGCGCCGGTCTGGAAATCGGTGATGGTGAGCAGGGGCCAGCGCTCGCCCCCCTCGAAGCGGTAGGTGTCGACGCCGGCGCCGCCGCTGGCCTGGATCGGGCGCGTCTCGCCGTACACTGAGCGCACCGTCATCCGGTCGTTGCCGGCGCCCAGGTCGACCACCATGGCCGTGTTGCTGGCCTGGCTGCCGGCGGCCTCGACCGACACCGTGTCGTCGCCTGCGCCGGCCAGCACCTTGGCGGCCCAGCCGTAGGCAGTGATCTGGTCATTGCCGTCGCCGCCGTCCAGGATGGTGACGGCAGCGCCGTCCATGTGCGTCCAGCCGCCGGTGAGGGTATCGTCGCCGGCGCCGCCCAACAGGTGGTCGTTGCCGGAATAGCTGTTCAGGATGTCGCGGCCGTCGCCGCCGTCGAGATAGTTGGCGCCGGCTCCGCCGTCGAGCCGGTCGTCACCGCCGCCGCCATACAGCCGGTCGTCGCCTTCCCCGCCTTCGAGACTGTCGTTGCCGGTCCCGCCATGCAGCTCGTCGTTGCCCAGTCCGCCCGAGATCGTATCGCCGCCGCCGACGATGCTCTCGTCGCCGCCGTAGAGCTTGTCATCGCCGGCCTCGCCGTTGATGGTGTCGTTGCCGTCACCGCCTTCGATGATGTCGTTCAGCGCGCCGCCATTCAAGGTGTCGGCGCCCGCCGTGCCGCGCAGCGTCATGCCCTGGTTGGTGCCGCTCGGGTCGTAGCCGCCGGCGAAGGATGCGCCCGTCAGCGCGGACAACTGGACGTTCTCGAGCGTGACCACGAGCCAGGGTTGTTCGCTGCCGGCGGCGCCGTCGCTGTCGGCATAGATCCTGACGTGGGCGCCTTCCTGCATCGCCTTCAGATAGCCGGCGGCGCCGAAGGGATTGCCGTTGATGACGCGGTTGGAATGGATGGAGCGCAGGTCGAGCACGTCGCCCGGGCTGAAGTCCAGGATCGTCAGGTCGGCGAAGGACGAAATCACGAACGTGTCCGCGCCCGCGCCGCCGCTGGCGACGATCTTGATGTTGCTGGACGCGAAACCGACTCGCAGGGTATCGTTGCCATCCTCGCCCGCCATGGTCAGGGTCCGCGCCGTATTTCCGTAGGTTGATTCCAGCTGCAGGATGTCGTTGCCGGCCCCGCCCAGCATACGGTCGTTGCCGGCGCCACCGCTGAGGATGTCGTTACCGGCTCCACCCTCCATCAGGTTGTTCCCGAAGGTGCTGCTGGTCAGGCGGTCCTCGCCATCGCCGCCGCGCAGGATGTTGTCGCCGGCATTGCCGTCCAGGTAATCGTTACCCGCGCCGCCTTCGAGCAGGTCGTTGCCGGCGCCGCCCCTGAGCGTGTCGTCGCCGTCCAGGCCATACAGTGTATCGTCGAGGAACATGCCCTCGAGTTGATCCCGTTCGGCAGTGCCAGTGAGGGTAAGGCCCGTGGTCCCGCCACGCGGATCGATACCGCCGGTGAAGTTGGCGGCGGTAAGCTGGTTCGGCTGCACGCCGGTCAGCGTCAGCAGGGTCGCATAGGCCGGTGGGGTGGCGGAATCGCGCAGCTGGAGCAGGGTATCGGCGCCGGAGGCGAGCAGACGCAGCAAGCCGCTGGTGAAGGGATTGCCGTTTTCCTGCATACGGTAAATCTGCAGCAGGTTAATCTGATCGCCGCCGGCACCCGGGGTAAAGTCGGTGATACTCAAGGCATTCGCGCCGATCGCCTGGCCGTTGGTGTTGACGATAAAGGTGTCCGCATCCGCTCCGCCGGAGATCGCAATCGCCGCCTGGGTACTTCCGAGACTGACCTGGATCGTGTCCCGGCCACTGCCGCCGTTCACCGTGGTCGGTCGCGCGGTCGATCCGCTCATCCTGAGCTCGATGACATCGTCGCCGTTCCCGCCCGCATACGACGTGCCGAGGTAGCCGCTGAGGCGGTCGTTGCCATCACCACCGTCGAGCACGCCGGTGGCGTCGTAGTCGAGTTCCAGCCGGTCGTCGCCGTCGCCGCCGAGCATGGTGTCGTGGCCGAGCGAGTTGGTCAGCATGTCGTTGCCTGCGCCGCCCTCGAGGTGGTCATCGCCGGCGTTGCCGTGCAGGTAGTCGTTGTCGTCGCCGCCGAACACCCGGTCATTGCCGTCGTCCCCGGACAGGTTGTCGCCGCCGGCGCCACCGTAGATGGTGTCATTGCCTGCGCCCCCACGGATGGTGTCGCCGTTGCTGTACGGCTGTCCTGAGGCTTCGTCGCCGCCGCGCAGGATGTCGTCGCCACCGTGGCCATTGATCGTGTCGCTGCCGCCCAGGCCATCCATGGTGTCGGCCAGGTCGCTGCCGTTCATGGTGTCCACGCCCGCCGTCCCGGTCACGTTCTGCGCCTCGAGAACCAGTCCCGACTGGAAGCTGGTGGACCAGTAGCCGCCGTTGAGCCGGTTGCCGCCGAGGTCGGTGATGGCCTCGCTGCTGAAGGTGATCGAGTAGAGGGACGCGTAGTCGAGGCGCTGCGGCGGGGCGAAGGTGAGGGTCTTGCCCGATACCGTCACATAGGGGCTGCCGGCCAGGGTCTCGGTGATTCCCTGGCCCCTGTTGTTAAGCAGGGCGATCGTGCCGGTGCCGAGCCTGATGTCTTCGTCGAAGGTGAAGACCAGCGGCGCGTCCGCCCGATGGCCGTTCTGCGGCCAGGTCAGCATGACCGGGCCGGTGGTGTCGGTGGCCGCGGCCTGGCCGGACATGCTGTCTTGGAAGATGAAAGGAGAACGGTGGTCGGACATGGCGGATGGTCGAAGAAGGTAAATCCTTCGACTATCCCTGACTCATCCGTTGCTGTCTATGTATGACATGCATTCCATGCGTGTGCAATAAATTTTTGTCGCAGTGCAATTTGCGGTTCAGCCGATATAGGGTTGGTAGAACACGGCATTGCCCACCAGCTCCCACACCGCGTCCTGGTTCTCCTGGCTTTCGCTGAAGGCGGCCAGTACAGTACCCAGGTCGGCCAGCTTGTTGTCGAGTACAGAGAGCCAGAACTCGTAGCCGGCCTGTTCCGGCTCGCGGTCGAGGATGTTGCGGTAGAGGCGGGTGACGATGTCCGCATTGCTCGGGTTGGCCCCATAGAGCCTCGTAAATTCATCCCCCTGGGTGAATCCGCTTCCCACCGTCTGCAGCGATACACCGCGGTCCAGCATCTCGATCCAGAAGCCAAGGCCGCCCAGGTCGGGTTCGCGGTCGAAGGCGGCTCGGTAGATGCGGTAGGCCTGGAAGGCGGTTCCGCCATCGTCCCCGACGCCGATGGCGAGCGCCGTGTCGGCGAACACCAGGCGCTCGATGCCGACCAGCCGGTCCTTGCCGTCCCGGGCACCGTCGCGTAGCTCGGAGACCGTGAAGTCCTGGGGATTGACTGGGCGTACGGTGTAGTCGGCAAAGTTGCCGAGGAACACGGCGGTGTCGGTGCCGTTGCCGCCGTTGAGGTAGTCGTTGCCGGCGAACCCGGCCAGGATGTCGTTGCCGTCGCCGCCATACAGGGTATCGGCGCGCGCGTCGCCGTCCAGGCGGTCACGCCCGTCAGTGCCGCGCAGCTCCGGCGCCATGAGAGCGGGGCTGCCGTCAGGTGCGTAACCGTAGCGAATATTCGCGGCGGTCAGTGTTTCCTTCACGAGGTCCTTGAGAACGACCACGTCGAAGACGGGACCCGGCGCCGTCGGCCCGTTGTCGTCGTAACGCACCACGGTGTCCGCGCCGCGCTGTTCCAGGAGGAAGCGGCCGGAGGCGAAGGGGGATTCGCGCGTGAAGCCCATGAAGTCGAACATGTCGAGGACGTCGCCGCCGGCCCCGGCCTGGAAGTCCGTGATGATCCTGGTGGCCCCTTGCACCCGTGGATTCAGCAACAGCGCGAAGGTGTCGCTGCCGGCGCCGCCCGTCATCGAGGCGGTGACGTTGGACTGGACGCTGGATGACACTTCCAGGAAGTCATTGCCGTCGCCGCCGTCGAGGGTGACTTCGTAAGTGGACTTGGGGAGGGAAGAAGGGGCTGACCTGAGCAACAGGACGTCGTCGCCGGCACCGCCAAGCAAGGTGTCGGCGCCCCAGGACGTGGTGAGGATGTCCTTGCCGGCGCCTCCGTCGAGGAAATCGTCACCGCCAGGAATGTTGACCTGCGGATCATCGCCTTCGGCTATGCCGCCGACATCGGATTTGTCGCCATCGAGCTGGTCATCGCCATCGCCGCCATACAGCCGGTCCTTGCCTTTCGATCCGGCCAGATTGTCGTTGCCGGCGCCGCCTTCGATGGTGTCGTCGAGCAAGCCCCCGAGCAGGGTGTCTGCGGCGGGGGTACCAAGCAGGTCCAGGCCGCGCTCCGATCCGGATGGCGCAAAGCCGCCGATAAAGGAAGCACTCGACAGGCTGGCAAATGTGGTGTTGTCGAGCGTGACGGCGAGCTTGAACCCGCTGCCATTGCGCGCGGCGCCATCGCTGTCGACGTAGATCTTGACTTGCGTTCCCGCCTGTTCCGCTTTCAGGTAGCCAAGGGTGCCGAATGGATTGCCGCTCGTAGTCTGGGAGACGAGCAGGGGGCGCAGGTCGAGCCTGTCGCCTTGCGAGAAATCGGTAATCGTCAGGTCGGCGTAGGCGCCGATGCGGAATGTGTCGGCCCCCGAGCCTCCGCTGGCGAGTACTTTCTCCGAGCCGGTAGCATTGGACACATGCAGGAGGTCGTCGCCCTCGTCTCCTTCCATGCTGACGGTGTGCGCCTTGCCGCCGAGGGACACCAGCATCAGCTGGTCGTTGCCGGCGCCGCCGGACATCCGGTCGTTACCGCTGCCGCTCCTGAGGCGGTCGTTGCCCTCGCCACCGCGCAGCGTATTGCTGCCCGAAGTGTCGTCCAGGTAGTCGTCACCGGCGCCACCGTCGATCAAGTCGTTACCGCCGCCTCCGTACAGGATATCGGCGCCGTCCTCGCCGTTCAGGGTATCGTCGAGCAGCATTCCCTCCAGCTTATCCGCCGCGGTCGTGCCGGTGAGGATGATGCCGGTGGTCCCGCCACGCGGATCGATTCCTCCCATGAAATTGGCGCCGGTGAGTTGGCCCGGCTGGATCCCGGCCAGCTTGAACAGTGTGTGGTAAACCGATTCGTTCACGGCGTCACGCCGTTGGAGCAGGGTGTCGGTACCGGACGCCACCAGGCGCAACTGGCCGCTTGCTAAGGGATTGACGCCGCCTTGCAGCCCCGGCATGCGCAGAAGGTCGATGACGTCGCCGCCGGCGCCTGCGCCAAAATCACGGATGGATATCGCCGTGCCGATGCCGAATGCATCCAGGACGAATACATCAGCGCCATTGCCTCCCGAAACGGAGACATTGCTGCCGTAACTTGCGTCGCCCCTGATCTTGATCGTGTCCTTGCCATCTCCGCCGTCAATGGTGGTCGGGCCCGAATCCTTCCCATACAGATCCACGTCGATGAGATCGTCGCCGGCCCCGCCCAGGTATGCGACACCGGCGCCGCCGCTCAGCTTGTCGTTGCCGCTACCGCCATCGAGCGTACCGCTGCTGCCGGGCGATGCGGACAGGGTATCGTTTCCTTCGCCTCCCGACATGGTATTCCGGCCCGCGTCTCCATTGAGCGTGTCGTCACCAGCGCCGCCATTAAGCTGGTCGTCCCCGGCACCGCCCCAGAGAGAGTCATTGCCATCGCCACCGAGCATGATGTCGTCGCCATCGCCGCCATCCAGGGCATCGTTTCCGCCGTAGCCATAGAGCGTGTCCTTCCCCGCCAGGCCACTGATGGTATCGGCATGGTCGCTGCCCTCCAGGGTGTCGTCACCATCGGTGCCGCTCAGATTCACTGCGACCGGGCCCGGACCGGTGGTGATGCCGAAGACAATGGGATTGCCATCGTTTGCCATCGTCGCGATGAGCGGAGAAATGGTGCTGGTCGCCACGGCATTGCCGAGCATCAGGCCATTCGAAACGGGAGAGGAGCGTTTGGTCATGCCGGAATCGTTCGTGAGTCAACAGGAGCGACGACTATCCCCGACACATCGACGGCTGTCCATATCCAGAGGCAATTTCATGCCGCCTGGATGAGAGGGCGTCTGATTCATGGCGGCCGATGGCAATCGCCCCTCAAACAGCGGCGCCTCGCCCCGCTACGCCTGTCGGTTTGCTATGCTAGCGCCTTTACGCGCGCCGGCGCCGTGCCGGCCGTCATCGAAGGAGCAGAACAATGGTCTCGCTGCAGGAGCAGTTGCTGAAAGCCGGCCTGGTGGACAAGAAGAAGGTCCAGAAGGTCAACCAGGACAAGAGCAAGCAGAAGAAGATCGAGCGCCGCACCGGCGCCGAGTCGGTCAACGAATCGCGCGAGGCCGCGCTCGAGATGCAGCGCCAGAACGCCGAACGGGCGCGCGAGCTGAACGCCCAGCGCGACGCGCAGGCGGCGCAGAAGGCGGTGCGGGCCCAGATCGCCCAGCTGGTGCAGGTGAACCGGCAGCCGCGCGCCGGGTCCGGCAAAGGCGCGGGCAAGGGCGACATCGCCTACAACTTTACCCACGGCAGCAAGATCGAACGCATCTATGTGTCGGAACAGGTGCAGCAGCACCTGGTCGCGGGCCGCCTGGTGATCGTGTTCCTGAATGGGAACTACGAGCTGGTGCCCAAGGTCATCGGCGAGAAGATCGCCGAGCGCGACCCGGCCAGCGTGATCCAGGTGAAGCGGAGCGAGGCCGCGCCGCAGGCAGGGGAAGAGGATCCCTACGCCGACTTCAAGATCCCGGACGACTTCACCTGGTAAGCGCGGCGCATGCCGGACCCGACGCCACCTGCACGGTGGCGTTTTGCATTCGACCAATTGAAACGAATCATTGTTGAGTTGACATTCTCACTGCGCTACACTGGCTCTGTCTCGTTTTTGTAGCGGGACTTGCATAGACAATTGGTTCAAAGGCTGGTCGTATGAGCGCGAAGAAAATGGATGGTTCAGGAGATGGACAGGGCGCCGGCAGCCGGCAGGTGACCTACCGCAGCGGCGTGGCTGCGCGGCTGGCGGGCCTGCCGGTGGAAACGCTGCGGGTGTGGGAGCGGCGTTATGCGCTGTCGGAGACCCAGCGTTCGGCGCACGGGCAGCGGCTGTACACGGCGGAGCAGGTGCGCCGTCTCGGGCTGCTCAAGCAGCTGGTCGACCTCGGCCATCCGATCGGCGTGCTCACCGGCCTGCCGGTAGAGCGGCTGGAAGAGATGATCGCACCCGATCCGGCGCGGGCGCGCGAGGTCAGCGGGCCGATGCGGGTATTGGTGGTGGGCGACAGCCTGGCGCGCCGCATCGCGGCCAGCGGACGCGACGGCCGCGCGCTGCAGGTGCAGCACCAGCATGCACGGCTCGACCAGGTGGTGGCGAGCGGCGACGGCGTCGTGATCGACGTGCTGCTGATCGAAGCGTCCGAGCTCGACGAAGCCCCGCTGGACAAGGTGATGGCCGCGCGCGACGCGGTGCATCCGGCGGCCACCGTGGTGCTGTACCGCTTCGGCGGCAGCGCCACCATCCGCGCCCTGCGCGCCGAAGGCTGCCTGGTGGCGCGTGTACCGGCCGAGGTCGGCGAACTGGTGCTGCTGTGCCGCTCGGCGCTGGCGGGGCAGGGCATGCCCGCCGAGGATACCGAGGGCGTGGAGGTGGCCCCGCGCCGCCTCGACGATGCCGCGCTGGCGGCGATCACGGCGGCCGGCAACCGCCTCAACTGCGAGTGCCCGCGCCACCTGTCCGAGATCCTCATGATGGTCGGCAGCTTCGAGCGCTACAGCGCCCAGTGCGCATCGCGCAACCAGGAGGACGCGCGCCTGCACCGCGAACTCGAACTGGCCTCCGGCCGGGCCCGCGTGGTGCTGGAAGAGGCGATGATCCGGCTGGCATTGGCGGAGGGATTGCCGCTGCCTGGCAAGGACGGCTAATCCGCTGCAAAGAGAACACCGAAGGGAAGAGAGCCTGGCTACAACGCCAGGCTTTTTTTCGCCCGTATGCCGGTAATTGCGTGCTTAAGTGAAATTGCTGCATGTAAAGCGGATATCGCTTTTGGCGCGCGGACAAGAACACGTTTGATCGGCATCATGCCGACGCGCGATGCTGGGATAAGTCGAACCGTGCGCACCGTGTCCGCTCCATGATCACCCTGATCCGCCCGGATTGTCCGATGCGGCGGGACGGAATTCATCTTTACGGGAGAGACATATGCGGCGCGTGCATACAAACGGCAGGTCGAAGACGAGCGTGGCGTGGTGGCCCTGCCTGCTGCTGGCGCTGGCGGCAGGCGGCACGGCGCTGGCGCAGCAAGCCCCGGCGCCAGCCCTCGAGGAAAACAAGGGCGGTGCGGTCCGCACCACTTACCGGGTGGTCAACCTCGGGTCCGGCGAACTCAGTGCGCTGCCGAAGATCAACGCCCGTGGCCAGATCGTCTTCTCGCTGTGGGACGGCGCCGCCTCGCGCGGCTATTTCTACGACGGCAGAACAGTCCGGGACATCGGCACGCTGGGCGGCAGCGGCACCGTGGCGCTGGGCCTGAACAATGCGGGGCAGCTCGCCGGCGGTTCCTTCACCGTCACGGGCAGCGAACATGCCTTCGTGTGGAGCGCGGGCGGCGGCATGCTCGACCTCGGGGTGCTGCCGTTTACCGCCAACTCGCGCGCGCAGGCGATCAACAACCGCGGCGTCGTCACCGGCTTTTCCGAAGGCGTCCCGAGCACGCCGCCGCTGGCCTTCCGCTGGAGCGTGAGCGAAGGCATGAGCAGCCTCGGTGCGCTTGCGCCCGGCGTCGACGGGGCATCCTGGGGCGCCGCGCTGAACGACGCCGGCCTCATCGCGGGCGCCGCCAACACCGCCAGCCTGGAGCGCCACGCCTTTGCATGGATGCCCGCGCGCGGCCTGGTCGACATCGATACGCTCGGCAGCCTCTACTCGGACGGCATCGCCGTCAGCGCCAGGGGCGAGGTGGCCGGCAGCCGCCTGCCGGCGGACGACGCCACCTATCGCGCCTGGCGCTGGGCGCCCGGCCGCGGCATGCAAGACCTCGGCGCGGCCGGCGGCGTCGAGTCCTTCACCCTCGCCATGAGCCCCGGCGGCCGGATCGCCGGGCTCGTCAACCTGGCCAGCGGCGACCAGCGCGCCATGACCTGGACGCGCACGGAGGGCATGCGCCTGCTCGGCACCCTGGGCGGCGCCAACTCGCGCTCCCAGCAGGCCAACGATCGCGGCCAGGTGGTCGGCTATGCCACCGACCGCACGCAGGCCTTCCGCGCATTCGCCTGGTCGGCCAGGAGCGGCATGGTCGACCTGAACACCCGCCTGCGCAACGCGCCGCCGGGCCTGGTGCTGGACGATGCGCTTGCCATCAACGACAACGGCGACATCGTCTCCAGTTCCAACGCCGGCCTGGTGCTGCTCACCCCCGGCCATCGGCACAAGGGCGGCCATGTGGTCGGGCCCGTGGCGGCGCCGGAGGTCGTGCGGGCAGGCGCCGCATTCGCCGCCACGGTGGCCTGGGTCGATTCCGCCAGGGTGGGCACGCGCAGCGTGAGCTGGTCCTGGGGCGACGGCAGCGGCGCGCAGGCCGGCAAGGTGCGCGAAGCGGGCGAGGCGGGCAGCGCCAGCGCCAGCCACCATTTCGCCATGCCCGGCGTGTATCGCGTCACGGTGACCGTGACCGACCGCAACGGCCGCAGCAAGGCCGTCAGCCGCACCGTCGTTGCCGCCGCATCCGCCGCCGGCACGGTGGCTGCCAGGGGCAGCGTGCTGTCGCCAAGGGGCGCTTACCGGAAAGCGCCGTCATGGGTCGGCAAGGCGGCGTTCAGCCTGGTGGCGCCGCTTGCCGCGACGGGACCGGCGGCGCAGGTGGCGGGCATGCCGGCGCAGGTGCACTTCGACCTGCCCGGGCTGCGCTTTCACAGCAGCAGCTTGCGCTTCCTCGGCCGCCAGGGGGCGCAGCACGTGTTCCACGGTGAGGGATCGATCAATGGCGCAGGCAAGGTGCGCTTCCGCCTCGCGACCACGGTCGGCCTGGCGGGCGCCGCGCCGGAGCGCTTTGCGCTGAAGATCTGGCAGCCGGATCCTGTCTCCGGCAAGGAAGTGGTCCATTACGATAATAGCGGCACGCCCTCGGGAGAGGCCGCGGCCCCGCTGGTGGAGGCAAGCGTGCTGGCGCAATAAAAGGGCGTGGCGGCCTGCGGCCAGGGAGTCTCCTGGCGTGCGGGCGCGGATGGCGATCTGTGCTTGAATGGCGATCCCGGTTCGCGAATGTCCCGGTGCGGTTCAAATCCGGGGCATCGCGGCCATCCATTCGACTATTTCGATGAGGCCAACATGGCAGACACATTCAAGGCTGGCGACAAGGTGCAATGGCAGTCGTCCCAGGGCACGGTGCATGGGACGATCAAGAAGAAGCTGACAGCGCCCACCGAGATCAAGGGCCACCACGTGGCGGCCTCGAAGGAGCACCCCGAGTACCTGGTGGTCAGCGACAAGACCGGGGCGGAGGCGGCGCACAAGGCGGACGCGCTCAAGAAGGCCTGAACACTGCCTGCCCGGCTGGCCCGGCATCGGCTTCATGCCGGGCCGAGGCCCCGCATCCGTGCGTCAGGGCGCTGCCGGCTTTCCGTCGTGCGCGCCGTCGTGTGCCGCTTGCTGTCCTTCGCCATGCGCCGCGTGGGTATTTTCCCAGCCGCCACCAAGCGCCAGGAAGAGCTGCGCCTGGTCCTCCGCCAGTTTTGCGCTGGAAGCGGCGAGCATGCTCTCCGCACTGGCCAGGGTACGGTCCGCGTCCAGGGCAGCGAGGAAGTCGCTGCGGCCGAACTGGTAGAGCCTGGCTGTCTGCTTCGCCGCCAGTGCGCTCTGGTCACGCGCTGCGCGCAGGGCGGCATTGCGGTCGAGTTCGCGGGCGTAGACGGTCAAGGCACTTTCCGTCTCGCGCAGCGCGTTCAGCACCACCGAGTCGAAGCGCGCCAGCGCGCCCTGGGTAGCGATGTTCGCCTGGGCGATGTGCACGCGCGCCGGGCTCAGGGCCGGCAGGTTCCAGGAAATCAATGGCCCCAGCGAGAACTTCCAGGTGTTGGCGTCGCCGAACTGTTCCATGAAGCCGACGCCTCCGAAGGAGGCGCCCAGCGTGATGTTCGGGTAGAGCTCGGCGGTGGCGACGCCGATGCGCGCCGTGCTTGCCGCCAGCCGGCGTTCGGCCTGGCGCACGTCGGGGCGACGGCGCAGCAGGGCCGCGCCGTCGCCGACCGGAATGGCCGCGGCCACGCGCGGCGGCGTGGCGCACTGCGCGACCTCCGCCGGGAACTGGCTCGGCGCCTCGCCGGTCAGCACCGCCAGGCGGTACAGCGCCGTGCGGCGGCCTGCTTCCAGCGGCGGCAGGTTGGCGCGCAGCAGCTCCAGCTGGGCTTGGGCGCGGCTGGTGTCGATGGCGATGCCGCGGCCGCGCTGCACGCGCTGGGCCGTCAGCTTGACGAACTGCTGCTGCAGCGCGACCGATTGCTGCGCCACCTTCAGCTGGTAAGCGGCCGAGCAGGCCTGGGCATAGGCGCGCGTGGTGTCGGCCGCCACCATCACGTGGGCCAGGTCGCTGGCCGCCTGCGCAGCTTCGTGGTCGGCGTGCGCGGCCTCGACGGCGCGGCGGATGCGGCCCCACAGGTCGACCTGGTAGGCCACCTTGATGTCGCCTTCATAGATGCCGGTGCGCGGCAGCTGTTCCGGCAGGCCGATCGAGGCGCCGGCGATGCGGCCGTACAGCGGGGCGGCGCCCATCTCGACCTCCGGGCGTTTCTTTTCCTCGACTTCTTCGAGCACCGCATGGGCGCGCGCCAGGTTCGCCGCAGCCACCCGCAGGTCGGCGTTGGCGCTGAATGCCCTGGCAATCAGCCTGTCCAGTACCGGATCCTGGTACAGGCGCCACCAGTCCTCCGGCAGTGGGTCGGCACTGAACGGCGTCTCGGCGGCTCCCATCAAGGGCGCCCTGGCGGCGTCGCGCTGGATGACGGCCTCTTTCGGCAGCTGGTAGTCGGGGCCGACCGTGGTGCAGGCGCCCAGCACGGCAAGCAGGCACAATGACGCTGCCTTGCCGGCGAGCTTGCGGTTACGATGCATGTTCACTCTTTACTCCGCCTTCCTGGCGCCAGGCGCAGCCGCCACGGCGCGCGCGACGGGTGCGGCATCGGCTTCAGCCGGCAGCACTTCCACGGTCGCGGTCTGTCCGGCGACCAGGCGCACGCCTGCCGGCACCTGGTCGATCGCGATGCGCACCGGGATGCGCTGGGCCAGGCGCACCCAGTTGAAGGTCGGGTTCACGTTCGGCAGCATGTTCGCGCCGGTGCTGCGGTCGCGGTCGGTGATGCCCTCGGCGAAGCTCTCGACGTGGCCCTTGATCGGCTGGCGCACCCCCATCAGGGTCACGTCGACCCTGTCGCCGACCTGGATGGCGGGCAGCTTGGTTTCTTCAAAATAGCCTTCGACATAGAAGGTGTTCCGGTCGATCAGCGCCATCACCGGACGCGCCGCGGTCGCATACGAGCCTTCGCGCAGGTCGAGGTTGGTGACGATGCCGCTGACCGCCGACACCACGTGCGAGCGTTCCAGGTTCAGCCGGGCCGTGTCGCGGTTGACGATGGCCTGGGCAAGGGCTGCCCTGGCCTGGTCGGAGCGGGTGAGGCCTTGCTCGCGCGTTTCCGTCGATACCAGCTCGTCCAGCTCGGTATTGCGCTTGTTCTCGCGCCGGGCCTGGGCCAGGGCCGCCTCGCTTGCGGTCACCTGGGCCTCGGCCTGGCGCAGCGCCAGCGCGAAGCGCGCACGGTCGATCTCGAACAGCGGTTCGCCGGCCGCGACGTGCTGGTTGTCGCGCACGTAGACCTTGGTCACCTGGCCGGTCACGTCCGGCGCCACCTGCACCACATACGCTTTCACGCGGCCGTCGCGGGTCCACGGCGCCAGCTCGTAGTGGCGCCACATATGCCAGAGCGCGTAGGCCGCGCCGGCGGTGGCCAGCAAGGTGACGCCGACCCGGCCCAGGGCCGGTAGAAATTTGTTCGTAGCCATGTCAGGACCAATTGCGGGTGAAGTAGGCCAGCGTGCCGAGCACGATGACGAACAGGGAAAAATCGAACAGCGCCGGATGCCACACCAGGCGGTAGAAGCCGGTGCGCGCCAGGGCCAGGTTCAGGACGCGGGATATCAGCAGTGCCGCCAGCGTCAGCAGCAGGAGCGGAGGAAGGTAGAGGCCGTAGAGGCTGACTTCGCCGATCATCGGATCTCCTTGTCGTAAGCAGTCAGGGTGGAAGGTTCGTAGGCCGGCGCCTGGGGAAACAGGTCGCGCCGCATGCCGGTGAGGGCGGCCAGCGCCTCGCGCTGGGCGGTATCGACCGTGCCCTGGCAGACCGCGCGCAGGCTGTTGTCGAGGGCAGCCAGCAAGGCGGCTTCCTCATCCCGGTCGAGCGCCGGCAAACGCGCGAAGCGGCGCGACAGCCGGGACATCAGGGAGGCGAGTGCCGCTTCGCCACGCCCGAGCTGCGTCCGTACGGACTGCAGCAGGCTCATGTTCAGGCCCACGCGCAGGTCGCGCAGCGCGTCGGCCGCCTGCAGGTCTGCGTGGGCCCCGGCCATCGCCAGGCGCGGGGTGAGCAGGCCGACGCGGTCGACCATGCGCGCCGAGAATTCCCTTGGTGCGGTCACGCGCTCGCCGCTGCCCAGGCGCGCCAGCTCCTGCCAGCCCGCCCTGAGCAGGCGGCGCGCGGTCCAGCCGGCGCCGACGCTGCGCAGCACGCGGGTGATGAGGGCGGCGGCGGCCAGGCCCATGATCTGCGCCAACATGCCGTTGGTGAAGGAGACGATGTCGGCGCTGTGGGTGTCGACCATGGCCAGGGCGCCGCAGATGCCGAAGAGAAAAGGCATGGCACGCCCGAAGGTCGACGGCCGTGCCAGCAGCACGCCCAGCACCAGGAAGGTCGGCGCGCAGGCCAGCACCAGCGACTCGAATCCGTGCACCGCCGGCAGGATCGCCAGCAGGTACAGCGCCGCTACCGGAATCGAATACACGGTATAGGTGAGGAAACCCTGGATGAAGGGCGCCGGGTCGTCCTGGCCGGCGAAGAAGCAGCACAGCACCGCCGCCATCATTGGCGCGGCCGCGCCGGCCGGCCAGCCGGTGAGGATCCAGAAGGCGCAGCAGGCCAGCACGGCGACGACGGCGGCAAGCGCCGACAGCAGGGCCATGCCGCGGTCCTGGTGCAGGGCGCTGGGCGCGACGCCGGGCAAGTGGCGCACGCTGTCGGGCAGGTGGCCATGCACGCCGGCGTCGATGTGCTGGCGCAGCAGGCGCGTCTCCAGCACCAGGTCGACCAGCATGTGCAGGCGCGCCGCCAGGTTCAGCGCCAGGAGGCCGGGCCAGTCGAGTTCACGCCCGCCTTGCGGGGCCAGCGCGTCGATGCGCGTGTGCAGGGCCGCGCCCCGGACCGCGAGGGGCGTGTCTTTCGGGGTTTCAAGCAGGGCAGTCACGTCTTCCAGCACCGTGCGCCAGCGCGCCGACACGACGTCCGCGCCCAGTTCGCGCAGCGCCGCCAGGCGGTCCTCGATGCTTGAAACGATGGGCACGAACTGCGCAAGCCGTTCCTGCAGCGCGTTGACCGCCTTCTCGGTCCAGCGCAGCTGCGAGGTGTCGAAGGGTAGATGAGTGCTCATCAGGCGCAGCTCGGTGATGTCGCCGGCCAGCCTGCGGCGCTCGCCCGCGCTGCGCGCATCGCCGCCGGGTTTGAGCGCATCGCGGATCCAGGCCCCGGCGTCACGCGCCGCGCCGTCCAGGCGGGCCAGCAGCACCGGCGCGAAGCTCTGCGGCAGCACCAGGGTGTGCACCAGGGTCGCGCAGGCCATGCCCAGCACGATCTCCTCGACCCGCGCGAGCGCGATGTCGAAGATGGCGCCCGGTTCGCCCACCGCCGGAAAGCCGATCAGGCCGGCCGTGTAGCCGGCCAACATCAGCACATAGGAACGCGGTGTGCGGTCCAGCAGCGAGAAGTACAGGCAGCCGCCGATCCACAGCGCCAGCGCGAGCGAGAGCAGCTCGGGGGCGTTCGACAGCTGCGGCACCAGGAACACGACCGCAATGGCGCCGAGCACGGTGCCGCCCGCCCGGTAGATGCCCTTGGAGCGGGTCGGCCCGGCGAAAGGGGCGGAGACGATATAGGCCGTCATCATCGCCCAGAAAGGACGCGGCAGTCCGATGCGCATCGATAGGTAAACCGAGAGCATCGCTGCCGCGAATGACTTGATGGAGAACAGCATCTCCGACCGGCTGGCCAAGGTCATGCCTGCCTCACGCTTGCCTGCTGCCGGCGCCGTCGGAAGAAGTCATGTTGGCAATCGCCGCCGGCAGGCCGGACAGCACCCGCAGGCAGGCCTCGACGTCGGCGGGTTCGAACTCGCCGAACAGCTTGCGGCGGAAGGGCCGCAGGGCCTGGTCCATCTGTTCCGCCGCCTGGCGCCCCTCGTCGGTCAGGCGCAGGATCTTCGCGCGGCGGTCGGCCGGGTCTTCGTGGCGCTCCACCAGCTTCGAGGCGATCAGGCAGTCGACCACGCGCACCAGCGAGGACGCTTCCAGGCCGAGGGCAAGCGCCAGCACGCCGGGCCGCACGCCGTCCTCGCCGAAGCGGCTGATGACCAGCACCGGCAGGCCGGTCGCCTGGGACAGGCCGTAGTCGGCCGCGATCTTGTCGGCGGCGGCGCGGTAGGCGCGCGAAGCGTAGCTGAGGGCGGCGGTCAGCTTGCCGAGGGTCTGGTCGGATACGCTCATTTGATTGGCATACACATTGTTCTCATGCGAAAGCTTAGCATGCGAAGTAATTTCTTTCAAGGAGAGGCTGTGATCAAGCGAAAACGCCGGGCCTCAAGGCCCGGCGTTTGTCGATGGTGGCTTGCCGGCGCGGCGGCAGCGTTCGGAGCAGTATTTCACCCGCTCCCAGTCGCGTTCCCACTTCTTGCGCCAGGTGAAGGGCAGTCCGCAGTGCGCGCACTCCTTCGTCGGCAGTTCCGACTTCTTGCGCATTTTCATTGGAGCGGGGCGCCGCAAGGGTCGAGCGCGGAATGCGCGGTCGACGACATCTGGCCCTCGCCGGCGGGCACGTCCTGCGTTGCCCCATACCGCAGCGCCAGGCTGGCGGCGATCTGTCCGACGTGCTCGCGCAGCGACGCCGGCGCCAGCACTTCGGCTTCGGCGCCGAAGCGCAGCAGCTCGTACGCCGCGTGGCGCACCGGTCCGACCGGCAGGGTGACTGTGCGCCAGCCATCGGCCGACGCCTCCCCGACCGTGGCGTGGGTGATGGAATAGGGCGGCAGGAAGGCGTCCATCATCTTGAACCCCCAGGGCGACAGCCGCAAGGTCGCCAGTTCCGGATGCTGCTCCTGCTCGAAGCGGCGCGCATTCTCGGCCCAGTAGGTCGGCAGGTCGAACTCCCTGGCCCCGTCGATGTGGCCGTCGAGCAGCTGCAGCGCGAGGATGCGGGAAACGCGATAGGTGCGCACATCGGCGCCGCACCGGGCGACCAGGTACCAGGCCCCGCCCTTGAGCACGATGCCGAGCGGGTCCAGTTCGCGCTCGTTTTCGCCTTTCCAGCTGCGGTAGCGGATGCGGATCGGCTGTTCGCCCCACACGGCCTGCGCCAGTTGCGGCAGGCAGGCCGGCCGTTCGCTCGCTTCGAACCAGCCGGGCACATCCAGGTGGAAGCGCAGGCGCATCCGGCCGGCGCCTTCGCGGACGTCGGCGGGAAGGGCGGCCAGCAGCTTGTCACGGGCGCTGGCACAGGCCGCGTCCAGGCCGAGTTCGGCCGCCTGTCCGGACAGGCCGCTCAGGAACAGGACTTCGGCTTCCAGCGCGGACATGCCGTTCAGGCGCGTGCGATAGCCGTCCAGCAGGCGGTAGCCGCCCTGGTTGCCGCGTTCGCTGTAGATCGGGATGCCGGCGGCGCTCAGGGCGTCGACGTCGCGGTAGATGGTGCGCAGCGATACCCCGTATTCGTCGGCAAGCGCACGCGCGCTCGCGCGGCCGCGGGCCTGCAGGGTCGTGAGGATGAAGAGAAGTCGGCTCGCTCGCATCGGGCCAGTGTAATCCAAATCCTTCCGCATACCTGACAGAAGATGTCAGCTTGGCAGGCATACCATGCTCGCAGTCGACCGCGGATCGGCCTTCATCAACCATTCATCCAGGACATCACCATGAGCACACAGCGCAGCATCACCTTCTTCCACTCGCCGCACACCCGGTCCTCGAGTACCTTCACCCTGCTCGAGGAACTGGGTGCGCCCTACGAAATGCGGGTCCTGAACATGAAGGCCGGCGAACAGCGCCAGCCCGCCTACCTGGCCGTGAATCCTTTAGGTAAAGTGCCTGCCATCATGGACGGCGACACCGTCGTCACCGAGCAGGTCGCGATCTTCATCCACCTGGCCGACAGGGTTCCCGAGGCGGGCCTGGCGCCCTCCCTCGGCGATCCGCGGCGCGGCGCCTACCTGCGCTGGCTGGTCTACTATGCGGCCTGCTTCGAGCCGGCGCTGGTGGACCGCAGCATGGAACGCGCACCGGCTCCCCATATGAGTTCGCCCTACGGCGACTTCGACGCCATGCTCGGCGTGATCGACGCCCAGCTGCAGCGCGGTCCCTACCTGCTCGGCGACACCATGTCGGCCGCCGACGTCCTGTGGGGAACGGCGCTGGGCTGGGCCATGGCCTACGCCGGCGTACCGCGCCTGCCCGCTCTGGTCGAGTATGCCGAACGCATGGGCGCCCGCCCGGCGTCGAAACGCGTGGAAGAACGCGACATGGCCCTGGTCGCCGAACACGAGGCGGCCCTGGCGCAAGCGTAGGACTGCCCGCCACGGCCAGGTCATTGCCAGGTCATATTCCACGCTTACATTGCCCGCATATCCTTGATGGAGAAGCGGGATGAGGGAAGGCGAACTCCAGCGTGGCATGGCCGGAAAGACGATCCTCGTGCTGAGCGTGCCGGCCGGCGCCGGCCATACCCGGGTGGCCGAAGCCATCCGCCGTTGCGCCATCGATGAATATGGTGGCGCCACGGTCGTCCACCTGGATGCGATGGCCTTCGCCACCCCGCGCCTGCGCAAGGTCTATACCGACGTCTACCTGGGCCTGATCAAGCGTGCACCAAGCCTGTGGCGCCACGTCTACCAATGGACCGACCGGCTGCGGCCGGATGGCTGGCTCAACCGTCTGCGGCGCCGGATCGAAGCGCACGACAGCCGGCCCCTGCTGGCGGAAATCGCTGCGCTGGCGCCGGACATCATCATCTGCACTCACTTCCAGCCGGCCGAGCTGCTGTCGCGGCGCATCGCGTCCGGCCTGCTTCGCTGCCCGGTCTGGGTCCAGGTGACCGACTTCGACCTGCACCGCATGTGGGTGCATCCGCATATCGCCGGCTACTTCACCGGCAACGACGAGGTGGCCTTCCGCATGCGCGAGGTGGGCATCCCGGCGCAGGCGATCCACGTCGCCGGCATCCCGACCATGCCCGCCTTTTCACGCCACCACGAGCGCGCCGAATGCGCACGTGACATCGGTCTCGACCCGGGCCGCACGACCTTGCTCCTGATGGGTGGCGGCGCCGGACTGGGCGGCCTGAGCCGGGTGGCGCAGCGCTTGCTGGCGATTCCCGGCGACTTCCAGCTGATCGTCCTGGCCGGCAGGAACGCTGCCGAACTGGCCGCGCTGCGCACGCTGGCCGCGCAGTTTCCCTGCCGCCTCGCGCCCCAGGGTTATACCGACCAGGTCGAGCGCCTGATGGCCTGCGCCGACCTCGTGATCACCAAGCCCGGCGGCGCGACCACGGCCGAATGCCTGGCCATGGGCTTGCCGATGATCGTCAACGCGCCGATTCCTGGGCAGGAAGAGCACAACGCCAATTTTGTCCTGGAGCAGGGCGCCGCGCTCGCGGCATCCGACCTGCCGGGCCTGGAATACCGCGTCCGCCACCTGCTGGCGCATCCCGCGAAGCTGGAAGAAATGGCCGGCCGCGCGCGGCTGCTCGGACGTCCGCATGCCGCGCGCCAGGTGCTGGAAACCGTCCTGGTGGCCGAAAGGGCCTATGCTTGAGTTGTCGGAGGCGGGCCGCTTCGTGTCGATGGTGGCCGCGGTACTGGTGCTGGCCTACCTGTTCGCCCGGGTAGAGGTGGAAATCGAAGGGGAGGCCGGATGGGCGGCGAACCTGCCGACCTGGCGCATCGAGGAGCATCCCCTGCTCGACCTCTTCATGGGCGGCCGCGCCCTGACCGGCTACCACCTGTGGATGTTCGCCTTCATCGGCCTGGTCTTCCACTTCCCGCTGTTCTTCATCGGCCGCTGGTCGCCGGAACTCGAGGCGCGGGTGCTGGCTTCGATCATGCTGTTCTGGATCGTCGAGGACTACCTCTGGTTCATCGTCAATCCGGCCTTCGGCTGGCGCCGTTTCAAGCAGGAGCACGTCCCCTGGCACAAGCACTGGGCCTTCGGCGCCCCGGTCGATTACTGGGTGTTCGGCGCCATCAGCATGCTGCTGCTCTGGTACGGGGGCTGAACCAGCACGCCCAGGTCGAGCGCGTGGCGGATGCGGCAGCACAGCTCCGTCGAGGTGCGGGAAATCAGCTCCTGCGGGATGGCGTACTTGCTGGTGAGCCGGTCATGGTCTTCGAAGCCATAGGAAACCATGAAGGGATGCATGCCGGTATTGATTGCTGCGGTGAAATCCTTGTGCTCGTCGCCGCAGACATAGGCGCGCGCCGGGTTGATGCCGAAGCGCTCGCGCATCGCGCGGAACTGGGCGGTCTTCTTTTCCTTGAGCGGGATGTGGACCAGGAAGTCCAGTTCGTCGATGTCGATGTCGTGGCGGCGGAACAGCCGGCGCAGCGTCTCGAGCGGTTCGATGGTCACGTTGCGCGTCACGATGCCGACCGTGATGTCGGGCGCGGCGATGAGTTCGCGGAGCAGGTCGGCGATGCCCTCGTACAGGCTGGCCTCTTCGCGGTAGATGCCGGTCAGGGTGTCGACCAGCCTGGCGCGGCTGTTACTGCGCAGGTTTTTCCGGATGATGGAGGGGAATTCCTTCAGGCCGCCCACGTACTTGAGGAGGTGGTGCCGTTTCTGGAAGTTGGTTTCCGCCCCCAGCGCCATGCCGTGGCGGGCAAAGGCCGCTTCGATGGCGGAGAACGCGTCGATGGTGGTGCCGTCCGCGTCGAGGATCAACAGCCGTTTGTCGCTTGTGTACATGGGACACCATTTCGAAAGGCCTTGTAGGTATCATCCGGCGCTGTCATGACGGGCGTATGACAGAAAGGCCCATGATGCTCCCCAGTCGGATTGTCCGGTGGTAAGCTAGTCATGTTGTCACTTCACTCTGAAGGAAAGTCATGAAACCCTTGTTCTCCTCCGAAGAAGAAGCGAATGCAGCCGCCCAGCAGCCTGTGGCGCCCGCGCCCCTTGCTCCTTTGCTCAATCCGGCGCCGACGCTGGACCGGCTGCCTGCATCGCTGTCGGAGGTGAGCCCGGCGCCTGCGGCGCCCGTGGTGCCCGCCGCCCCCGTGGTGCGCGTCGATGTCTCCGGCATCGATGACAAGGCCATCGAGGCCCTGGGCGGCAACACCGGCGCGGGCGTGGCCAAGGTGTCGGCCAAGCTGCTCGGCACCGTGCGCGCATCGGATGCGGACGTCTTCGGCACCCAGCTCAATGAGCTGATCGCGACCTCCAAGGGCCTGGACCCGGCCAAGCTGCGTTCCGGCGGCCTGCTGTCGCGCGTTACGAACATGTTCGGCTCGGTGAAGGAAAAGATGCTGTCGCAGTACCAGGTGGTCGAATCGCGCATGGACACACTGATCGCGGAGATGACGCGCCATGCGAATGTGCATCGGGGCCGCATCAAGGACTTCGACGACATGTACCTGGGCCTGGAGCAGTATTACCAGGGGCTCGACGCCGACGTGAAGAAGGGCGAGGCATGGGCCGAGCAGCTCCGCCTGGCGGTCGCCCAGCAAAGCGCCGCCACGAATGCCTTCGAGGCCCAGCAGGCGACCGAACTCAAGCGCCGTCTCGAGCGCCTGGAAAAGCGCATCGACGACCTGCGCCGCGCCATGCTGATGGCCACCCAGATGGTGCCGCAGATCCGCCTGTCGCAGGACAACGCCCGCGCGCTGACGGACACGTTTACCGACATCGTCAACGTGTCGATCCCGGCCTGGCGCAATGTGTTCTCGCTCTACCTGCTGCAGCTGGAAGCCAAGCAGAGCGCCGCGGTCGCCAACGCGGCCTACGACGCCACCGACGCGGCCTTCCGCGCCCAGGCCGACATGCTGCTGGAAAATACCGAGACCGTGGCGCGCGCCAAGCAGCGCTCGCTGGTCAGCCTGGAAACCGCCCAGCACGTCCAGAACCAGCTGGTGAGCGCCTTCGACAAGCTCGAGCAGATCTCGAACGAAGGCCAGCAGCGCCGCAAGGACGAGCTGCCCAAGCTGCAGGAACTCGAGCGCGAACTGATCGCGCGCTTCTCGCCGGCGGCGGGCTGAGCCAGGCACCTTATCAACCGTTTCGATCATAGAAGGGAAGTCCATGTCGACGACACTCCAAACCGGCCACCGCATCAACCTGGAGAAGACCGCGCCGGGTTTGAAACGCGTGCGTATCGGCCTCGGATGGAAAGTCAACGCGGCCGCGGGCCATGCTTTCGACCTCGACTCGTCGGTATTCCTGTGCAGGAAGGATGCGAGCGACCATCCGGTCATGATCAGCAATGCCCACTTCGTCTACTACAACCACAACACCTCGCCCGACGGCGCGGTCGTGCACTCGGGCGACAACCGCACGGGCGACAAGGATGGCGACGACGAAGTCATCACCGTCGACCTGTCCAGGGTCGACGCCGAGGTCATGGAAATGCCGATCGTCGTGACCATCCACGAGGCCGAGGCGCGCAGGCAGACCTTCGGCAGCGTCACCGACGCCTACGTGAAGGTGTACAACGACGAGACCGGCGAAGTGCTGGCCGAATACGACCTCGACGAGGATTATTCGGACAAGACCGCGCTGCAGTTCGGTTCGCTGTACCGCAAGGATGGCGAATGGCGCTTCCAGGCCGTCGGCGCCGGCTTCAAGCTGAGCCTGGCGACCTTCATCCGCAAGCTCGGCGGCACCGTCGGATAAGACGGACCTGCTCCATGCGGTCATGCCGGCCACGATGACAGACCCTACGCCCAAGGCATTCGATTTCGGTGAGACGGAGCGGGCGCCGGCCGCGCCTTCCAACGCGTCCGGCACACCCAGGGCGTTTTCGTTCGACGACGAGCAGACCGCGCCGCACCCGCCGTCCAGGCCGGCGGTAGCGGTCCTGTTCGACAGCGACGACCATCCGGCCGTGCGCGACGCCATGTCACTGGCCCGGTCCGGGCACCCGGCGCTGTTCGCCACGGCGGAACAGCGCCTGGCCGCGCTGTTCCGCCGCATCCTGCCGGTTCAGGTCTCGCTCGCAGCGCAGTGGGGCGATGAGCCGCTCAGGGAGCAGGTCGCACAGCTCCAGCCCGTTGCCGAGCTGGTGCGGGCCTTCGCGCAAATGGCTGTGCCTGCGCAGCTGGAAGCGGCGCTTGAACAAGCCAGGCCCGCAAGCGGCATCATCGGCAAGCTGCTGCGCCGCACGGCCACGCTCGATGAGCACCAAAGGAGCCTGGCGACAAGCCATGTGCGCCTTTTGCAATTCGTTGCCGACAGCCAGGCCGCCGCACGGACGCTGGAAGCGTCGGCGCGAGAGCTGGCCTTGCACGGCGCCGTGCTGGGTGTGGTGGCGCAGCTGGCCGGCGGTGCGGACGAACTGCTGCGCGACGTGATCGGCCAGCGGCGCAGCTTGATCCAGCAAGCATTGCGCCAGGCGGAGCTGTCGATCCTGCAGCTGCGCCAGGTGGAACGGCAGGCGGCGGAGCTGGCGGGACAGGTGGCCTCCTTCCTGCACGTGACCCTGCCGGCCCTTGAACTGGCGCGGCGGGAGGCCGGCCGCTAGCGCTTTTTCGCTTGCACGTTCTCTTTGGTGCAATTTCGGCAATATTATTTGTGCGAAGCTATAATCAAGTAAATGCCGTTAACAATCACCAAAAAGGGACTTCATGCGCCTAAGATCTCTGCAATTCGCATTGCGCTTCATTGTCCCCCTTGCGATCGTCCTCGCGCTGATCGGATATTTCGCCTTGCCATGGATGGAGCGCCTCACCGAACGCTGGTTCGTGCGCGACCTGGAAGCGCGTTCCCGCCTGGTGGCGAGTACGCTGGAGCAGCCCTTGCTCAATTACCTGGAAGCGGGCGCGGGCCAGCGCATCGACGCGATGTTCGATCGGGCGATCCAGGATGAGCGCCTGTTCGCGCTCGGTTTCTGCGATCCCGATGGCCGCCTGTCGCATCGTACCGCCACCTACCCCGACCGGATCGGCTGCTGGAACAAGGGCGATCCCTTGGCGGATGAAAAATCCGTGCTGCATCTCCCCCAGGGGGTGGTGCATGTCTCGGCCAGGGAAGTGACCCAGGACGGCCGTCCGGCCGGCCGCCTGGTCGTGTTGCAGGACATGCGATTCATCGCTTTGCGCGGCTCGGATGCGCGGACGTATTTCATCGGTCTGTTCGTCCTGGTAACGGGCGTGGTGTCCCTCCTGACCGTCCTGATCGCACAGCTGAGCTGGCACGGCTGGCTGACAGGCGTGAAGGACATGCTGCACGGTGAACTGTTGCGGCGCACGACGCGCCGAGCGCCGCCGGAACTGGCGCCGCTGGCCAGCGATCTGCGCTCCCTGCTGAACGAATACCAGCGTGAGCTGCAGGTCGGCGGCCTGGAGACCGCAAGCTGGGATGCGAACACGCTGAAGGTGCTGCTGAACAAGGAGCTGGCCGGCGACGAGATCCTGGTCGTCTCGAACCGGGAGCCGTATATCCACGTGGCGACGCCGGACGGCGTCGTGGTGCAGCGTCCCGCCAGCGGACTGGTCACCGCGGTGGAAGCCGTGATGCGCGCCTGTTCGGGAACCTGGATCGCACATGGCGCCGGATCCGCCGACCGCGCCACGGTCGACGCCAACGACCACGTGCGCGTGCCGCCCGAGCAGCCGAGCTATACGCTGCGCCGCGTCTGGCTGTCGAAGGAGGAAGAGCAGGGGTATTACTATGGATTCGCCAATGAAGGGTTGTGGCCGCTGTGCCATATCGCCCACGTGCGTCCGGTATTCCGCTCGTCCGACTGGGATGAGTATGTCAAGGTCAACCAGCGCTTCGCCGATGCGGTGATCAGCGAAGCGCGCTCCGAGAATCCCGTGGTGCTGGTGCAGGATTATCACTTTGCCCTGTTGCCCCGCATGGTGCGTGCGGTGCTGCCGAAGGCGACCATCATCACCTTCTGGCACATTCCCTGGCCGAACCCGGAATCGTTCGGCATTTGCCCATGGCGCGAAGAGATCCTCGACGGCATGCTGGGCAGCACGATCCTCGGCTTCCATACTCCTTTCCACCGGAAAAATTTCCTGGACACGGTCGACCGCTATCTCGAATCACGCATCGAAGACGAAGCATCGACGATCAGCTACGGCAACCAGCTGACCCAGGTGCAACCGTATCCGATCTCGATCGCCTGGCCGGACCCGCGCAGCGACGATCCGGATGTCGCGGCATGCCGCGCCGACGCCCGCCGTGCGCTGGCGCTGCCGGACGACCGCCTGCTGGGAATCGGGGTCGACCGGCTCGACTATACGAAGGGTATCGTGGAGCGGTTCCAGGCGGTCGAGCGCATGCTCGAGCTGCATCCGGAGATGGTCGGCAGGTTCACCTTTGTGCAGATCGCGGCGCCGACCCGTTCCTCGCTCGACGAGTACCAGAACTTCGAGGCGCGCGTGCGGGCGCTGGCGCGGCGGATCAACGACCGTTTCTCGAGCGAGGGCTACGCACCCATCATCCTGAAGGCCGAGCACCACGAGCAGGCGGCGCTGCGTACGTACTACCGCGCCGCCGAGGTATGCAGCGTGACCAGCTTGCACGATGGCATGAATCTGGTGGCCAAGGAATTCATTGCAGCCCGCGACGACGAGCAGGGAGTGTTGATCCTTAGCCAGTTCACCGGCGCCGCCCGCGAGCTGAGCGAGGCCTTGCTCGTCAATCCCTACCATATCGAAGAAGGCGCGGAAGCGCTGTATCGCGCGCTGACCATGCCGGCCGAGGAACAGCGCGAGCGCATGCGCAGCATGCGCCGCCGGGTCCGCGACTTCAACGTCTACCGCTGGGCCGGGCGCATGCTGCAGGATGCCGCCCGCCTGCGCCAGCGCGAGCGCGTGCAATCGCGGATCGTCTCGCTCAGCCAGGGTCGCGCGCACGAGGGGCGGACATGAGTGCCGGCCATCATGACGCCCTGGATCTGCTCGGCGGCGCCGATTGCGCGCTGTTCCTCGACTTCGACGGTACGCTGGTCGACATCGCTGCGCTGCCGAGCCAGGTAGTCGTGACGCCGGAGCTGCTTGCGACGCTGGCCGCCTTGCAGCTGCGGCTTGGCGGCCGGCTGGCGGTCGTGTCCGGGCGGCCGATCGCCGAGCTTGACACCTTGCTGGCGCCCCTGGTGCTGCCCGCCGCCGGCGTCCACGGCATGGAGCGGCGCGGCGCGGACGGGGTCGTGCGGCGCCTGCCGCAGCCGGATTTCTCCCGCGTGCGCGCCGAGGCGCAGGCGCTGGCCACCCGGCATCCCGGCCTGTGGGTCGAGGAGAAGCATGGCGCACTGGCCCTGCACTGCCGCCAGGCGCCCGCGCTGTATCCCCTGTGCAGCGCGGCGATGGGAGCGGCGATCGCCGATCGCCCGGACCTGGCCCTCATGGCCGGCAAGATGATCGTCGAAGTCAAGGCAACCGGCACCGGCAAGGGAACGGCGATCCGGGATTTCCTTTCCGAAGCACCGTTCCGCGGGCACCGGCCGCTGTTCATCGGCGACGATACGACAGACGAGGCCGGTTTCGAATACGTACAGCGAATCGATGGAATCGGCCTCAAGGTGGGACCGGGGCCAAGCATGGCCAGATGCCGCATCGCGTCGGCGGCTGAACTGCGCGCGGTATTGGCGCGGTCAGCCGCGACGCCAACCTCAGACAAGGACATGACATGATGGATGCTCAGCAGACGCCGCGCGCCGTAGCGCCGGACCAGACACCGGGAACGCTCGATTGCGGCGTCATCGGCAATTGCTCTTTCAGCGCCATGATCGACCGCATGGGCAGGATGGTGTGGTGCTGCCTGCCGCGCTTCGACGGCGACCCGGTGTTCAACGCCTTGCTTGACCCGGGGCCCGACGGCAGCCTGTGGAGCATCGATATCGAGGATTTCGCGCGCAGCGAACAGGCATACGAAGCAAATACGGCGGTGCTGCGCACACGCCTGTATGACAGTGCCGGCAACGGCATCGAGATCACCGATTTCGCTCCGCGCTTCATGAGCCGCGACCGGATGTTCCGTCCCTTGATGCTGGCGCGCCGCGTGCGCCCGCTCGGCAGCGGGGTCAGGGTCCGGGTGCGGTTGCGCCCCCGCTTCGAGTGGGGCGCGAGGCTGCCCGAGATCACCCAGGGCAGCCATCACATCCGCTATGTCGGGCCGACCCAGACCCTGCGTCTGAACACCGACGCCTCGCTCAGCTACGTGCTGGCCGAATCGTTCTTCCTGCTCGATCGTCCGATGAACTTCCTGCTGGGTCCGGACGAGACGCTCGCCGACGGCATCGAAGAGATCGCTCACCGCTTCGAAAAAGAGACCATCAGCTACTGGCGCACCTGGTCGCGGCGTCTGGCTTTGCCGCTGGAATGGCAGGATGTCGTGATCCGGGCGGCGATCACGCTGAAACTGTCGCTGTACGAAGACACCGGCGCGATCATCGCCGCCATGACCACGAGCATACCGGAGGCGCCAGGCAGCGAACGCAACTGGGACTACCGCTACTGCTGGTTGCGCGATGCCTTCTTCGTGATCCGCGCGCTCAACAGCCTGTCCGAGGTCGGCACCATGGAAGACTACCTGCGCTGGCTGGGCAACGTCGTGGCCCGCGCCAAGGGTGGCCATATCCAGCCCTTGTACGGCATCGGGCTGGAAGAGCATCTGCCCGAATCGATCGTCGATCATCTGCCCGGTTACCGCAACACCCGTCCGGTACGTGTCGGAAACCAGGCACAAGAGCACTTCCAGCATGATGTGTATGGAAACATCGTGCTCGGCGCCGCGCAGGCATTCTTTGACCACCGGCTGTTCCGGCGCGCCGGGCATGCCGAGTTCCGCCAGCTGGAGGCGGTCGGCGAGCAGGCGTTCCGCCTGCATGCCGAACCGGATGCCGGCATGTGGGAATTGCGCACGCGGGCACGGGTGCATACCTCGTCGGTGCTGATGAATTGGGCTGCCTGCGATCGCCTGGCGAAGATCGCCGTCGAGCTGGATCTGCCGGAGCGCGCCGCGCTGTGGGCGGACCGCGCGGAACACATCCGCAAGCGCCTGCTGGCCGAGGCCTGGAGCGAGGAGCGCCAGGCCTTTGCCGAAAGCCTGGGCGGCCGCGACCTGGATGCGAGTGTCCTTCTCATGGCCGAGATCAATTTTATCGATCCCAAGGATGCGCGCTTCGTCGCCACGGTCGATGCGCTCGAACGCTCGCTGTGCGACGGCCCCTACATGCGCCGCTACGAGGCGCCCGACGACTTCGGCAAGCCTGAGACCGCCTTCAATATCTGCACGTTCTGGCGCATCGACGCCCTGGCGCGTATCGGCCGGATCGACGAAGCGCGGGCCGTGTTCGACGCCATGCTGGCGGCGCGCAATCACCTCGGCCTGCTGTCCGAGGATACCCATCCGGTTACCGGGGAAATGTGGGGGAACTTCCCGCAGACTTACTCGATGGTTGGCTTGATCAATTGCGCAATGCGTTTGTCGGCGCCGTGGAACAGCGTGGTGTGACTGCCGGAGCGGACAGTAGGCGGCAGCCTCAGCTCTTGCGGACGAACGCCGACTTCAGGCTCATCGCGCCGAAGCCCTCGATCTTGCAATCGATGTCGTGGTCGCCATCGACCAGGCGGATATTCTTCACCTTGGTGCCCTGTTTCACCACGCCGCCGCCGCCCTTGAGCTTGAGGTCCTTGATGACGGTGACGGCGTCGCCGTCCTGCAGCACGGTGCCGGCTGCGTCACGCCACACACGCGCCGTTTCCTCGGCCATCGCCTCGGCCTTGACCGGCCATTCGTGGGCGCATTCGGGGCAGGCGTAGTTGCCGAGACCGTCTTCGTAGGTCAGTGTGGAGCGGCAGGCGGGGCAGGGCGGCAGGGCTTGCATGGACATATCCGGTCGAACGGTAAAAGGGAAGCGCGGGTGCGCAAACGTCCATTGTACGCGCTGAGGGCCGCGCTTTCCCGACAGGCGGCCGCAGCGGGCACCGGAGATGCGGCCCTGCGTCCGGTGCTGTTAAAATTTGCGGCAGCCTGTCGATGCCATTTGCTGGAGTACAGAAATCCTACGTCTATTCGTCACGGCGGCGATCCGCCGGCCAAAACTCGCCGCGGTCGTCGCGCTGCTGCTGCTGGCAGTACTGGCCGGCACGATGACTTACACGGCTTACCTCGTCATCGGGGTCCTGGCTGACTATCTCGGCACCGGACGGTTCCTGGCGGGACTGCTTCTGGGCGCCGTTCTTGCGCGGTTTCCCTGGATCCGCGAGGGCAAGCTGCGCATCGTCGGCCTGTTGCCCAAATCGTTGCGCCGGCCGCTCATCGTGGGCCTGCTCGCGCTCTGCTGCCTGCACTTTTTGTCGCGGGCCGACTATGTGGCCGCGGCGTTTACCGGTTTTTCGACCGCCTTCGTTCTCACCATGCCCTGGTTGCGGCGCACTGTGTTCGATCGGGTCTCGTCATCCGTGTTCTCGTTCGCCGGCCGACAAGCGCGCAAGCGCAGCGACGACATGGTGATCGAGGGTGAATTCAGGGAGAAGAAAGACTGAAACGAAAACGCCAACCTGCGTGGGTTGGCGCTTGCCTGGCACGGCCCGGAGGCGGGCGCTGACGTTGACGCAATGACGGGATTCAGCGGCCAAACAGTTTGAACAGCGTGAACTGGTCCGGTTCTCCGGTGGCCGGCAACTGGTTACCAGCCTGGAAGCGGCTGACGGCGCGCGCCATCTCCCCAGTGAAGGCAGGTTGGGCCGGCAGCGTCCCTTTGTAGTAGCCCTTGTGCTTCAGGGCCTCTCCCATGCGCTTGATGACATCGCCGTACATGACGAAGGGCTTGTTGTTGTGAGTGAAGCGCACCGGCTGCGAGGCCGCGGTCAATCGCATCGGCTTGAGCGCCGCCGTCAAGTTGAAAACGGCTTGCGCAAAGCTCGTGCGCGGGTTCTTCTGGCAGTATTCGATGACGAAATTGGTCAGCGTGTTCAGGTCTTGCCAGGTCGCGAGGTCGAAGGTGTCCGGCGTGGCCTGGTTGACGGCCGTGAGATAACCGTACAGCCAGCCCCCATACATCATCGCGTTGGGCGTGCCGCCCTTGTATTCGCGTACGGCGGTGGCGCAGTCACTGGCGCCGATACCCTTGACGCCGAATTCGCCGTGCGCCGAGGTGGCTTGCGCCAATACGGGCGCGCACAGGCTTGCTGCAACGAGGAGGTGTACCACCGGTTTCTTCAGGCGCGCTAGCATGGGCAGGTCCCTAGAGAATGGATGCGTCATTGTAGATGGCGAACGTTGTAATTGAAACATCTAAACCGTGAAGATGCGCCCGGCGGCGCCAGGGTGCCGGGCGCGTTTCCTGGCGCTGTCTCAGGCAGCGCGGCGGCGCGAGCGCACCAGCAGCAGCAAGCCCGGCGCCAGCAGCAGGAGCGTGCCGGGTACCGGCACCCCGCTTGGATCATCCACCAGAATCGGCGACATGAACAGGGTGTCAGGCGAGCCGCTGAAATCCAGGAAGGTCGGGAACGCACGCAAGGGATCGTAGTCCGGGGCGCCGGTGTCGAGGAGCAGTCCGAGGATCTTGAAACTCTTCGGCGCCAGCCCCCTGGCCGTGAAGTCGATCGTGGTGCCGGCGGCGATGGCGATGCGGGTGCCATCCTCCAGTACGATCGTCAGGTCGCCGAAACCGGTGTCGATGCCGACCGCGGTAAAGGTGCCATCGCCTGCCAACCGATACTCGAAGCCTTCCGCGAATGGCGGGTCGTACCAGCGGCGGGCAACTGGCGCAGGAAATTCATACACGCCGGTGCCTACGTCGACGATCGGCAGCAGTGGATTGTCCGGCGACATGCCCGGTTCTGTGCTGCCGACGCCGCCGAAGGCAAAGATGAAGGTCGGGGCGTCGTCATTGGCGCCGCCGCCGCCGCCCATCGACTGGCCAAGCGAATAGACGTCCGCATTGATTGTTGCCAGGGCCGACAGGGCGCCGGCCTTGGTGGCTGCGGCGCCATAGAAAATGTTGAAGGTGCGGCTTTCGCCGGCGCCCAGGCTGCCGAAGGCGAAGTCGAAGACCGAACCATGGTCGGTCGGGCCACTATCGATGAAATCGGTGTTCACGGTCGCGCCGATGATCGCGCCTGCGCCCACGAGCGGATTGCTGGAGGCGAAGCCGTTATCGCTGGCATACCGGATTGCGCCGCCATTGCTCTCGAGGTTCGCCACCACGCCTTTGTGGGTGACATATTCGGAGAACTCGGTATTCGGCACGTCCCAGTCCATGGCGCGGCGGTAGACCACGTCCGAGAGCATCGTGCTGCCCGTATTGGTAATAGTAATGTTCCCTTGGAACAAGTTTGGAGCGATCGACACGCCGTATGCGTGCGTGATCACGACCGGGGCGTCGCTCAGGCCGATCTGCGATGTGGCACGTGTCGTCGTCGAACTGAACGTACCACCGGTCAAGCCGCCGGAGCCCGCCGCTTCATTGGCAAAACCCGACACCCGGTTGCCGTCGCTGCGCGTGACTGCCACGCCCCAGCCTTCGCACAGGCAGCCCGGCGCAGTCGAATCGCGCAAGGTGCCGTCCGCGAAACGGTAGGCCAGGCCCATTGCACTGGCGTTGCCTGGAATCTCTCCACCCCTGAAATTCAGGTGGCCGGCATCGTTGATGCCGAGCGCGACCGTGGCCAGGCTCGGGTTGGTGTTGTTATAGATGACCACGCCGGCCTTGGCCGGTAAGACAACAGCGCTCAGGGCGAGCACTGCGCAAGCGGCCCCTGCCCGCCATCCCGGACGCGGCCGAGCTTTCCCATTTGTGTCCATATTCGAGTCCCCCTCAAATGTTGACTTACTATCGGTTTTGCTGCGCGTGAAACCGAGAGCAATGATCGTGCCAGAAGAGGGGTTGGTATTTACAGGCCTGATTTCATTGCGAAAACTGCTGAGCTCGAAATGAAGGTGCTAGTGCCGTGTAAATATGCTCGACACCAGGCAGGAGCAACGGCGGCGGGTCCTGGAAACGACGACACCCACGTGCATGAGTGGGCGTCGGGTGAAGGAGGCTCTTGGTGCCCCGGGGCGAATCGAACCACCGAATACAAGGACTGTCGATCCTTTGCTGCGGCTGACGGTGCGAAAAGTAGCGCCAGACTTCGTCAGGAGGCGCGCTGCGCTGTCCCGGCCAACGTCAGCAGGCTCACTTTTTCTCAGGGTCGTGGCCCCAGTTCATCAGCGAATAGCGCCAATCGCTCGATGCCGGATCGCTCTTGGTCGGCCCCTGCGCCAGGTGCCGGTGGATGTATCCGACCACTTTGCGCATGTGCGCGATGTCGTCTGCACGCAAGTCCTGAACGTGCCGGTGCAATAGTTCGACAATGCGGCGTCCGGACTGGTGCCCGGTCGATTCGGCATTGCCGTGCTTCTGGCCGACACGCCTGGAATCGTCGGTATCGAGCCATTTCTCCAGTTGGGCCGGCGTCATGTTCACCGCCTGCTTGAACTCCGCGATCGTCTCGCGCCTCGCTGCGCTCTCGTCATCGGCGCCTGCTTGTCTTGACATGCTTACTCCATTTACTGGGATGGACAAAGGCAGCACAAAATGTTTCATTGGCTACCGCAAGCGTGGTTTCCGACACATGTCTGGTGTCCGATAGACCAAACCAGTTTTTAAAGTAGCATGAAGCCCGTTTTTTCTGGCGCACCACTTCCTGAATCAACAGTTAAAGAAGTTTACTGCGCAGTGCCTGGCCATAAAAAAGGCGCTGTCACCGTTCAGTGTGGGCTCGCCGTGCTGAATACACCAAGCGCCACACATAGCAGCCGCTCGGCTGTCTTGATGCGCCGCCCATCAAGCGCCCACTGCCAGCCAAGATAGTTCGGCAGATATCGTGACGCCACGCCATTGAACCGCGCCAGCCACTGACGGAAACGGCGGTGATAGGCGTTTACGTTCTGGACGTGTACGGCGCCACGCACTCTTTCTCCGCTGCTGACGTTCACCGCCTCGTGCGATATGCCGGCTTCCAGGGCAAATGTCCTGTAGGCCGGATGGGCGTCCGTAACCAGCAACACGTCGCGGTCGAGCACCGGCAGCAGGTGCCGGTGCAGCTGGGCCACGGTCACCTTGCCGCGCCCGGTCACGCAGTCAATTGTTGCGCCAGTCCGATCGCGTGCCACCAGGATGCAGACGTGCTCGCGGCTGATGCCGCGGCGTTTGGCGACGCCGCCCCGTTTGCGAGGCGCTCGCCTGAGCTTGCGCGATCCCTTCTGCGACTCGAGCAGGAACATTTCGTCGGCTTCGGATATCCCGGCCAGCGAATCGGCTCGATCGTGTTTCACCAGGTGGAGGAAGCGATGGCGCCAGCGAAAGCTGGTGTTGCGATGCACGCCGACCGCGTCGGCTGCCGCACGCACGGTGCGGCTGTCGAGCATGTTGCCCAGGTATTCCAGCCACTTGGCACGGTGGCGCAGCCTGGCCAGCGGGGTTCCGCTGAGCGCGTTGAAGGTGCGCCCGCAGCCGCAACAGCGGTAGCGCTGAATGCCGCGGTCGCTTCCGTGACGGTGGCTGTGCCGGTGGCCACAGGCTGGACAGCAAGGCGCCGGCCGCGCTCCGTCGATGGCTGCACAAACCCGGTCGAGTCCGATTGCCGGCCCCAGTAGCGCAAGCAATTGCTCGCGCTGGCGCCGGTCGAGATGCCTGACGCGCGCCAGCCACCTCCTGAAGCCCGCCGCCTGCATTGCCGCCTCCGCTATCGACCGAGATGGCAGTCAGACAGCGAGGCAGCTCGACAGTTCAACCTGGCCCAACAGCCAACGGTGACAGCGCCTAAAAAAACGGATTCACGTTGCACGTGAACCCGTTTCAATGCAAGCCGCCGACAGGCCAATGCCTTCTCAAGTCAAGTAACAGGCATGAACCCGCAGCTGGCGATTTTGTTTGCCTTACTTTCGCAATGCTGTATTCCTGGTGGCCCGGGGCGTAATCGAAGCACCGATACAGCGATGTTCAAGTTACGTGTCTGCGGCAAGGCACCGATGGCGACGGCCGCGATCAGGCCAGCAGCTTGAGCAGCGCTTTTGCAGCGTCTTCCGATGAAGCCGGATTCTGTCCGGTGATTAGCTTGCCATCGGTAAGCACATAAGACTGCCAGTCGGCGCCCTTCGTGTACTGACCGCCGTTTTCCTTGAGCATGTCTTCGACAAGGAAGGGCACCACTGCGGTCAAGCCGACCGCTTCTTCTTCGGAATTGGTGAAGCCGGTTACCCGCTTGCCCTTGACCAGCGGACTGCCGTCCACAGCTTTCACGTGGCGCAACACGCCGGGGGCATGGCACACGGCGGCGACCGGTTTGCCGGCCGCGGCCATCGCTTCGATCAGCGCGATCGATGCCTTGTCTTCCGCCAAGTCCCACAGCGGGCCATGCCCGCCGGGATAGAACACCGCATCGAAGTCGGCGGCGTTCATCTCGGCCAGCTTGCCGGTGGCGGCAAGCACGGCCTGCGCGGAGGCGTCGGCCTTGAAGCGGCGGGTGGCGTCCGTCTGCGCGTCCGGTTCGTCGCTCTTCGGGTCGAGCGGCGGCTGCCCGCCCAGCGGCGACACCACGGTGACGTCGGCACCGGCATCCTTCAGGATGTAATACGGCGCGGCGAACTCTTCCAGCCAGAAGCCGGTTTTCTTGCCTGTATCGCCGAGCTGATCATGCGAGGTCACTACCATCAATACTTTCATGTGCTTCTCCTGTTGGGTTGGTCAGTTGGGGGCGACGCGTACCACGAGCTTGCCGAAATTCTTCCCTTCGAGCAGGCCGCTGAACGCTTGCGGCGCATTCTCCAGGCCGTCGACAATGTCCTCACGGAACTTGATCTTGCCGTCCTGGAGCCATTCGCTCATCTGGGCAAAGAATTCGCCATAGCGCTGCCCGTAGTCGTCGAATATGATGAACCCCTGCATCTTGATACGCTTGGTCAGGATGGTGCGCGCGAGCAGGCCGAGCCGATCCGGGCCGGGCGGCAGGGCCGTGGCGTTGTAGTCGGCGATCAGGCCGCAGACGGGCACGCGCGCCTTGGTGTTCAGCAAGGGCAGCACGGCGTCGAACACGGCGCCACCGACATTCTCGAAGTACACGTCGATGCCTTCCGGGCAGGCCGCGGCCAGCTGCTGCGCGAAGTCCGGCGCGCGGTGGTCGATGCAGGCGTCGAACCCGAGCTCTTCGACCACATAGCGGCATTTGTCGGCGCCGCCGGCGATACCGACCGCGCGTGCGCCCTTGCGCTTGGCGATCTGTCCGACCAGCGATCCGACCGCGCCGCTGGCGGCGGCGACCACGACTGTTTCGCCCGCCTGGGGCTGGCCGATGTCGAGCAGGCCCATGTAGGCAGTAAACCCTGGCATGCCGAGCACGCCGAGCGCGCGCGAGGCCAGCTGAACGTCGTCGCCCAGCTTGTTGAGGCCGGCGCCGTCGGACAGCGCGTAGTCCTGCCAGCCGCTGTAGCTGAGCACCAGCTGGCCGGCCTGGAAATCGGGGTGGCGCGAGGCTTCCACGCGCGCCACCGTGCCACCGACCATGACGGCGCCGATGGCGACCGGAGCGGCATACGACTTGGCGTCGCTGATGCGTCCGCGCATATAGGGATCGAGGGACAGCATCAGCGTGCGCAGCAGTACCTGGCCCTCCTGCGGGACCGGCACCGGCCCTTCGGTCAGGCGGAAGGTATCGGCGTCGGGCGCGCCGCGCGGGCGTTGTTGCAGCACGATGCTGCGGTTGACGGTGGCGGTTTGCGGCATGGTGGTGGTCCCTCGTTCAAAGAGCGGTTTCAAGAATCGCGCGGCTGAGCGCAAGGTCGACATCGCCGTGCTCGCCCAGGCGGGTCATGCCATGCGCCTCGAGCCGGACGACGACATCGTCGACCGCCGCCATGCCCAGGCCATAGGCGGAAAGACGCGTCGGGATGCCGAGTCCCTCGAAAAAGTCGCGCGTGGCCGCGATCGCGGCGTCGATGCGCTGCGCCTCGCTGCCTGTGGAAATGCCCCACACGCGTTCTCCATATTGAAGCAGCTTGGCGCGCTTCTTGTCGCGCTGTATATCGAGCAGGGCGGGCAGCACGATCGCCAGCGTGCGTGCATGGTCGATGCCGTACAGGGCCGTCAACTCATGGCCGATCATGTGGGTGGCCCAGTCCTGCGGCACGCCCGCTCCGATCAGTCCGTTGAGGGCGAGCGAGGCGGTCCACATCAGGTTGCTGCGGGTATCGTAGTCTTCGGGTGCGGCGATCGCCTGCGGCGCGATTTCGACCAGGGTCTGCAGCAGGCCTTCGGCAAACCGGTCCTGGGCCAGCGCCTGCACCGGATAGGTCAGGTACTGTTCGGTGATGTGGACGAAGGCGTCCGCCAGGCCGTTGGCGACTTGCGTTTCCGGCAAGGTATAGGTCTTGGTCGGATCGAGCACCGAGAATTGCGGAAACACGTGAACACTGCGGAACGGCAACTTCGTTAGGGTCGCCTTGCGCGTGACGACCGAGCCGTTGTTCATTTCGGAGCCGGTCGCCGGCAGTGTCAGGACGGTGCCGAAGGGCAGGGCGCCGGTGACGCTGGCGCCGCCGGTTTCCATGATGGTCCACGGATCGTCCTCGTGATGGGCTGCGGCAGCCACGAACTTGGTGCCGTCGATCACCGAGCCGCCGCCGACGGCGAGCAGGAAGTCGAGGCGCTCGCTGCGTACCTGCTCGACCGCACGCATCAGGGTTTCGTAGCTGGGATTCGGTTCGATACCGCCGAATTCCTGCACGAAGCGCGTCCCCAGCGCCTTGCGTACTTCGGCCAGGGTGCCGGTCTTTTCAGCGCTGGCGCCGCCGAACAGGACCAGTACACGGGCGTTCTGCGGCACCAGCTGCGCCAGCGCGGCGACCGTACCTGCGCCGAACACGATCCGGGTTGGATTGTGGAATTCAAAATTCATCATGTTCTTCTCCAATATTAGACTGGTCGTCTAGAAAAGGTGTGTAAAACGGCAGGCCGCCGGATGCCGGCATGCCGCGTGTCAGGCGGGACCGGTGTCCGGAAGGCGCAACAGTAAGCGGGTAGCGCGCAGCGCGCCGTCGAGTGCGCTGGGTTCGCGCCGCAGCTTGGTCAGCAAGGCGGCGCCCAGCCACATTTCATAGAGGGCAAGCGCGCATTGCCGCGGGTCGGGTCCGGCAGGAATCGAACCGTCGGCCAGCCCTTCCTCGATGCAGGCCGCCAGCCGCCCCACGATGTCGTTCGTGCCCCGCAACAGGACGGCGCGCATCGCTTCGGACATGTCGGCCACTTCGCCGCTGAGCTTGACAACCAGGCACTTGCTGCCGGCGCATCCCTGGTCCGGCAGCGCCAGCCAGCCGTCCCAATAACGCATCAGCCGCGCGGCGGCCGGGCTGCCGTCGGGCGCCAGCAACGCGTCGAGTTCAGCCAGGTATTCCGCGACGTAGGTGTCGAGCAGGGCTTCGCCGAACAGTTCCTTCGACTTGAAATAGTGATAGAAGGAGCCCTTCGGCACGCCGGCAGCCGTCAGGATCTCGTTCAGGCCGACGGCGGAAAAGCCCTTGCCCGTGATGATTGCGCGTCCGGTGGCAAGGATGTGCTGCCGCACGCTGTGTTGGTCGGTACCCATGGAAAGCAGTATAGCGCAAATTAGACCAGTCGTCTTGGAAGGTGCCTATCTGGCCTGCTGGTAGGCGCCGGCGCCGTAGGTCAGCTCGTAACTGTGGCTGTAGATTTCCAGGATGTTGCCAAACGGGTCTTCCATGTACACCATCCGGTACGGCTTCTCTCCCGGATAATAGTAGCGTACCGGCATGCGCTGCTTGCCGCCTGCGGCGACGATGCGCGCCGCCAGGGCCTCGAGGTCGGGGTCTTGCACGCAGAAATGAAACACGCCGGTCTTCCAGAACTCGAAGTTGTTTTGGCGTTGCTCGCTGTTGGGGAACTCGAACAGTTCGACGCCAATGCGGTCGCCGGTCGACAGGTGGGCGATCCGGAACGCGGTCCAGTCTGGTCCGAACACGTCGGTGCACATCGCGCCGATCGCCGATTCGTCCCTGGCAATCGTGGTCGGCGGCATGATGACGTACCAGCCCAGTACGTCGGAATAGAAACGCACCGCGGCGTCGAGATCGGTAACGGTGATGCCGATGTGGGAAAAGTTGCGCGGGTAGGTCATGGCTGGCTCCTGGGTGAAAAAACCAGTATAGGCATCAGGGAATATAATTAAAACAGATGATTTGTGATGGTTTCAATAATATATATTTATGAATGATGGCCTGAACCCGGCCTGGCTCCGGGCCTTCGTGGCGGTGTGCGACACCGGCAGCTTCACCCGTGCGGCAGCCAGTCTCGATCTCACGCAGGCGGCGGTCAGCCAGCAGGTGCAGCGCCTGGAGGCCGAATGCGGGCCCCTGCTGATCCGCCGGACACGTAAGGCAAGCCTCACGCCGGCCGGGGTGAAGGTGCTCGCGTATGCGCGCGACATGGAAGAGGCGCACGCTCGGCTGAGGCTGGCGCTGGCCGACGACGACCCCCACGTCGGGCAGATCTCGGTCGCCAGTCCCGGCAGCATCGGCCTGCTGCTGTATCCGCGGCTGCTGGCACTGCAGGCGGCGCATCCCGGTCTGTCGGTCAGCTACCGGGCCGCGCCCACCGCGGACATCATCGCCGCCGTGCTGGCCAGCCGCGCCGAACTGGGCATCGTCACCCACCGCCCCGACGACGAGCGCCTGAGGACGGAGCTGTTCGCCCATGAAAGCCTGTGCCTGGTGGTGCCGGCGCAGATGGACGACGTCAGCTGGCCCGCCCTGGTGCGGCTGGGCTATATCGACCATCCGGATGGCATGGACATGGGCCGCAGGCTGCTGGCGCGGGTGCATCCGGGACAGCGTATCGACCAGTTGCCGGTGCGTGGCTTTACCAACCAGATCGGCGCCATCCTGGATCCGGTGGCGCATGGCATCGGGTTCGCCGTGCTGCCGCGCTTCGCCGTCCAGGCCTACCCGCGCCGGCAGGCGATCCGGGTGGTCGATACGGCCCCGCAGGTGATCGACAGCCTGTGGCTGGTGACGCGCGCCGAATGGCCCCTGTCCGCCAGCGCGGCATGGGCGCTGGAACGGCTGCGCGAGCATGACTGGCTGGCGGGCGCCGATGCGCCGGCATCCTGGCCCGCGCACGATAACGGATGAGCCAAACGCATGAAAAGCGTTATCATTCCAACCACGACACCTGTCATGGATGATGCGTAACGCGCGCCGGGCGTGCGCGCCGCGGATGGCAGGTCCACCATCGACTACCGGAGCGAGACATGGAATTGCGGACTGTCCTGCCTGGAATCGCGGCCGTGGCGCTGCTGGCGCTGGCCGGGGCCGCGCACGCTGCTGACGGCGTCGATTACGCCGAGGCCCTGCGCCGCGCGCGGGCCAGTGCCGGATCGGTGAACGGGGCACGGCTCGACTTCCAGGCGAGGCAGTTGCAAGCCGAGGCGCTGCGCCGCATCGACGGCCCGGATGTGCGCCTGTCCGGCTTTGCCGGGCGGGTCTCGACGACCTTCAGCGTCGACACCGGCGCGATCGCGCAGCTGGCCAATCCGCTGCTCGACTCGCTGCCGCCCCTGCCGGCGCTGAACCTGCCGGACATTCCCCCCTCCCTGAATGCCGACCGGGTATTCGATGTGCGTTCGCTCGGACTGAGCTCGGTCTGGCCGCTTTATACCGGCGGGCGCCTCGATGCGGTCAAGCAGGCCGCAGCGGGCCGCGCCGACGAAGCCGGCGCGGCCGTCCAGGCGGAGCAGGATGCGCTGGCGACCCAGCTGGCGGAGCGTTATTTCAAGGTGCAGCTGGCCCGGAAGGCCTGGCAATTGCGCAGCGCTGCGGCGGACGTCGCGAAGGAACACCAGCGCATGGCGCACAAGATGGAGCTTGGCGGCTTGATTGCCAAAGTGGAGCGCCTGAAAGCCGATGTCGCCGTCGACAATGCGCTCAGGGAAGCGGCCAAGGCGGGAAGCGATCTCGAGATCGCCCAGCTCGCCCTGCGCCGCCTGCTCGACGCGCCCGGCGCCGTCCTTCCCACCACGCCGCTGTTCGTGCACGCGCAGGCGCCCGGCTCGCTGGCCTCGTTCATCGACGCCGCCATGGCCTCGAACGCATCCTGGAAACAGATCGCCAGCAAGCGCAAGCAGGCCGATGCGGCGCTGCAGCTGCAGGGGCGCGCGTTCAGCCCCACCGTCATCGGCATCGCCAACTACAACCTCAATCGCGGCAGCTCCAGCCGCGCCAACTGGCTGGTGGGCGTATCGGTCAGCGTACCGCTGGTCGAACGCATCGACCGCGCCAGGATGATCTCCGCCGCCCGGCTCGAGCAGCAGCGCGTCGACGCCGCCGCCGAACAGGCCGGACGCGATATTCCGACCCTGGCGGAAAGCCAGTGGCGCACCATGGAGGATGCGCGTTTGCGTTACCTGTCCATGGATTCCGCGATCGCCCTGGCGGACGAGACGCTGCACCTGGCGCAGGTAGCGTTTCGCAATGGCCAGGCCACCTCGACCGAGGTCGCCGACGCCGCGCTCAATTCCACCAAGACATCGCTTGAGCGGGCACAAGCGGCCTACGACTACGTCCTGGCCCTGGCCAGGCTGCTCGGCACCTCCGGCGATCCGGACCGCCTGTATGCGCTCTCACGTACGGCCACCCACACCGTCGACTTCACGAAGGACTGACCATCATGGCAGAAGCCCGCAACCGGCGCCTGGCCGCCATCGCCGCCGCCGCCATCATCGTCCTGCTCGCGTGGGGCCTGTACCAGGCTTTCCAGCCGATCCGCGATCCCGTTCAGGGACAGATCGAAGCGCAGGAGATCAATGTCTCGTCGAAGGTTCCCGGGCGGGTTGGCCGGGTCCACGTGCGACTCGGGCAGACGGTTGCGCGCGGCGACCTGCTGTTCGAGCTGGACAGCCCGGAAGTACGGGCCAAAGTGGCGCAGGCCGAGGCCGCGCGCGACGCGGCCCGCGCCGCCAGCCAGAAAGTGCAGGCCGGCGCGCGGCCGCAGGAAATCGCCGCCGCGCGCGCCAACTGGGAGCGCGCGCAAGCCGGCGCCCGGCTGGCCAGCCTGACCTACCAGCGGATCGCTGCGATGTACGCCGAAGGGGTGGTCGCGCGCCAGAAGCGCGATGAGGCCGAGGCGCAGGCGCGCTCGGCCAACGAACAGGCGACGGCCGCCAGGGCCCAGTACGACCTGGCGCGCCAGGGCGCACGCCCGGAAGACAAGCTGGCCGCCGAAGCGCAGCTGCGCCAGGTGGCCGGCGCGCTGGCCGAGACCGGTGCGGCGCTCGACGAGACGCGCATCACGGCGCCGGCGGCGGGGGAAGTGACGAAAATCGCGATCCAGCCCGGCGAGCTGGCGCCGCAGGGATTCCCGGTACTTACCCTGGTCGACCTCGGCGACGTCTGGGCCGTGCTGGCGGTGCGCGAGGACATGTTCAAGCCTTTCGCCCAGGGAACCGTGCACCAGGCTTATATTCCGGCCCTGAAGACAGGCGCCTCGTTCAAGGTCGAGACCGTATCTGCGCTGCCGGCCTTCGCCACCTGGCGCGCCGCCCGCCCCGGCGGCACCGACCTGCGCACCTTCGAGCTGCGGCTGCGGCCGACGGCGCCGGTGCCGGGCCTGCGTCCGGGAATGACGGTGGTGTTCGAGCGCTGAGCCGCCGATGTCCGCCCGCGCCCCTTCCGCCTGGTCGGCATCGCTCGCGCGCGAGTGGGCGCGCCTGCGCGCCGACCGCTGGGACCTGGCGATGCTGGGCTGGATTCCATTGGCCCTGTACTTGCTCACGTGGTGGATTTTTTCCGCCGGCATTGCCCGCGACTTGCCGCTGGCGCTACGCGACCTCGACCAGTCCGCGCAGTCGCGCAGCCTGGTGCGCATGCTGGACCAGTCGCCCGGCTTGCGGCCGGTGCCGGCCGTGAGCGACGCCGAGGCGCTGGCGGCGCTGCGCGCCGGCGAGGTATATGGCATCGTGTCGATCCCGGCGCGCATGGGAGAGCGCCTGGCGCGCGGCGAAGCGCTCGGCCTGCAATGGGCGTACAACGCCCAGTATCCGGCGCATACCGGGGCCATGACGCGCGACGTGCGCGCGGTGGTGGCGACCATCTCGGCCGGCGCCGAGCTGCAGGGACGCGCCAGGCGCGGCGCCGGCCCGGAGCAGGCCGCCCAGCAGCTCGAGCCGGTCGCCTCCCGCGCAGTGGCGCTGTTCAACGAAAGCGGCAGCATGGTGCCCGCGCTGGCGCTGCCGGCCGTGTGGAGCCTGCTGCATATCTGCGCCACCCTGGCCGCGCTGACCGCGATCGGGCGCGAACTGCGCGCCGCCAGCGTGCCCGACTGGCTGGACACGGCGGGCGGGCGGCCGGCGGTGGCCGTGCTGTCCAAGCTGGCGATTCCGGCGGCGGTGTTCCTGCTGCACGCGGTACTGGTGGGCGTCGGGTTCGGCGCGCTGCTGGGCTGGCCGGTGCTGGGCAGCGCGCTGGCGATGGCGCTCGGCGCCGTCCTGTTCGTCGCAGCCTGCCTGGCCCTGGGCACCTGCATCGCCGCCTTCTCCGGCTCGCTGCGCTCGGCCCTGTCGGCCTGCGCCTTCGTCACGGCGCCGGCCTTCGCCTTTTCCGGCCAGGGCTTCCCGGTGCTGGCAATGCCGGCCGCCGCGCGGCTATGGGCCGAGGCGCTGCCCCTGACCCATTTCCTGGAGCTGGTGAACAAGGTCTGGCTGGCCGGGGCCCCGCTGCGCTTCGGGCTCGGGGCGCTGGCGGTGCTGGCCGGCTTCAGCGCCGTGCTGGGCGCGGCCGGCTACCTGCGCCTGGCCGCGCGCATGCGCCAGCCGGACAGCTGGGGCAAGGCATGAGCCGCCTGGCGGCCGCGCGCCAGGCCTGGCGCCTCACCTGGCGCGCGATCCTGGGCGACAAGGCGGCGCTGCTGCTGCTGTTCATCTCGGGCGTCATCTATTCGTTCTTCTACCCGCTCCCCTACAGCGGCGAAACGGTGCACCGCGTGCCGGTGGCGGTGGTCGACCAGGACGGCTCGGCCCTGTCGCGCCAGCTGATCCGCTGGGCCGGCGCCCACCCTGGCCTCACGGTGGCCGGCGTCACCACCCGCCCGGAACAGGCCCAGGAATGGATCTGGCGCGGCGAGGCCGCCGGCGTCATGTTCATCCCCGCCGATTTCAGCGGCAAGCTGCTGGCCGGCAGGCAGCCGGAGGTCGAAGTGGGCGGCATGGGCGCCTATCCGCTCATGAACAAGGTGGTCCTGAACGGCCTGGCCGAAGTGGTGGGCACGGTCTCGGCCGGCGTCGAACTCAAGCGATTGGGAGCCGCCACGCCGTCCGCGCAGCAGGCGGCCGCGCAGCGCCAGCCAGTGGCGCTCGAAGTCTTGCCGATGTTTAACGTCAGCGAGGGCTATGCCTCGTATATCGTCCCGGGCGTGGTGGTGCTGCTGATGCAGCAGACCTTCCTGCTCGGGATCGGCCTGTTGTTCGGCAGCTGGACCAGCAGCGGGACTTTCCCCTACGCGGCCAGCGCCGCCTCCTACGCGGGCGCACTCGGCGCCTTTGCCAGCGTGGTGCTCCTGAACGCCGCATATTACTTTGGCTTCGTGTTCTGGTGGCAGGACTACCCGCGCGGCGGCAACCCGGCAGCCATCCTGGTGCTGAGCCTGCTGTACAGCGTCTGCGTGGCGGCGCTCGGGATCTTCATGGGGCTGTTCTTCCGCACCCGCGAGCGCAGCGTCCAGCTGCTGGTGGCGAGCTCGATGCCGGTGCTGTTCCTGGCCGGCCTGGCGTGGCCGGCCAGCGCCTTGCCGTGGCCCCTGCAGGAGCTGCGCTGGCTGCTGCCCTCGACCGCCGCGATCCAGGGCTTCATTGCGGCCAACCAGATGGGTGCTTCGCTGGCCGAACTGCGTCGCGAAGTACTGGCGCTCACTGCGCTGGCGCTGGTGTTCATCATGCTGGGCCTGCGCCGCTGGCGCCGGCGCGGCGACGGGCCGGACTACCAGGGCAGCGCGCTGCCGTCGTAGGCCCGGAACGCGCCGCTGTCGGCGGGCGTCAGGGCATCGAGCACCCGCAGCATGTCGACGGCGGCGCTGTGCGCCGGGCGTCCGATGCTGTCGCCGCGAAACGGCCGCGACAGGCTTGACGTCACCGTACCCGGGTGCAGCGCGACCAGCACGGCGTCCGCGTGGCTGCGCGCCAGTTCGATGGCGGCGGTCCTGACCAGCATGTTGAGCGCGGCCTTGGACGCCCGGTAGCTGTACCAGCCGCCCAGCCGGTTGTCGCCGATGCTGCCCACCTTGGCCGACAGCATCGCCATGATGGCGCGCTCGCGCGCCAGCAGCGGAGCGAAATGGCGCATGAGCAGGGCGGGGCCGAAGGCATTGGCCTGGAACGTCGCCTGCAGCTGCGGGTAGTTCAGGTCGGCCAGGCGCTTTTCGGGCATGAAACCCGGGCCGTGCAGCACGCCGGCCGCGTTGATGATCAGGTGGTAGCGCGGGCCGTCCGCCAGCATGCGCGCCGCCTCCGCGATGCCGGCCTCGTCGCCGAAGTCGAGGGCCGGCGTGGAATGGCGATGCAGGCCGCGTACCGACGCGCAACGCGGCGCGTTCCGGAGCAGCTCGACGAAGGCGGCGCCGAGCGCGCCGGAAGCGCCGGTCACCAGGGCGTGGAAGCCCTCGGGGAGACTGTTCATCATGCCGGGGGGGCTCCCTGCAGCTTCCATGATCAATCGAGCGCGAGCCAGATTTCGTTGCGCCGCATGAACCAGGGCGTCATCGGACCGTTGTAGCGGGACAGTACCGGCTCGCCCTTCCAGGCGATGCCGGCCGCGCGCAAGGCATCCTGAAGCTTGGCCAGGTGCCTGTCGTAGTTCGACTCGGACCAGAAGCCGGAATAGCGGATCACCGCGACCCGCCTTGGCGGTACGTCGCGCAAGGTGACGCGCGCATCCAGCGGAACCGGCGCACGGGCCGCATCGATGCCGGCCGGCAGGACGAATTGCACCAGGAAGCCGTCCTGGCTGGCGCTTTGCGTGACCGGCGCCGTCATGTCCAGCTTGACGGGCGTGGCGGCCTGGGTCACCGGTGCGGTCATGGCAAGCTTGCGCTCGCCCTTGTTGTTGCCGAAGATGTAGCCCGCCAGGATCGGGAAGGCGCGGCTCGCCGCATCCTGCGCCGGACCGGCCACCACGACCTCGGCAACCGCATAGCCGGCATAGCGTCGGATCTCGAATGCCGGAAATGCCTGGACGACCGTGTATGCCGGTTCCTCGACCGCATGGCTGGCCGCGGGAATCATTCCCAGCACCAGCAGGAGCAGCGTGGCGGACAGCCATGCCGCCTGGCCGGGCAGGGTGCGGCGGCGGACTTGATTGGCAAGATTCATGGACATCCTCGGCAGCGTGGCGAACAGGTCGGATTCATGGATATCATGCTGCGAAATGGGGGGACGGACAAGCCTGTTCCGAAACGGGCACGAGCGGCAACGGGTCTGGTACGGGTCAGGTCCGATGCAGAAGCCCTGGCGCGAAAACAGGTCGAGCACTGCAGCGAAGCAAAGCCACCCTTCGCAAGTGCGGATGTAGGTGATGCCGGTGACCCACACACGGTTTGGTTCTTGAACATCGAATCGCCGCTGCAATGGGTTCGGTGCGCTTTCCAAGCATGATCTCTCCTTCAGCCTGGAATCATGGCGCAAGAGTGTCCATGAAACCGTCGTCGATTCACGAAGGTGTGCGCCGGGCGGTTGGGCGATTCGGACGGTTGCAAGACAAGTGACAGCCTCTCCGGAAAGAGACCGGACGCGAGACGAGCGGGCCAGAAACGACAACGCCAACCTGCATGGGTTGGCGTTTCGTGATCGATGCTCTTGGTGGCCCGGGGCGGAATCGAACCACCGACACAAGGATTTTCAATCCTCTGCTCTACCAACTGAGCTACCAGGCCAAGGGCTCGCATTCTAGCACAAGCATTGACGCGGCGGTAGTGCTGCGGGAAAACACGGCTACGGTGCCTGTTTGGTGGGCACCAGCCGCTTCATGTCCAGCCCCTGCGCGGCCAGCCGTTTCAACAGCGCGTCGTAGGCGGCCGGGTCGACCGTCGGCGTGCGCGACAGGATCCACAGGTACTCGCGCTTCGGCTCGCTGACCGCGGCCAGGGTGTAGTTCGCATCCAGGTCGATCACCCAGTAGTCGCCCCAGACCATCGGCAGGAAAGAGACGATGGCGGGCGCGAAGCGCACTTCGAGCTTGGGCGAGGTCGGGCCCTCCGGCTGGCGCGCGATGCCCTCGGCGACGTCGTTGTCGCCATCCTTGCGGCGGCAGCGGTTGACGACGTCGACCCGGCCGTCCTCGCGCGCGCTGTAGGTGGCGGTCGTGTAGCCGACGCACTTGTCCTGGAAGGAGTTCGGGAATTTGGCGATCTCGTACCAGGTGCCGGCATAGCGCTTCAGGTCGAGCGAGGGAATGGTCGTCAGGGGCTTGGCCGCGCTGTCGGGCGCGGCTGCGTGGGCCTGGAATGCGAGCAGCAGCGCCAGTAGCGCCGGCATTGTCCGCAAGACGTTTTTCATGCTTACTCCTGGTAATGGTCGAGCAGCTATCGTAGCCGCCCGGCCGGCATCATGCCGCACGGCAGCCTAGCTGCGCGCCGCCGCCCGTTCCGCATGCTGGCGCTCGAGCGCCAGGCGGGCCTCCTTGCGGCCCTTGGCTTCCTCGTAGCGGCGCTCCTCGTCCGGCGTCGACGGGGCAAGCGGCGGCACCGCCACCGGCTTGCGATCGTCGTCCACCGCGACCATGGTGAAGAAGCAGCTGTTTACATGGCGCACCACCTTCGAGCGGATGTCTTCGGCGATCACCTTGATGCCGATCTCCATCGAGCTGCGGCCGGCATAGTTCACCGAGGCCAGGAAGGTCACCAGTTCTCCCACGTGGATGGGCTGGCGGAAGGTCACCTGGTCGACGCTCATCGTCACGACGTAGCGGCCGGCGTAGCGGCTGGCGCAGGCATAGGCGACCTGGTCGAGCAGCTTGAGGATGGTGCCGCCGTGGACGTTGCCGGAAAAATTGGCCGTGTCCGGGGTCATCAGGACCGTCATCGACAGCTGGTGGGAAGGCAGGTTCATGCGTGGACTCGTCGGAAAATAATCTCGATGCTATGCTGCGCCAAAAACTGCTGCACAGCAATAACAAGGTCCGCATACCTAACGATGATTTTCTTATATCGAAGTGTGATCTGAATCGTTCCCAATCGCGCCAAGCTGGTTTAGGCTCGGGCTCATGAACAGCGAACTTCCAACCCCGAACGGCTCCGTGCACTGGCACCTGGGCCCCATCATCGACGCGCTGCGCACCTCGCGCGAGTCGACCCACAACATCCGTCATCATGGCCGGGTGCGCGAGCTGCCTTCGCGCGAGGTCCTGACGCAGGTGGTCAATGGCGTCTCTGCGGCGCTGTTTCCCACCCATTACGGACGGCCTGACCTGAACGACGAGAGCATCGACTATTTTGTCGGCGATACGCTGGGCGTCACGCTCGACCGCCTGGTGGGCCAGGTGCGGCGCGCGCTGCGTTTCTCGCCGCAGTTCACGGACGCCGACGAAGCCGGTCTTGCCGAGCGCGCCGAGGCGATCACGCGCGCGTTCGCGGCCAGCCTGCCAGGCATCCGCGCGCTGCTGGTGTCGGACGTGCAGGCCGCCATGGCGGGCGATCCGGCGGCGAGTTCCGTGGCCGAGATCATGCTGTGCTACCCCGGCACCATTGCCATCCTCTACCACCGCCTGGCGCACTGCCTGCATCGCCTCGGCGTGCCTTTCCTGGCGCGGCTGGCGGCCGACATCGCGCACTCGCTGACCGGGATCGACATCCACCCGGCGGCGCAAATCGGCGGCAGCTTCTTCATCGACCACGGCACCGGCGTCGTCATCGGCGAGACCGCCATCCTCGGCGAGCGCGTGCGCCTCTACCAGGCGGTGACCCTGGGCGCCAAGCGTTTCCCGGTGGACGCCAGCGGCGCTCTGGTCAAGGGTTCGCCGCGCCACCCGATCGTCGAGGACGATGTCGTCATCTACGCCGGCGCCACCATCCTCGGACGCATCACGGTGGGCGCGGGTTCGACCATCGGCGGCAACGTCTGGCTCACCCAGAGTGTGCCTCCAGGCAGCAATGTGTCGCAGGCGCAGATGCGCAATACCTAGGGGGCTTGCTCCTGCGGCCATGCCGGCGCACTGCTATCATGGCGCGATGTCCATCCTGCTCGTACCCGGCTACATGGCCGATGAAACGCTCTGGGACGACGTGACCGACGGCCTCGCCCAGTTCGGGCCCGTGGTCCACGCCGACCTGCGTCACGATGCCACCATCGAAGCGATGGCGGCCCACGTCCTCGCCCACGTACCCGATGCATTCATCCTGGTCGGCTTCTCGATGGGCGGCTACGTCGCCCGCGAGATCGCGCGCCTGGCGCCGGAACGTGTCCGCGCCCTGGTCCTGATTGCGACCTCCTCGCGCGCCGACAGCCCTTCGCTGCGGCAAAGCCGCGGAACGGTCGGCGCGGCCGCCGCCTCGGTATCCTTCTCGGGACTGAGCCGCACCGCGATCGCCACCTCCCTCCATCCCGACCAAGCCGGCAACGAAGCACTGATCGAGCGCGTGCGCGCCATGGGTGTGCGGCTGGGCGGCGAGGTATTCCGGCGCCAGTCGGCCATCGTGCGCGCGGGCGACCGCGAGCGCCTCGGCGAGATCCGCTGCCCGACGCTCGTGATTGCGGCCGGCCACGACCGTCTGCGCAGCCGCGTGGAATCCGAAGAGCTGCAGGCCGGCATTCCCGGCGCAGAGCTGGCGGTGATCGAGGACAGCGGTCACATGGTGCCGATCGAGGCGCCCGAAGCGCTGCTGTCGGTCATGCTGCCCTGGCTGGAGCGGGTTTCGTAGGGATGGCCGGCTTCGCCGGCCATCCCTACGGGCGCGCATCGGCGGATGACGCCCAGCCGCGCAGTCCGCGGATCGCTTCTTCCTTCATCTTGGCCTCGATCTCGATATACGGCGCGCCGAGATAGGACGAGGGCATCACGCCGATCAGGTCCGAATGCTGGCGGTCGTTGAAGCCGTCGCGGCCGTTCGAGATGTGCACCAGCTGGTGGGCCGGATTGATCCAGGTCTCGCGCGCCTTGCGCAGCATGGCGCCCACGCTCGGGTGCTCGTAGCTGTCGAGCTTGTCGTGCACCACGTGGTGGTGGGCGTCGAATACCATGGGCACGCCGGCGCGCATGCAGATGGCGTGGATCTCCTCGGCGCCGTAGGCGTACTCGTCGTTCTCCAGTCCGAGGCGGCAGCGGATGCCGTCGGGCAGCTGGGCGATGCGCTCGACCAGGGCGTCGGCGCGATCGCCCTTGCCGCCGTGGATCTCCAGCAGGGCCCAGGACGAGCGCGGCTGTTCAAGGAGATCCATGATGTCGGCATGCATCTGCAGGATCTTGACGCTGTTCGCGACCACCCCTTCCGAATCCGAACTGAGCACCACGAACTGGTCGGGATGCATCACCAGGCGGACGCCGCGCTCCGTCGCGCGTCGCCCCGAGCGGCCGAGGGTCTCGGCGAAGGGCGCCAGCACCGCGCGGCCGATGTCCTCGTCGGCGAAAGGAAAGATCGAGGAGGGCAGGCGGTACAGGCCGATGCCCTCGGCCTCGCAATAGCGCATGGCATTGTCGAAGGTCTGGATATTGTCGCGGTACAGGTCTTCGAGCAGTTTTTCCTGGGCGTCGAGGCTGTGTTCGAGGAGGCGCTTGCGGGTCACCGTGCGGTAGCGGACGTCCTTCGACGCGGTGATGCACACGAGTCCGAGATGTGGTTGCATGGTCTGCCTGTTGCTTGCGGTTCATGCGCGGCCGCGGCGGCCGCGCTGTCGGGGCAGTCTAGCGCAGGCCGCTTCTTCGGGCGGTACGGCACACCGCATTGTGCGGGTCGGAAACGGGACGCGCAGCGCGTTGGCCGCGCGAGGCCGCAGGCTCAGCGCGGCGTGGCGAAGACCTGGGTCCAGTAGACCAGGCCGCTGCGCCGCTCGGCCGCGATGCCGTAGGCGGCGCCCATCTCGGTGAAGCCCGGATTCATGATGTTCGCGCAATGCCCCGGGCTCTCCAGCCAGCCGGCCACGGCCTCGGCGGGCGAGCTCTGGCCGAAGGCGATGTTCTCGCCGACGCGGCTCCACTGGTAGCCGGCCCGCGTCGCGCGCTGGGCCACCTGGCTGCCGTCCCTGGCCTTGTGGTTGAAGTAGCGCCTGGCCGCCATGTCGCGGCTGTGCGCCAGCGCGGCCTCGCCCAGGGCCGGGTTCCAGCGCACCGGCGGCACCGGTCCGAAGCGCCGGTCGCCGCAGCTGCGCGCGTTGGCGCGGGCCGCGTTCACGCCCTCGAGGATGGCCTGGCCGGCATCCTGCCAGTCGGGGAAGGTCTCGGAGGGCAGGGGCGGCGCCGCGCGCGCCAGCACCACGGTCCATTCATTGCCTTCGCGGTAGCTGCCCACGGCCGAGAACCCGGGGCTGAGCAGGGTGCGGCAGTATTTTTCCTGCAGCACCGTCATGGCCTCCTGCGCGGTCGCCGGTCCGGTCACGCTGATCGCTTCGGCATGGTCGGCCGCGAAGCCGGCGCGTTCCAGCGCCAGTTCGATGAAGGTGCCCGGCCCGATGCGCACGCGCGACAGGGCTGCCGGCTCGGCCAGGCTTGCCGCGGGCGTGGCGGCGGCGCCCCGGCAGCTGCCTGGCGCCGCACGGAAGGCATTGACCATGGGGCCCAGCTCGCTGCCCTGGGCCGCGGCTGCGCCGCTGCTTGCGGCAAACAGCAGCGCGGCCAGCGTGCTCCCCAGCCGGAAAGCGACAGACGAAAAATGTGCTTGCAAGATGGTGCTTCCTCATCAAGCATGGCGCGCGCTCACAGCGCTGCGGCATGTCGGAAGTGAATTGACAGGAAAGAAAGACAGGTACAAAGCAAAAACGCCGACCCGGCAAGGTCAGCGTTTTCGATGGCCGGTGCAGCTTTCGCCGGACTGCCGGTACGCGCTCACTATAGCAGTGCGGCCGGCGCCTGCAAAGCGCCGGCCTGTAACAAGGCGCAACAGCAGGGCGCATTCACAGGCGTGCCAGCGCCGGCCCGCCCCGTTCTCCCAGCCAGGTGGTCTCGAAGCGCTTCTGCGCCGCCGCCAGCGCCGCCGTATCGCCGCGTTGCCGGTAGACCTCGATGAGGCCGCGCAGGGCCCAGCCATTGCTGGGCGTGCGCGCCAGCGAATCGCGGAACACCTGCTCGGCGGCGTCCAACTGTTTGCTGCGCAGCAGGACCACTCCCAGCGACTGGCGCACCGGGTAGTACCAGTAGGGCGGCTCCATATAGGGCAGCTTGTCCTGCACCGCGATCGCCTCGCGGTAGGCCGCGGCCGCGCCCGGCAGGTCGCCGCCGGCATCGAGCAGCCGGCCGCGTGCGACGGCGCGCGCCGTCTGCACGATCTCGCGCGCCGGGACGCCCCAGTCGGCGATCGGCTTGAAGTCGGCGCTTTGCTCGATGCGGTCGAGCGCCGCGACTTCGCGCCGGCCTTCGCTCAGCAGGCCCTTGCGCGCGAAGCCCACGGCCCTTGCGTAATGCCACATGGCCTTGACCAGCACGAAGTCCGGCCCCGGATCGGGCAGGCCCAGGAGCACGTCGGGCGAGCTGAACTGCACATGCGAAAAATAGGGCGCCGCCTTCACCGGCTGCAGCCCGGCGAAGCCCTTCAGGAGCTCGGCGGGCACCGCCCTGTCCAGCTTGTTGGCGGCCTCGAGCGCGACCTCACCCTTGCCGCCCATCAGGGCGGACACCATCACGAAGTGGATGTTGTGCGGGTAATAGGCGCCCTTGTAGACCGGGTCGCTGGGCGAGCCGCCGAAGTATTTCTCGTCGACGGCGATGGCATCGAGATTCGATTGCAGGGCTTCGCGGTACTTGCCCAGCCGGTAATAGATGTGCGAAGGCATGTGGACGATGTGGCCGGCGCCCGGTATCTGGCGCGCCAGCACCTGGGCCGAGGGCAGGGCGCGCTCCGGATGGGTGGAGGCCTCCACGGCGTGAATGTAGTAGTGGGCCGCGCCCGGATGGCTGGGGTTGCGCTCGAGTACGCGCTCGAGGGCGGCCAGCATCGCGACGCTGTTCGGCCTGGGCCGCGCGCCGCCGGCTTCCCAGTAGTCCCAGGGCGCCAGGTCCATCAGGGATTCGGCGTACAGCACCTGGATGGTGTCGTTGTTGGGGAAGCTGCGCGCCGCTTCGCCCATCGCGTCGGCATAGGCCTTGTCGAGGGGCGCCCGGTCCGCCGGCGGCGTGGCCGCGTAGCGCCTGGCGACGGCGCGGATCAGCGCCTGTTCGGCCGGCGTCGTGGTGCCGGCAAGCGCCACCGCACGGGCGGCGGCTGCCGCAGCCGGTGCAGCAGCCTCGGGGAACATCGGCGCGTTGATGTTCGGCCCCATCACCAGGGCCTCGCCCCAGTGGCACATGGCGCAGTTCGGGTCGAGCTGGCGGGCGGCGCGGAAGGCGCGCCCGGCTTCGGCATGGTTGAAGGCGAAGGTCAGGCGCAGGCCCTGGTCGAAATAGGCCTGGGCCTTCGGCACCGAGGTGGTGACCTTGACGTGCAGGGCGCCGAGATTGCCGTACAGGGGCGGCGGGGCCTCGGTGGCCGGAGCGGGCAGCTGCTGGCCCGGCTTGAAGGGTTTGGTCTCGGCCTGGGCCAGCACCAGCCGGTCGAGCAGGGGCGGACGCCCGGCCTGGCCGCGGGCACACCGGGCGCCGGCGAACAGGGGATCGAAGCCGGACGCGGCTGCTCCCTTGGCCTGCTGCGCAGAGGTGGGTGCGACGGGGAGGGCCGCCACGGCCGCGACGGCGACTGCGCCGAGCGCTGCGAGGAGGTGCTGGGGTTTCATCGGTATCCTCCATCGGATGCAATACCGGCAGCATGCGCCGCCCGTCTGGTTTGGAGTCGAGCGGATGCTCCTGGTTCGGAAACTGCAAGGCAGCAGTTGCGCCCTTTGCGCCGGATCAGAGTATTCTCTATCGTTTTCAAGATTTTGCCGACAGCCGGATTGACGCGAATGCAACACTCGGCGCCATAGGGGAGTCCTTGTTTCCGGCCGGCTGTAGTTGCATTTCGTCACAGACCATCCGACAATCGTGTTGCAATCTTCCTAAAACCAGGGCTCTGGAACTCATCAAGGGATTTGACGAAACATGCCAAGTGGCGCGCCGCTCTACAGGAATCATGTCCTGGTCTTGTGTCAAAGTTTCTTCATCAAGGACAACCGGTCCGAGTTGCTGCTGCACGCCCACAAATACGATTTCGACATCGTTTTCTTCGACGAGGTCAGCCGCTTCGTCGAGGCGGTGGCGCGCGACAATGGCGACAACCTCTACGTCATCGACCTCGACGCCCTGCACACGATGCAGGCGGACATGGGCGAGGGCCGCCGGACCCTGATGCTGGGCGAGCTGCTGCAGCGCCTGCCGGGCGATCACAGCTATATCTACCTGCAGAGCGCGCGCCAGGGCGGCCGCTTCCTGCTGCAGCAGCGCCTGGTCGACAGCAATTGCCTGGCCTATGCCGAAAAGCCGATCGCCAACGATGTGCTGGTCGACAAGCTGTTCAACCTCTTCGTGCAGAAGAAGCGCGGCGACCTGGTGCGCGTTGCCGTGCTGGGCGAAGTAGCGGGGCTGGACGAGGCGGCCCTCTTGCTGCGTCGCATCGAACTGGTGCGCCACCAGGACCCGTACACGCTGCACGTGCGCGTCAAGGAACTGCAGCCGGACCTGATCCTGGTGAGCGACACCGAATACGCGCGCACCGATGCCATTGTTCGCGTGCTCAAGCGCAATATTGAAGCGGACCCGGTACGCGAAACCGCGCTGCTGCAGCGCCGGCCGGATGCCGCCCTGGCGCGGCGCGCGCTCCTGGATGGCTTCGACGCGGTCTTCGACATGAGCGACCCGGCGCTGCTGGAAGCCCAGCTGCTCAACCGGGCCGGCAAGATTCGCATCAACAAGGACCTGATCGGCAAGGACCGCGCCACCGGTCTCCTGAACAAGGTCGGCCTGCAGAAGAAGGCCCAGGACCTGATCCGCCAGGCGGCGCAGGACGGCCTTCCCCTGGCCTATGGCGTGATCGACATCGACAAGTTCAAGACGATTAACGATACCTGGGGCCATTCCTTCGGCGACATCGTCATCAAGCGCCTCTCGCTCACCCTGGCATCCCGGCTGGGCGAGCAGGGCCTGCTCAGCCGTTTTGGCGGCGAGGAATTCGTGCTGGTGTTCTGGGATTGCTCGCTGGAAGAAGGGCAGCGTCGCATGGATGCCATGCGCCAGGCTTTCTGCGCCATCCCCTTCGAGGTCGGGCCGGGCGATACCCGCCACTTCTCCTTCAGCGGCGGGGTGGCGGCCTATCCCGAGCACCGCAGCGAGAACGAGCTGTTCCTGCGCGCCGACGCGATGCTGTACGAGGCCAAGCAGGGCGGGCGCAATCGCATCTGTGCGCGGGAGGATGGCGCCCGCAGGCTGGCGGCCAGCTGAGCACCAACAAAAACGCCAGGCATCCAGCCTGGCGTGGTGATGGCGGCGATGCCTTATTGCAGCCTGGTCTGCTGCGCGTGCAGTTGCTCGCGCAACTGCTGGGCACTCGAGTGCGTGTAGTCCTTGTTGACCTCGGTCTTGATCAGCTGCTGGACCTGCGGGTTGAGCTTGGTGCGCAGCACGCCCAGGAATTCCGGCGAGGCGGCCAGCATCAGCTGCTGGTAGCGGCCTTCCTGGTGCGACTTCAGGAGGAATTCCGCCACGTCCTTGGCGAACAGGTCGGTCGCATGCTGCTGCGGCGTCTGGGCGGGCTGGTATTGCTTGTTCGGCGCGCCCGCCTGGGCGTTGTGCGCAAAGCCGGCGCCGGCATTGCTCCCGATATTGTGCGCGCTGCCGGCGGCCGAGGTCGGGCCGAGCCGGTCGGTCTCGGTATCCACGGTGCGCAGCTGCGCAGCGGGGTTGACCATGTCCTGCATTTCCTGCAACGGTTCGTTGGCGTCGGACTCGGAGAAGAATCGTGCACGGCCCGCATTGGCCGCAATAATCCAGGTTGTTGGCATGCTACCCCCTGTCGGTTGTGAGTTGTCGGTGATCGCCTGCAGCAGGGCTCATGACGGGCGGAAATACCTGCGCGAACAGCAGGCCTCCGGCCCATGGCGGCGGCCATGTGCAGCTCGATCAGGCGTTGGCCCAGTATAGCCCCGCTTCCCGAAGCCCGGCGCACCGGCGCCGCCTACCGTGCGCGGGCTGAAGCTGCGCGCGATCTTTTGCACGGCCCGCATGTCTAACCGAGCTTCCCCGGCTTTTTCGAAGGAGAGCTACGATGAGTCAACCTGTTCCTTCCACACCGGCGCCGCGCCAGCCCGATGCCGTCGGGCCGGACTATGCGGCCATCAAGCAGCGCCAGCAGGCCACCTGGGCCAGCGGCGACTTCGCCGTCGTCGGCGTCACCCTGCAGATCGTCGGCGAGTCGCTGGCCGAGGCGGCCGACATCCGCGCCGGCGAGCGCGTCATCGACATCGCGGCGGGCAATGGCAATGCCAGCCTGGCCGCCGCGCACCGCTTCGCGCGCGTCACCTCCACCGACTACGTGCCCGCCCTGCTCGAAAAGGGGCGTGCGCGGGCGGCGGCCGAAGGCCTGCAGATCGACTTCCGCGAGGCCGATGCCGAGGCGCTGCCTTTCGGAGACGCCAGCTTCGATGTCGCCCTGTCCACCTTCGGCGTCATGTTCGCGCCCGACCAGCAGCGCTGCGCGCGCGAGATGATGCGGGTGGTGCGCCCCGGCGGGCGGATCGGCCTCGCGAACTGGACGGCGGAGGGCATGATCGGCCAGCTGTTCAATATCCTGGGGCGTTACGTGGCTCCCCCGGCCGGCCTGTCGCCGCCTTCGCAGTGGGGTAATGAAGACTACCTGCGCCAGCTCTTCGGTGCGGAGGCGGCCAGCGTGCGCTGCACGCGCCGGATCTTCAACTTCCGCTACGCCTCGCCGGCGCACTGGATCCAGGTCTTTCGCGACTACTACGGCCCCCTGCACAAGGCCTTCGGCGCGCTCGACGCGGACCGGCAGCAGGCCCTGGAGGCCGATATCGCCGCCATGCTCCAGCGTTTCAACGTGGCCGGCGACGACGCGCTGGTGGCGCCCGCCGAATACCTCGAAGCGGTGATCGTCAAGCGCCTGCCCGAGGTCCTGCACTAAACCATGCGCGGCAGGCAGGCGGGGGCCTGCCGCGCCATCTCTTCGCCACGGCCGGCCGCACGCTTGCTGCTGGCTGCTCATCTTTCCCGGCAGTACAATCGAAGCCATCCCTTCGAGAAAGGCCGCCATGCGCCCGTCCGCACTGTTGTCCGCATTCCTCCTCACCCTGGCGGCCGCGCCTGCGAGCGCGCAGCGCGATGTCGTCATCGGCACCGCCTCGCCCCTGTCCGGCCCTGGCGCCCACCAGGGCAAGGACATCGAGAACGGCGCCCGCATGGCCATCGACGAATTGAACGGCAAGGGCATCGTGCTGGACGGGCAGAAGGTGCGCTGGCGCCTGATGGCGGAGGACGACGCCAGCGACCCGAAGACCGGCACGGCGGTGGCCCAGAAACTGGTCGATGCGCGCGTGGCCGCCGTGGTCGGCCACCTGAATTCCGGCCCTACGGTGCCGGCATCGAAGATCTATGCGAACGCGGGCGTGCCCCAGATCTCGCCGGCCGCCACCACGCCGGTCTACACCCGCCAGGGCTACAGGACGGCGTTCCGGGTGGTGGCCGACGACAGCCTGATCGGCCGCACCCTGGCCGGCCACGCCCTCGTGGCCCTGAAGGCGAAACGCATCGCCGTGATCGACGACCGGACCGCCTTCGGCCAGGGCCTGGCCGACGAATTCCTCAAGGAGGTGCGCAAGCGCGGCGGCGCCGCCATCGTCAGCCGCCAGTTCACCCACGACAAGGCCACCGACTTCAGCGCCATCCTGACCCAGATCCGCGGCAAGAAACCCGACGTGATCTTCTACGGCGGCATGGATGCGGTGGCCGGCCCCATGCTCAAGCAGATGAAGACCCTGGGCCTGCAGGCGGCCATGGTCTCCGGGGACGGCGTGTGCTCGGAAAAGCTGCCGCTGCTGGCGGGCGATGCGCTGGGCGAGGGCAGGGTGGTGTGCGCCGTCGCCGGCGGCGTCGAAGGGCCGCGCGAAGCCGCTTATACTGCCTTCCTCGAACGCTATCGCCAGCGTTACGGCATGCCGGTGGAGACCTATGCACCCTATGCCTACGATGCGGTGATGGTGTTCGCGCAGGCGATGCAGAAGGCAGGGTCGGCCCAGCCGGCGCGCTTCCTGCCGCAACTCGCCGCCGTGCGCCACGAGGGCGTGACCGGTTCCATCGCCTTCGATGCGAAGGGCGATCTGCGCGACGCCGCGATGACCTTGTACACCTATCGCCAGGGCAAGAAGGTCAAGCTGCAAGTGGTGCGCGGGCGCTGAAATGCATACGCGTATTGACGAGTGTATGTAACAACACCTGTACAAATCTGCCCTTGGCATGGCGCTTCCAGTTGGATTAGGATCATTTGATTCCTAACACCAATAATGGAGAATGAGATGAAGCGTAGCCTGTGCAGCAGTGTGATTGCGGGGTTGTTCGTCGTTGCCGCCCCTGCCTTTGCGCACGATGGGGCTACAGTCGTAGCGCCATCGAGGGCTACAGTCGTAGCGCCATCGAGCGCTGCCGCCACCACGGCGCCGGCGAGCGCCGTCGCCGCAACGGCCTCCGGCATCGACATCACCGCGATGGACCGCGACGTCCGTCCCCAGGATGACTTCTTCCGCTACACGCAGGGCAAATGGCTGAAGGATGTCGACATTCCTTCGGACCGTTCCAGCTGGAGCGCTTTCAGCATCGCGCAGGAACGTGTCGAGCAGCAGATCAGCGCCATCATCGCCGACGCAGCCGCCCAGAAGAATGCGAAAGCCGGCTCGGAAGCCCAGAAAATCGGCGACCTCTACACCAGCTACGTCGACCAGGCGCGCCGTGACCAGCTCGGCCTGGCGCCCTTGAAAGCGGAACTGGCGCGCATCCAGGCGCTGAAGGACAAGCGCGGCCTGGCCGCCCTGATGGCCCGTCTCGACCGCATCGGCGTCGATGGCCCGGTCGGCATGGGCGTGGGCCAGGACAACCGTGATTCGACCCGCTACGTGGTCGGCATCTCGCAGTCGGGCCTCGGCATGCCCGACCGCGACTACTACCTGAACGACAAGGACGCGCGCCTGCAGGACACCCGCGCCAAGTACCAGGCCCACGTCGAGAAGATGCTGGCGCTGGCCGGCCACCAGGACGCAGCTGCCAAGGCCCAGCAAATCGTGGCGCTGGAAACCGAGATCGCCCGCATCCAGTGGACCAAGGTCGAGAACCGCGACCCGGTCAAGCGCTACAACAAGAAGACCCTGGCCGAGCTGCGCGCCCTGGCGCCGGGCTTCGACTGGGATACCTACCTGAAGGGCACGGGCGCCGGCAAGGTGACGTCGGTCATCGTCAGCCAGCCGTCCTACCTGGAAGGCCTGGACAAGCTGATCGCGGCCACCCCGGTCGACACCTGGAAGTCGTATTTCGAGTTCCGCGCGCTGAGCAGCTATGCGCCCTACCTGTCGCAGGCCTTCGTCGACGAGAGCTTCGCCTTCCGCGGCGCGGTGCTGTCGGGCCAGAAGGAAAACCGTCCGCTGGAAAAGCGCGCGATCGCCGAAGTGAACCGCACCCTGAGCGAAGTCGTGGGCAAGGCCTACGTGACCCAGCACTTCCCGCCGGAGCGCAAGCAGCAGGTGCTGGACATGGCGAAGAACTTCATCACCGCCTTCGGTGAAGGCATCGACCAGCTCGAGTGGATGTCGCCGGAGACCAAGAAGCAGGCGCACGCCAAACTGGCCAAGATCAACGTCAAGATCGGCTACCCGGACAAGTGGCGCGACTACTCCAGGCTGAAGATCGTGCGCGGCGACCTGGTCGGCAACGTGATCCGCGCCCGCGAGTTCGGCCACGACTACATGGTGAACCGCCTCGGCAAGCCGGTCGACCGCAGCGTCTGGGGCATGTCGCCGCAGACCGTCAACGCCTACTACAGCCCGACCCTGAACGAAGTCGTGTTCCCGGCGGCGCGCCTGCAGTACCCGCTGTATGACGCGAATGCCGAGCCGGCGGTGAACTACGGTTCGGTCGGTATCTCGATCGGCCACGAGATCAGCCACGCCTTCGACGACAAGGGTTCGCAGTACGACGGCGACGGCAACCTGCGCAACTGGTGGACCGAAGAGGATGCCAAGCAGTTCGCGGCGCGCGGCAAGGTGCTGGTGGACCAGTACGCCGGCTACAGCCCGCTGCCCGGCTACAACCTGAACGGCGAGCTGACCCTGGGCGAGAACATCGCCGACAACGCCGGCGCCATCATGGCCAGCCGCGCCTACAAGATCTACCTGAAGGGCAAGCCCGGTCCGGTGATCGACGGCTTCACCGCCGAGCAGCGCATCTTCATGGGCCTGTCGCAGGCGCGCAAGGGCAAGGCGCGCGACGCCGCGCTGATCTCCCAGGTCAAGACCGACCCGCACTCGCCGTCGGAATTCCGCGTCAACGGCAGCCTGCGCAACCATCCGGGCTTCTACGAAGCCTTCGACGTCAAGCCGGGCGACAAGATGTACCTGGAGCCGAAGGATCGCGTGATCTTCTGGTAAGCGGGGGATACCAGCGAACGCCACCGTCAGGTGGCGTTTTTTTT